>CAXTTL010000179.1:0-10135 GCA_964247135.1 uncultured Deinococcales bacterium | reverse complement strand
TTTGATGGTGTCCAAGGCATGGTCTTATATTAAGCTAAAATTGCAGGAGTCAGTACATCCGATTTAATCTAGTTTTAAGTAGTTTCCCAGAGAACGCCCTCCACCAGTGTGTGTTCCCCGAAGCCTGCTCGACAAGCCGTCTTTTACGCTGTAGCCCTGCTGACCACTTGTTTCAGGTTGCATCTCAACTTTGGGGAACGGCTGAAATCACTCACACAACTTGCGGAAGAGTCATTTGTCATGAATCGTTGTCTTCCCTGGTGTTGGAGTGCGTTCTCGGCGGGCGTTGGTGGATGCGATTGGTCGTGGTAAAAGGTTGATTGGTGAAGTGCTGGCGTGTTCTTGGTTCGCGGGTTGTGGGTATATCGTATGATTCTCAACCAATGCCAAAATCACTGTAATTCTATTAATTCCTCAAAAATCTTGAAAGTATCCCGATCAAATAGACGACTTACTGGTAAATGGTTTAATTCTTAATCCGTTTCACCAAACCATATCGTTTTGAAGGTCTGCCGACCGTCCCATGCGCCACCTCAAGCGTCACAACGCCAGTGGTTCTTAAATGCTCGAGATAGCGCCAGGCGGTGACACGGCTCAAACCCACCTGAACGCCGAGTTCTTCGGCGCTTAAAGGCTCAGTGGCGGTTAACAGCGAATTCTGGACTTGCTCAAGGGTGGTGGCATCCACACCTTTGGGCAGTCGTTCGCTGGTTTGACCGAGCAGGCGATCCAGTTTGAATTGCGTGAATTGCTTGTCCTTTTGGGTCATGGATTCACGCGTTCGGAATCGCTCGAGCGCCAGGCGAAGGCGACTTTGCTGAAACGGTTTGATCAAGTAATCGAGCGCTCCATCACGCAGGGCGCGTTGTACACTTTCAAGGTCGTTGGCGGCGGTAATCATGATCGCTTCAAACGGCAGGTTTTCGCTGCGCAGTTGATGCACCAATTCCAGACCGCTGCCATCGGGAAGGAAGACATCCACCAGCAGCAAATCTGGCTCGAGCGTTTTGGCAATTGCCAAGCCACGTTTCACGGTTTCGGCTTCGCCAACCACACAAAAATCGGTTTCTGACTCGAGCATTTGGCGGTTGAGCAGCATCACCCAAGGGTCATCTTCGATCAGGATAACGCGGGTTGGTTTGGAAGGCTCGAGGCTCATGAGGCGGCTCTCAAAGGAGCAAGGCTCGAGTGTGGCAAACTGACTTGAAACACGGTTTTGCTGGCGCGTTCAAAGCAGGTAACACTTCCGCCAAGGGCGTTGACGTGCTGTTTTACCATAGCCAATCCTAAGCCTCGAGTTGCGCCGTGGCTCGAGAATCCAGGCTCGAATATGTGTTGCCTTGAGGATTCTGGAACACCAGCGCCGTTGTCGATCACCTCGAGTTGCAAGCCTTCAGGGTCAGTGCCGATGGCAAGGGTGACGCTGGGATTTTTGGAAGTCTCGAGCACCGATTCAAACGCATTTTCGATAAGGTTGCCAATCACAGGCACGAGCACATCTGCCGCCAACGCCGTCCATTCGCTGCCAAGGTTCGCTCCAGGCTCGAGTCCAAAATGTACGCCCAACTCTCGGGCGCGTTCGACCTTGCCAATAATCAAGGCTGCGAGGTGCGGCACTTGAATCTCGGAGATCAAATCTCTCATCACGCGGGCGCGTTCGGACTCGAGGTGAATCAAATTGAGGGCATCATCTTTACGTTCGAGTTGAATCAAACCCGAGATGGTGTGCAGACGATTCATGAACTCGTGGGTTTGCGCCCGCAAGAGATCGGAATACTGGCGCGTTTGGGTGAGTTCCTCAGCAATCTGCGTGATCTCTGCGCGGTCCCTAAACGTCACCACGCGCCGCCCGTCTGCCGCCTCTAGGACGTTGACCAAGACGGGGAGCCCGTTTAAGCGCAGCGCTTGATTTTGCGCCTGACTCGAGTTGGCAAGCAAACCCGACTCGAACAGCTCTGCCCAGAGGCTCGAGATTGAAACGTGTTCTGATTCTTGCAAATCAAGCATTTGTGCGGCTCGAGGGTTGGCGAGCAAAACCTTTCCAGCGGCGTCAAGCACCAAAACGCCCTCTTGAAGTGCGCTGAGTACCGCACGGTGCTCGAGCACCAACGCCGAAATCTGTTCAGGCTCGAGGTTGAGCATTTCAAGTTTGAAACGCCGTGCAATGATGATGCTCGAGAGCAACGCGAGTCCGAGCGCCAAACCGAACCACGGATAGATCGAACTGCTGACCCGAGCTGCAATTTGTTGGATTCCTGGCAACAAATAACCCGTCGAGACCAGACCAATCACGTGTTTTTGAGCGTTGAAAATCGGAACTTTACCGCGAATCGAAACGCCTAGACCGCCCTTGGCGATGCTGATGATCTCAACGCCCGCCAGGGGTTGATCGGTGTCGGCTCGAGGTTCGGCGCTGTCGTACATCGAATGCCCAAGTTTGGCGGGATTCGGGTGCGACAAACGAATCCCGTGAACATCGCCGACCACAATAAAATCTGCTCCCACCAAACCACGAATTCGATTGGCGAGTGGATTTATGCTCGCGCTCGGATGGTTTGAATGCTCGATGGCGTCCACCAAATCCGGCATGGTGGCGACCAACCTCGAGATGCCCAGCGCCCGTTCGCCATAATCGCGCTGAATCGAACGCTCGAGCACCACGCCCTGCACGATTGCCAGCGCCAAAGTCAGCACCAAGACGACCACCGCCTGCAACAAAAACAAACGCACCTGAATGCCCAATTTGCCGCGTCCAAGCCGTTTTGATACAACCTCGAGCACCGAACCTTTTGAAGCTCGAGTTGCTGGGTTTGGACGGGTTGTGGAAACCTCGAGTCTCATGGCTTTGGTCACTTTCGCGATGTTTTAGGCAGTCTACCGCTCAAACTTAATTTTCGACCAGGTTTGCGGGTCGCCATTTGATGAGTTTGTTCTCGAGTGCGGTGATTAAATACTCGGCGCTCAGCGCGACCACGGCGAGGATCACCATTGAGGCAAATACGCCAGCCGCGTTGAAGCTGCCCTGCGCCGTTGAAATCATCAGACCGATGCCCTGTCTCGAGCCGAGGAATTCGCCGACCACCGCGCCCACCAGCGCAAAACTAAAGCTGATGTGCAAGCTTGCCAGAATCCAACTCATGGCGGACGGAATGATCACGTTCATCGTGACCTGATGCGGCGATGCGCCCAGTATTCTGGCGTTGGCAATCAAATTGCGATCTGCCTCGCGCACACCCTGGAAGGCATTGCCGAAGACCACAAAGAACACCATCACCACCGCCAGCGCGACCTTGGACTGCATTCCAAGCCCCAACGTAATCACAAAAATTGAACCCAGCACGACCCGAGGAATCGAGTTGGCAATTCGGATGTAAACACTAAAAACATCCGCCAACAATTTGTTCCTGCCCAGACCAATGCCCGCAATAATTCCCAGCACCGCGCCAATCAGAAAACCCAGCACGGTTTCCTCGAGCGTCACCAGAATTTGCTGATACAACGGACCTTGGGCTGTGCCTAGCGTGATCCACGTCCAGATTTGCTCGAGAATCTTGGAGGGCATCGAGTAAAAAAACGTATCAATGATTTTCAGTCGTGCCAGCAATTCCCAGCCACCAAACAACACCACACTGACCATGATTCTTAAAAAAGTGATCAACACTTTGCGTCTGCGCACCTCGAGCGCCGCCGCAACCTCGAGCGGTGAAGTGCTTGCAGGCACTGAACGCGTGGTTATTTCGCTCATGCCGCCGCCTTTCTCGCGCCAGCAACTTTCATGGAACGTTCGTAAGCCACAAGCACCTCCTCGCGCAAATCGTTCCAAATCACCTTGGAAATCTCGATAAATTTGGGATCATACCGAATCTCGGAGGTAATCCTCGGGCGCGGCAGATCAATGTCATACACCGCTTTGACCGTGGCAGGACCCGAAGTCAGCACAAACACCCGGTCGGACAGCGCAATTGCCTCCTCGAGATCATGGGTCACAAACACCACCGAGGCTTTGCTCGCCGCCCAAAGGTTGAGGAGTTCATCCTGCATCAAGACTCGAGTTTGCACGTCAAGCGCACTGAACGGCTCGTCCATCAATAGAATTTCGGGCTCGTTGATAAACGTCTGCGCCAACGCCACGCGCTTGCGCATTCCCCCCGACAACTGATGCGGATAGTGTTGTTCAAAACCCGCCAAGCCAACCCGAGCCACCCAATCCCGAGCCTTCTCGAGCGCCTGCGGGCGCAGTGTGCCACGAAACAACGGACCCGAGGCGACATTCTCGAGCACGCTCTTCCAGGGGAAAACGGCGTCTTGTTGAAAGACAAAACCGATGCGCGGATCAATTTTGGAGACTGGCACGCCCATCACCCGCACCTCGCCATCGTTCGGACGCGCCAAGCCCGTAATCAAACCGAGCGTGGTCGATTTGCCGCAACCCGTCGGACCGACCACCGCACAAAACTCGCCGCGCCTCACCGTCATCGAAAAATCTCGCAACGCCGTCAACAACGTCCCGTCAGGCGAAATAAAACGGCGATTGACATGACTCAGCTCAATCGCCACACCAGAATCAGTCTTCATTTTCTCTCCTCGAGCCTCCCAAGAAAAACTTGAGAGGCTCGTGTTTATGGTCTAAAAATTATTTTGCGTTTTTGACAAATTCGGTGGTGAAGGTTTTAGACAAATCAATGGTCTTGCCCTTCAGAGAGGCTTTGAAAGTTGCCAACACGCGCAAGACTGTTTCAGGACCCGTGTCGGGCATCACACCGTCCAAGGTGAACATGCGCTTGCCCGCATCGAGCGCTTTGATGTACAAATCTGGGTCGCCCACCAAGTAATCGTTCGGCATTTTGGCGGCAATCTCTGCGCCCGTATGTCGCGCAATGTAACCCAAGGTCTTCACAAAAGCGTTCGCCAGTTTTTGCACTTCGACCTTGTGCGAATTGACGTAATCGGTTGGCATGTACAAACACGCCGCAGGGTACAACCCGCCCAAGGCACGCTGGGTTTTTTCTGGGGTTCGCATGTCAATCAAGACCTTCGCATCACCCGTTTTCAGCATCCTCGAGATGGTCGGTTCGGTGGTCATGCCCGCATCAATCTGCCCCTGCTGCATTGCCGCAATAAAGGTATTGCCCGCTCCAACCGCCAGCAGTGTGATATCCGAAACAGGTACGCCGTTTTTGACCGACAAATACTGGGTTAAAAAGCTGGTCGAAGAACCCAAACCTGTCACGCCCAGCGTATGACCCTTAAAATCTTTTGCCGATTTGATTGTGCCAGCCATCTTGCTCGAGACCAATTCGACCTCGCCAGGCGCACGGCTGAATTGCACCACCGATTCGGTGTTTTTGCCCAGCGCCTGAAGGTCAACGTTGTGATCGTAAAAACCAACCACGCCATCCACCTGCCCCGCCAGCATTTCGTTCTCGGCGCTGACGCCCGACGGCTCGTCGAGCAATTCGACATCGATCCCTTGGGCTTTAAAATACCCAAGTTGTTCCGCAAGTTTGGCAGGCAAGTAAATCTGTTTGTTCATGCCGCCAACCATGATTCGCACCTTCGAGTTTTGCGCCCTCGCGCCGCTTAACGCGATCAAAGCAACCGGCAACAGCGCCACTCCAGCCATCACCAAAAAACGTGTACTCTTTTTCATGGCATCCCTTTCCACTCGAGTCACAACCGACCCGTGAACAACACACCAGTCCGTATTGAAATGACAATAAATGCCTTCGCAAAGCGGTTTTTTTGATTTGGTGGTCGAAAGGGAGTGTACGTGAGCAGACAATGGGCTGACAAGCTTTAGTTCATTTTGTTCAGGAGTTGAGTTTAAAACTCGGGCTGTGGTTGGAAACCTCGAGAGGTAAACTTGCGTATGTCCGACAAAACCTTGGCAGAGTCATGCCTTTGTTCAGTCGGTGGTATTTGTCGTGACATTGAATTCCAAACAGGTTCTAGGTTAAGGGACTCGGGCGACCACACCTGGTTTTTGAAGCACGTTTAGGAATTGATCGGAATACGAGTAAAACCGTGATATTAAAAGAAAGCCATTACACCTCGCGCAACACCTCACTGACACGCAATCTCGAGAGGGCGCGGTTGGCCAACAACACTCCAAGAATCATGCCCAACAACGAAAGTCCGAGCAGCAATCCCAAATCGCCAACCTGCCAAGTCAAACCCACTGGTGGAATCAGGAAGATCACCCGCAAGAGCATCACAAACAAGGCTGCAATGCCCGCACCAATGCCAACCCCAGTGGCAAGGCTGATGCTCGAGATTGACAGGGCTTCTGCCGCCAACAAGGTACGGAGTTGAGTTTCGTCCGTGCCAAGCGCCCGCATCGTGCCAAACTCTTTGCGGCGGGCTTGCAACATCGAGATTAAAAACACACCCAAACTTGCGGCGACAATCAATGCCGTGTACAAGCGCTCGAGGCTCCCCAGTCCTGCCAGGTTGAGGCTGGTCAGCGAACTCGAATCAATTTTGGTGGCGGTCAGGATATTCTCGAGCTTTAGGGTCAAGCCCGAACCAAAAGTGCTCTGAATGCCCGAAGTCACACCTACTGGATTGGAAGTTTTGACCAAGAATACATTTGCGCCGGCTGTGCCAACGCTCTTGGTCATGAAGTCTCGGTTGAGGGCGAAATCCGCGTCCTGGCTCGAGGTGGGCAGGTAGGTGTAAATCCCCACCGCTTTCGCCTCGAGAGGCACGTATTGTGCGGTGCGCGGGTTATACAAGCGCATCAAGACTTTATCACCAACCTTGATATCGTACTTATCGGCTTGATCTCGAGCCAAGAGCACCCCATTTGGCGTGTTCTTCAAAGCTTGCAGCGTGTCGTGGCTGCTGCCGTTTTCAAACATGGCGCCTGTCAGGTAAGCGGTTCGTTCAAAGCTGGTCACGTCAATGCCGTAAACACTTTTTTTCTCGCTGCCGATCAACGCCACGGGGTCTCGAGCCAGGGCGGTTGCACTGGTCACATTGGGAAGTGCCGCGAGTTTGCTAGCAAACTCGGGTGTCAGGTTCGCGCTGGCAGGCGGGGTAACACGCACATCCGAGCCAACCACATAGGCAATATCGCCCTGCTTTTGCGTGGTGTACGTCCCCAGAAACAGCGAGAGTGCCACGCCGAACGAAAGCGAAAGTGCCGTCAAGGTCACGGCAGAACCCATCGCGTTGCTGCGCCTGGTCATGCCTCGAGCCGCCACCACACCCAATTCTCCGAACGTGCCTTTCAAAACCCGAGCGACCAGAGGCGCACCTCGAGTCAGCAGCAAATCAAGCAGTCGGATCAAAAGCAAGGTCGCCCCAATCCAGAACATAAACGGCGCGAGGAACAGGTAAAACGAGAGCGTGACCGCCGTACCTTCAGTACCAGTCGGTTTAAAACCACCATTGGCATCGGTCACGTACAACACGATTCCAGCCACGATCAGCATCAGAAAATCGGCGTTCATGCGGCGCCAGAGTGGTGCTGCCTGCACTCGAGTCACGCTGCGACGTGCGCCCGAAATCTCGCCACGGAGTTGCGCCCAAGCGGGCAGAAAGAACGCAAGTGCGGTCAGGACAAAACCACCCAGCGCCGCCCAGACTACACTTGGCGCAACAAGCTCGAGGTTTGCGGCGGTGAACACGCCCGTTCCAAGGGTCAACGCCAGCATTAACGTGCCAAAGACCAAACCCGAAAGGATGCCCAAGACTGCCAGAATCAGGGCAGTGAAGGCGGTAATGAACAGCACCTCTCGAGTTCCAGCACCACGAACACGCAGCAGGCTGAGTTCGCGTCGGCGCTGTTCGGCTGAAAGTTCAACCGCGTATTTGGAGAGGTACGCCGCCAGCAGGATGCCCGGAATCGCCAAGAACAAGAACAGCATTTTGGCTGCCAGAATATCCTTTTTAGCGTTATCAAGTTTTTTGGCGAGGTTGTTTTGCACCCGCACCTGCCCTGGAAAGGGTCGCTCGAGGCTGCGGCGCAGAGCATCGAGTTGTTTCAAGGCTTTGCTTGGGTCGGCATTCAGACCGCTCTGGTCAATCTTGAGATGCACCTGCCGTTCGACGGGCAGCAGCACCACGTTTGAACCCGTCTGTCCGACGCTCGAGGTGGTGATGGGAAGTTTTGAGAGCGTCGGGGACAGGTCACGCTCAAACATCACCGGTGGCATAAAAACCACATCGGCGACAACGCCGTAACCTTCGCCGCCGGCTGGGTCTGGGTTGTAAAACAGCGGTTCGCTGACCCCCATGCCGACAATGCCAGAAATCTTTACGGTGTAGGGTCTTTTAATGCCTGCCGCAAATTTAAGGCTGATGGAATCACCGACCTTCAGCCCCAATTGCGTGGCGGTGGCGTCACCGACCATCGCGCCAGTCGAATCATATTTCCCCGAAACGATGGGCAAGAAGCCAAATGTCTTGTAATAAGACTGGTTCAGCGCAAACACTTTACCCGCCGCACTCGAGCTTGTGCTGCCCAACTTGGAGAGTGAGGCGAAATCGGCATTTGCCACCGATTCCCCAGACTTGACGATGGCTTGACCTTTTAAGGTTGTCTCGAGCGCCCCAGCAGGAAGTTCGGGCGTCGTGGCTCGAGCCACCATGTCCACTTGAATGGGTGCCAGCGCGTTCTTGGTCATGTCGCGTTGGGAAAGGTCTACAAAAAATAGGGTATCCACGAACAAGCCCACGGCGAGCATCAGACCCAGCAGGTAGGTCAGCGTTTGGACGGGCTTGCGAAAAACACTTCGCGCCGCGTGATTGAAAAGACTGCTCATGGGTTCACCTCCAAAATCCCATCACGAATTCTTACCGTTCGGTCGGCACTTTTTGCAACATCTGGGTCGTGCGTGACCATCACCAGGGTCATGCCGTGCTCGAGGGTGGCAACGCGCAACAACTCGAGGATCGCACCCGTGGTGGTGGTGTCGAGGTTGCCTGTGGGTTCGTCCGCCAGAACAACGTGCGGTTCGGCGACCAAACACCGCGCAATGCCGACGCGTTGTTGCTGACCACCTGAAAGCTCGTCGGGCAAAAAGTCTTCTTTGTCCTCGAGTCCCACCTCAACCAGCATGGCTCGAGCGCGGTCGGTGCGTTGTTTAGGTTCAAGTCCAGCGACAAGAAGCGGATAGGCAACATTCTCGAGCACACTCAGGGCGGGCAGAAGGTCGTAGCCTTGAAAAATGTAACCGAGGTAGCCGCGCCTGAGTTGCACGCGCTCCTGTTCGGTCATGGCGTACAAATCTTTGCCCGCCAGCATCACCTGACCCGAGGTGGGCGTGTCCAATCCACCAAGCAACGCCAACAGCGTGGACTTGCCACCACCGGATGGTCCAACGATGGCGACACTTTCACCAGGCTGGACGCGAAAATTGACGTTCTTGAGCGCGTGGACTTGATGTTTGCCAAGATCGAAAACCCGTGAAAGATTGTGCGTCTCGAGAGCGTACTTCATATCAGAAGTTGGGGGCGTTGAAAAACTCGAGAGATTGCTTTGAAACGGGTTCATGCGTTCACCTCTTCCTCGAGCACACCATCGGTGATTCGCACCCGTCGTCTTGCGCGTGTCGCCAATTCTGGGTTGTGGGTCACGACCAACACGGTCACGCCGCGTTCAAGGTTGAGACGCTCGAGCATTTGCATGATTTCCTCAGAAGTTTGCGTGTCGAGTTCGCCAGTGGGTTCGTCTGCCAGCAACAAACCAGGATTGTTGGCGAGCGCCATCGCCAGGGCGACCCGAGCCTGTTCGCCGCCAGAAAGTTGCGCGGGCATCGAGGTTTGACGCGCTCCCAAACCGACTTCCTCGAGCAAGTCTTTAGCCCGTTTTCGGGCTTGTTGATTTCCAGCAAACTCGAGCGGCAATTCGACATTCTCGAGTGCGTTCAAGAACGGCAGGAGGTTGCCCGATTGAAAGGTCACACCGATTCGGTCACGGCGCAACCTTGAGCGCTCGAATTCGGGCAGGTTGGTGATGTCGCGCCCGTCAATTTCGATATGTCCAGCGGTAGGTTCAGCCAGACCAGCCAGCAATGAAAAGAGGGTGCTTTTGCCAGAACCAGACCGCCCCACCACCGCCACAAACTCACCTGGCTTCACCTCGAGGTTCGCGCCGCGCAAAGCCACAGTTTGAATTTCGTTCTCTTTA
>CAXTTL010000178.1:0-10186 GCA_964247135.1 uncultured Deinococcales bacterium | reverse complement strand
TTCTTTGTCGCGCATCTCACCGATCATGATGACATCGGGGTCTTGACGCATGGCATACTTTAGTGCGGTTTTAAAATCGCTGGTGTCCGAACCGATCTCGCGCTGGACAATAATGCTGCGCTGGTTTTTATGTAAAATTTCAATCGGGTCTTCAATCGTGATCACGTTATGGGCATAGGTGCGGTTGATGTGATCGACAATGCTCGCCAAGGTGGTGCTCTTGCCCGAACCCGTCGGACCGGTGGTCAAAATAATCCCGCGCTCGTTCGCCGCAAAACTCTCGAGCAGCTCTGAGGGCAGCCCAAGCGCCTCAAAGGACGGAATCGTGTCTGCGATAATTCGCATGACAATTCCGACCGAACCACGTTGCCTGAAAATGTTGCATCTAAACCGTGCCACCCCAGGAATCAGGTAGGCGAAATCAAGCTCGTGGCGGTACTCGAACTCTTCCCACTGCTCGGCGTTCAGCAAGGTCTTGGCGATAATCATGGTTTGGTCTGGCAACATCGGTTGCGTGCCAAATTGCACCAGCTTGCCATCGACCCGACCGATTGGCGGCGAACCCACCTGAAGGTGAACATCGGAGGCATTGCGCGAAACCATCGTTTTTAACAAGTCAATAATTGAAGCCATGCAAAGTCCCCCTACCCGAACCGTATCTCCCGAAAATACCAGGCTCGAGCGTTGTGTATCTTTAATCCTATGCTACAGCATAGTACATACACGGCTGATGGCATCCCCAAATTGCACACTGGCTAGCCGTTTCTCGAGTCAGATGGGTAGAATGTCGCTGTGACCACCGCCATGACCCGAGCAAAACCCAATGACCGTTATGGACCCGTTGTGGCGGGTTTTGCCATTCTGACCGCCCTCGCCAGTTTTCTGGTGCCCTTGGGCACGCTCTCGAGGTCGTTCGGTGGCGAGGGTGCGTTACTGATTCATCCCGGGCGAATCCTCGACTTTACGGGGCGCCTGCCAAGCACCCTGCCAGATTTCGCTGGCGTGACCCTGGTGGCTTGGTTGTTGATTCTGGCATTGCTGGTCTTGGCGGGTTTGGCATTCACGCGGTCAAGATGGACCCTGGTTGCTGGCGTGCTGGTGATTGTTCTGACCATCATCGACACGGCTTTGTTCGTTCGTGCCATCGATTTGATTCAAGCGCCGCTTTTGGCGGCTGGCACCGCCTATCGCCGCTTGCCGTTTCGCAACCTTGGACCGAATCTCTGGCTGTTCTTAAGTCTTTTTGTTGGCATCGCCGCCATCGTCTACAGCCTGGCACAAAACCCAACTCGAGCGCGAGCATTCGCCGCAGCCCGAGGCGGACTCGTTCCAGTCATCGCCATGCTCCTTGCAATGGTTGTTGGTGGCGTGGTGATTCTGATTTTGCAGGGCGTCCCAGGCAACGACCTTCACCCAGACCCAATCTCGAGCCTGATCGGACACATCGACCTGCTGTGGTTTTCGTACTCGAGCTTGCTCGGACCCGCGCTGCCCAAGTTCCGCCCGAGTCTGGATTTATCCGGCATCTGGCAGAGCTTGTCGCTGGCGACGCCACTGATTTTCAGCGGTCTTGGCTTGGCATTCGGTTTTCGCACTGGTCTGTTTAACATTGGCGCACCAGGGCAAATCGTGTTTGGCGCGTTGTTCGCCACCGCCGTCGGCGTTTACATTCCAGGACCTTGGATTGTCATTGGACCGCTGGCGGTGGTTGCCGCCGCCGTCGGTGGCGGTTTGTGGGGGGCGCTTCCAGGTTGGCTCAAAGCCCGTTTCGGATCATCAGAGGTGATTAACACGATCATGCTCAATTCAATCGCGGCGGGCGTTCTGGTGTTTTTGATCGGCGCGAACGATTACAAATTCTTTGGTCAGACCGTACATCTTCCGTTCAAAGCCGAGGGCGGCGAAGCCAAAAGCGCCCTCTTGGGCGAGGGCGCACGATTGCAAAACATGGTCGAACTGTTCGGTTTGCGCACCGGACAAAACCAAATCACCCTGATGTTGCCGCTCGCACTCATTGGGCTGGCGCTCGGTTGGGTTTTCTCGAGGGGCGACTTCCGTCGTCGAGGTTTGACCTCTGGGGCTGGGGCGATTGCGGGCGTGGTACTCGGTTTAATTCTGCCCAAAATCACCCTGAACATTTCGGGATCGATGACCAACTCTGGTTTGAACGTATCTTTTCTGGTGTCCCTGTTGGCAGCCGTTTTTGTCGGCGTGTTCCTGTGGCGCACCGCCTACGGTTTTGACATGCGAGCCGTCGGACTTGCCCCCAAAGCCGCCGAGTATGGTGGGGTCAACATCGGGCGCAACACCATCATGGCAATGGCAATCTCGGGCGCGCTGTGCGGTCTGGGCGCGACCCATTACGTGCTCGGTGGGGCGCTCACCGAATACCGCCTCAAACAATCGATGCCCGCCGATATCGCTGGTTTTGGCGGCATCACCGTCGCGCTGCTCGGGCAAAACACCCCCGTCGGCGTGATCGTCTCGAGCATTTTGTTTGGCGTGCTCGGTACGGGCGGACTGAACCTCGATCAGGCGCTCGATAAAGTCTCGAGGGAAATTGTGACGGTGCTGCAAGCTTTGATTGTGCTGTTCATTGCCACGCGTGGTTTTTTACCGAACAGTTTTTTTAAACCAGCCCCGCCGCCCAAAGAACCTGAACTCGAGAAGCAAGCCCAGGTGGACGTATGAATTTCCGTTCCCCGTGGTTGATTGCTGGGGCAGTATTTATTTTGGTGCTGATCGTGCTTGCCATTGTCGCCCCCTCGAGTGCGGTCGTGGCGGCATTGGCGGTCTTGATCCCAACCACACTCAGGTTCACGACACCACTCTTGTTCGCCGCGCTGGGCGGATTGTTCTCCGAACGCTCGGGCATTGTCAACATTGCGCTCGAGGGCATCATGCTGTTTGGCGCTCTGGCGGCAGCCGTGGTTGCCCAGCAGGTCGAAGCCCCATTTTTGAAAACCGACCCCAATGCTGCCCTGCCCTGGGTACCGTGGGTTGGCGTGCTTGCCGCCATGCTGGTGGGCGGTTTTGTCGCCTGGATTCATGCGCTGGCTTCGATCAAATACCGTGCCGATCAAGTGATTTCTGGGACTGCCATCAATTTGCTGGCGACAGGTGTACCAGCCGTGATTTTGCAGTATTTTTACAACAACACCTCCGACTCGGCATCGGTCATCAACGTCTTGCCTTTATGGGGCATCGGCGCGGTTCAGTTTTCGCCGCTGGTTTATGCCGCCTTCTTGATCGTTCCGGTCGTGTCTTACGTGCTCTACCGCACCCCTTTCGGTTTGAGGCTGCGCAGCGTCGGCGAAGCCCCGCAAGCCGCCGCCAGCGTTGGGGTCAACGTCATGCAAATGCGTTACACCGCTGTGATCATCTCGGGCGTGCTGGCAGGTTTGGCTGGAGCGTATTTAAGCATCGGCAACCTGGACAAATTCAACAGGGGCATGAGCGCCAACCAAGGCTTTATTGCCCTGGCAGCCCTAATTTTCGGCAAGTGGTTGCCTTGGAACACCATGTTCGCCTGCCTGCTGTTCGGTTTTTTCAAAGCCCTGGCAATCCGTTTGGGCGGTGACGACATTCTGCCCTCCGCCGTGGTCGATGTGCTGCCGTTTATACTCACCATTCTGGTGCTGGCAGGCTTTATTGGACGCTCGAGGGCACCCAAAGCGATTGGCAAACCGTATCCGTAAAATTTCTGTGGCGCGAAGCCTCGCGCCCGATGCTTGAGATTCCACGAAAGACGTGATTTATGAACCCCAAACTGATGTACCATCCAGAAGTCAAAACCGCCCTCGAGAACAAACAACCCGTGGTGGCGCTCGAGAGTACCGTGATCTCGCACGGCTTGCCGTACCCACTCAACCTCGAGACGGCGCATCAACTCGAGGCTGAGGTGCGCAGCGCGGGGGCGATTCCTGCGACCATTGCACTGCTCGAGGGTCGGGTGCATGTTGGACTCGATGACGCGCAACTCGAGTTGATGGCGCGAGGCGGCATCGAAAAAGTCAGTCTGTGGAATTTACCCGCGATTGTGGCGAAAAAAGCGCACGGCGGCACAACGGTGGCGGCAACCGCACACTTGGCGCGACTGGCGGGCATCGATGTCTTCGCCACGGGCGGCATCGGCGGCGTGCATTTTGATGCCTTCGACGAAAGCGCCGACCTTCCTGCACTGGCTCGCACGCCGATCATTGTGATCTGCGCTGGCGCGAAAAGCATTCTCAACCTTCACGCCACCCTCGAGCGCCTCGAGACGCTGGGCGTTGCGGTGATCGGCTATAAAACCGCCAGCCTGCCCGCGTTTCACACACCGCACAGCCCATTTTCGGTGGCGGCGCAACTCGACACGCCACTCGAGATTGCCAGCGCGTTTCTGGCATCGCACGATTTTGGCTTGCACCAAGCGATACTGGTGGCGAACCCCGTCAGCGAAGGACTGCCTTTTGATCAAGTCGAACGTTGGGTCGAAGCCGCCAACCACGAGGCGCGGCGCGAAGGTGTGAATGCCAAAGCCCTGACACCGTTCTTGCTGCGGCGACTCTCGAGCCTTTCAAACGGCGAGACAGACCGCGTGAACGGAATTTTGTTGCGCGAAAATGCGCGGTTGGGCGGCGAGATTGCGGTGGCGCTAGCAAAATTACGCTCGAACTTTTAGGTTACGTCTGGAATCAAAATCTCTCCAGCCATTCAAAACCTGGCTCGAGAGATTTTCTTGTCTTAAGGTGTGATTGACATGGTTTGAAACGGCGTTTTGCCTTGCAGCAATGAGGGTTTGATCGTCACTTTGACATCGGTTTTTGGCGGGGTCACAGCAATAAATTGTTCACCGTTGTCGATATAACCACCGACTGGACCGCTGCTATCGACCAGCACCACAAAATAGTTACCTGCTTTCAGATCGCTGAGGGTAAAAGGCACTTGAGTATCACCCTTTTTGGCGCTGATATTGACAGTCTTGTTGTTGGGATTGCTGTTGGTGCAGGTGTTCGCTTCGATAAAACACCCCACGATTTGCAGTGTGATCGCCGCCGAGAACGCCTTGCCCGCCGGCAACTGCAAAGCGCCAGAAATGGTGTTTGCCCCGCCAACGCCGCCTCCAGGGCAGGCGGTCAGTGTCGCAGCGAGCAAAGCCAAACCAAGAACAACTTTTTTCATAAAAACCTCCATGAAATGCCCGCTCGAGAAACCCAAACTGTAAAAGTCAGGGTCTTTCAAGTTCGGGTTTCCTCTGCTCGAGGAACGAACGGAGTTTAGAATTTGGAGCGTCACTGGAGCGTCACAGGTTTTTTTGAACGTGTCATGCAGGCGGCTCGAGGATTGCGCAATGTGACCATTTTGAATAACAAGCGTGCCATAGCGTTAGAAAAGTTACAAAATTTGGGTTAAACTTCCTGCCTTTTGTCGGTCATGATACGCTGTCAACGGAATGTTTAGAACAGCTCAAGCCTTTGATCGAATTCAACATCTTTATACAAACGATGCGTTTGTTGAGCTTGTTAAAGACGCAATTCGGTTTTTTAATGGCACACCGGTTCATACTTTTCCATTTACCGCAACGTTTCTTGGGACTGGAGTGTACGCCCTCTATTACACAGGGACGATGGGCATTTACAGCAAATACGGTGAACTCAATCGCTTGGCGTACAACAATCCAATTTATGTTGGAAAGGCTGTTCCAAAGGGCTGGCGACAATCCAGAACCTCGAGCTTGGCGCAACAATCCAGAGAACTTTGCAATCGGTTACGGGAACATCAACGAAACCTCGAAGTAGTTTCAAATCTCGAACTTGGAGATTTTGCGTGTCGGTTTATGATTTTTGAAGACAGTAGTTCCGACATGATTGGCACAATTGAAGCAGCATTGATTCAATGGCATCGCCCATTATGGAACACAACACTCGACGGTTTTGGTAATCATGATCCTGGACGTGGGCGTTATCAACAAGCCAAATCGGATTGGGATGTGATTCATACGGGCAGGGCTTGGGCAGAAAAATGCCTCGGAACTGCAAATGCTGAAAACCAGATTTTTGAACGTATTGCAACCTATTTTGAAGCGCTCGAGGTACAGTCATGAAATCCCTCGAGCTTTTTTCGGGCGCAGGTGGGCTTGCCACAGGATTGTCACTGGCAGGATTTGAGCATGTCGCATTGGTAGAGCGTAACAAACATGCGAGTGCGACGTTGCAACAGAATTTTGAATCTACTAAGGTTTTTCATGGCGACGTCCAGGATTTTGATTTCTCGAGATTCGATTCTGTTGATCTTGTCGCGGGTGGTCCACCTTGTCAGCCATTTTCGCTGGGTGGCAAACACCGTGCAGATCAGGACGAACGAGATTTATTTCCGCAAGCTATCAAAGCCATTGAAACCCTCGCCCCTCGAGCTTTTATTTTTGAGAACGTCAAAGGATTGCTTCGAACTTCGTTTGCAGATTACTTCGAGTACATTCGCTTGCGACTTACTTACCCACAAGCCGTTTGGCATGTGCCAGATTGGAAACAGCATTTGCTCGAGTTGCGCAAACTACAACATCAACCGTATTCGGGTTTGACCTATGGTGTACACTTTTCGCTGCTGAACGCCGCAGATTATGGCGTTCCACAACAGCGCGAACGGGTTTTTATTGTTGGTTTGCGTTCAGATCTCGGTCTCAACTGGTCTTTTCCCAAGCCCACACATTCTCGAGTGCAACTTTTGTACGACATGAACGTGAGCGGTGATTACTGGAAGCGTCATGATCTGGCAGCAATCTTCAACGAACAGGCTCGAATGGCGAGCAATTTACGCCCTTGGCTAACGATCAGAGATGTATTAGAAGGCGTTCCAGATCCACAATGTGATCATGGCATTGTGGATCATGTTTTCAGAGATGGTGCTCGGAGTTATTCTGGGCATACTGGGAGCGTACTTGATTGGGTTTCTAAGACCCTAAAAGCGGGCGATCATGGCGTGCCTGGTGGAGAGAACATGATTCGGTTTGATGATGGAACAGTACGTTACTTAACGGTTTTTGAAGCCAAAAAAATTCAAACTTTTCCCGAACATTACCAAATTGAAGGTGCTTGGACTGAAGCCATGCGTCAAATTGGAAATGCTGTTCCAGTCCGACTGGCTCATGTCCTGGGACAGCAATTGAAACAGACGCTCGAGGGAGCAAACGCCAGAATCTTACCCAGTTTTTATCAGCCAATATCTCCGATACAGAACAACTTCTTTGAGTCTTCCTCAACCTCGAGTAACCTTTGACCTTTCCCAGAACCCCTTCTTGCGCTACACTATTCCGTTGCCCTTTTAGGGAAAGGTGGTTTTCGTGCTGTCATTCGAGTTCAACAAAACAATTCAGTCCATCCATCCTGCATTAATCTCGAGGGTCGAGGACGGTTCGGCGGCGTTCAAAGCGGGTGTGAAGGCGGGCGATGCCCTGCACCGTGTCAACGGCAATGCGATCACCGACATCATCGCCTACCGCCGCGAACTCGAGCGCGGCGATGTGAAGCTCGAGGTCAAAACCGAGGCTGGGGCAATCCTCGAGTTTGAGGTTTCCTGGGAAGACCCTGGTCTCGAGTTTGCCGAGGTGCTGTTTGACGGCATTAAACTTTGCGCCAACAAATGCGAGTTTTGTTATGTGCATCAAATGCCCAAAGGTTTTCGCAAGAGTCTGTACATCATGGACGACGATTACCGTCTGTCGTTCTTGTACGGTTCGTTTGTCACATTGACCAATTTAACCGACGACGATTTCAACCGGATTCTTTCGGAGAACCTCTCGCCGTTGTACGTCAGCGTTCATGCCACCGATCAAAATTTGCGTTCCGACATGATGAAGTGGTGGAAGTTAAAGGTCAAAGACGAGAACGCCACCAAGATTCAAGATGCGTTAAAGCGCCTCGAGCCAATCGATTTGTACACTCAACTCGTACTGATGCCAGGACGCAACGACGGTGAACATTTTGATGAATCCATCGAGTACCTCTCGAGTTTGCCCAACGTGCAATCCGTGGCGTGCGTGCCTGTGGGTTTGACCGAACACCGCCGCAACCTGCCAAGCTTGCGCCCATTCAACAAAGAACAAGCCCGAGATGTCTTAAACCGTGCACACGTCTGGCAGAAAAAAATGCTCGAGGAGCGCGGCACGCGCTTCATTTTCCCGAGCGACGAGTTTTACATTCTGGCGGGGTATCCGTTACCGCCCGAAGAGGCGTATGAAGGTTATCCGATGCTCGAGAATGGCGTGGGCATGGTCAGGGATTTTTTAAGCGAACCGCTGCCAGAATTGCCATTGTCTGTTCCAGCGACCAAAGTAATTCTTGGCACTGGAACGCTGTTCGCGCCCGTGCTCGAGCTGGCGGTTGAACCACTGCGAGCGATTCAGGGTTTGGAGATTGAGGTCAGGGCAATTGACAACAAAACCTTCGGCGAACCGACCACCGTGGCAGGCTTGCTGACGGGGCGCTGCTTTTTGCACGGCATCAAACCCGCCGAAGCCGATTTGCTGCTGGTCTCGCCCAGCACCCTGCGGTACGGCACCGAAACCATGCTGGATGAGGTCACATTGTCGGAACTTCGCGCCAACTTGAAAATGGACGTGCGATCTGGCGGCAAAAGCCTCGCCGAACTTTCACGGGTGATTCTCGAGAATGCCAGCGCCAGCCTGCCGCAATTTGGCATGAGCGCCCACGCCGCCAAAGAGCACCGCGCTTAAATTGAAGTCGTGACCAACCTCGAGGCTGTGATTTGGGCGTCCAGCAAACGCTCGAGGTTGCGGTAGCGGCTTTTTAGGCTTTGGCGAATACCAAACGCCACGAGCGGCGCAATCAACTTTGGAACGTCCAATTCAAAGTATTTGACCATTTTGCAACCGCTGCCCGAGACTGGCTCGAGTTCAATTCGACCACGGGCATGTTGTTCGCCTGGGGCTTCGTTGATGACCAGCAATCGGTCAAGCTCGAGTTCGTGTACCACGCCAACGCTCTTGATGCGCTGCCCCATAAATTGACGGGTTTGAAAGAGTTTTGAACCGACCCGCATCGGTTTGCTCGGCTCGAGGTGTTCTGTAATGACTTCGGTATCCCATTTGGATTTGAGCTTTGAATCTGTGAAGGCTGCAAAAACGACGCTTGGGCTGTGACTGAAGGTTTTCTCGAATCGGATTTTAAGCATGATCTTCCCTCTTTCCGACCCGAACGCTCGAGTCTGAATTCAGCTTAAATGGCTATTCCTGACACCTGCTGTCAGGAATTTTGCTAGTCTGTTCCCATGCGGGCAGATCGCCTTTTGAGCATCCTCTTGACCGTGCAAAGCCTTGGAAAAACCACGGCGCAACGCTTGGCGCTGCAACTCGAGGTCAGCGAGCGCACCATTTACCGTGACCTGGATGCCCTGAACGCGGCTGGAGTGCCCGTGGTCGCCACCAGAGGACCTGGCGGCGGTGTCGAACTCCTCGAGGGCTACCGCAGCGATTTGACGGGCTTGAATAACGATGAGGCGAGCGCTTTGTTGTTTGCGGGTGTGCCAGTGGCGGACTTGGGTTTCAACCCGCCCACCGAACAGGCACTCCTCAAATTGCTTGCATCACTGCCGCGCTCGAGCCAAGCCAAATTTCAACGCCTGCGCGAACGTCTGTTGATCGATGCCGAAAAGTGGACGCCCGCCCGCGAACCAGTGCCAACGCTGGGCGTGTTGCAACGCGCACTCGAGGCGCAACAGCGTTTGGACATCAGGTACCTCAAAACCAATGGCTCGAGTTCAAAACGCCGCATCGAACCGCTGGGCTTGGTGGTCAAAGCCAGCGTCTGGTATCTGATCGCTGGAACGCCAACAGGCATCCGAACCTTTCGCGCCTCGAGAATCGAATTGGCAAACCCACTTGACGTTTTTGAGTACCCAAAAGATTTTGTTTTAAAACACCACTGGCAAGCCTGGCTTCAGGATTTTGAAGCTCGCGCCAACGTGCCTGAATTGTGGTTCACGGTGCGTATCAAGGCAAAAGCAAAACCCTCGCTCGAGTTTCGATTACGGAATCAACCACATGCCCAAATTCTCTGGGACACGCAAGATCAAGGTTTTATCTGCGGCAAACTCAATCTGGTTGCCGAGGCATTCGCCTGGGAAATTCTGGTCGAGTTTATCGACTCTCTTGAGGTGCTCGCGCCGCAAAGTTGGCGAGAACGCCTTG
>CAXTTL010000177.1:0-10200 GCA_964247135.1 uncultured Deinococcales bacterium | reverse complement strand
CGAGAAACCAAGATTTTGCTGCTTGACGAACCACTCTCAGGACTCGACCCACGCTACCAAATGCGCCTGCTCGAAACCTTGCAAGAACGCGCAGCGGGCGGCTCGAGCATCATTTTTATCGCCCACGACCTGCCTTATGCCTCGAGGGTTGACCGCGTCATTGCCCTGAACGGCGCGAAAGTGGTTGCCGATGGCACGCCGCTCGAGGTGCTGCAACCTCAATTGTTGCGCGAATTGTACGGGGTTGAAGTTTGGATTGGCAGCGAACCGAAAACGGGCGCGGTGTTTCCACTGCCGATCAAAGCGGTTTAAGCTTGCCGCAGCACCTTTTCGAGGGCTTTCCCCTTGGCGAGTTCATCAATCAGTTTGTCCAAGTATCGCACGTTCTGCACCAAAGAATCCTCAATGTCTTCCACGCGCACACCACAAACGACGCCTTTAATCAGCGAACGATTTGGATGAATCGCCGGAGCCTCAGCAAAAAATGTCTGGAAGTCACTTTTGTTGTCAATCTGCTCTTGTAAACCGTCCTCGCTGTAGCCGGTCAGCCAGCAGATCACCTGGTCAACTTCTGCTCGGGTGCGGTTCTTGCGTTCCACTTTGGCAACATAAAGCGGATAGACACCCGAGAATTTCATGGTGGGGATGCGGTAGTCGTTTTTCATCATTCCTCCGTTGGGTTGAAGTACACGTACTTGCCAATGGCTTGATTATACCAAATGCCTAACTGCCTTCTGCTCGAGTTTCAGCAATAACAGGTTCTGGTTTTGGTCGTAAATCCGTGCCGTTAAAATCAGCTTGCGCTTTGGCAAACCCATCTCGAGTCGCGCCAATCACCGCATCAGCAGCCGTTTTGATGACTTGCTCAAGTATTGCGGTTTCCGTGGCTTGAAACCCTGAGAGCACCCAGTTCACGACCTCCCAACCTTCAGGGGGTCTCGAGATGCCGACTTTCAAGCGCACGAAAGCATCCGTGCCGAGTTTGGAGGTAATGTCTTTCACGCCGTTCTGCCCGCCACTCGAGCCGCCAAGTCGAAAGCGTAACCGCCCAAAAGGCAAGTCCAGATCGTCGTGTACGACCAGAATTTGGTGGGCTTCGAGTTTGTGAAATTTTGCGAACGGCACAACGGCATTTCCAGACAAATTCATGAAGGTGAGCGGTTTCATCAAATGCAATTTCCCAGCCCCAACGCGCCATTCGGTCAACTCGAGGTTTGGTTTCTTGCTAAAACTCAAGTTCGCCCGACGTGCGAGTTCCTCGAGCACCATAAAACCAATGTTGTGCCTGGTTTTGGCGTACAAAACGCCTGGGTTGCCCAGTCCGACAATCAATTGAATGCTCATGATGACTCCAATAACACTGTACTCCAACAAAAAGAGCGCCCGAAAGAGCGCTCCAAAATCTCGAGGTGATTCGAGTTTACTCGGCTTCTTTCTTGCCTTTGGTGATGACTTCCGGTTCTGTGCCAGCAACGACGGCGGCAACGTTTTCCGCACCGCGCGGTTGATGAATGGTCAAGACTGTGGCTTTGGCATCCGAGACGAGCTTGACGCCCTCTGGAAGCACAACGTCGCTGGCGTGAACGGGTTGACCCAAGCCCACGTCGCTGATGTCCACAACAAGTTCTTGTGGAATGTTTTTCGGTGAGCATTTGATGGTCAGGGTGTGCAGCACAATGTCAAGCACGCCGCCTTGGTCTTTCACGCCTTTGGCAACGCCTTTGGTGTGAATCGGTACGACAACCTCGACGGGTTCATCGGACACGATGATAAAATCGGCATGTTCTGGGATGCGCTTGCGCTTGTCCATCGCCACGGCTTTGACCAGCGTCTCGAGGCTGTCACCGTTCTCGAATTTGAGGGTGATGACACCGTGGGTGCTGACGGCACGAAAAACCTTATCGAAGGCTTTGCGCTCGAGGTAAATTGAGCGGTTGCTTTTCTTGTCGTACACCACTGCGGGCAGCATTCCATCAGCGCGTAAGGCACTGGTTTTTTGCGAACGGTCAAAGACATTTAATTCCATTTGTGATTCCTCCAACGCCCGTTTTTTCAGGCAGCCTTGGAAGTGTACACCATGAAGGCATTTCTTGGAAGAGCAAAAAACCACGAAACCACCTTGAGTGTAGGGGTGAACCTGCGACAATGCCCGTCAGGTGCGTCTTATTGTTAAGAATGTGTTCATCCTCGAGCACAACGATTTCTCAATTTAGAACCTCGAGCTTCCACAATATCCTTGAGCCTGACAAAATGCTAGTTTCAAACCTCGAGATTCGCATTGAACTTGTGCTACTCGAGATTTTACCCGCATTTGTCATCTCGAGAAAGTCGTGATACTATCTCAATTCGGTGTCGTAACCTTGGTAGGGGTACGATCCTCGGAGTCGCCCTCCGAAACAGTCCGATGGATATTCCCCCGAAAATCGGTACGGACCTGAAAAGTGGCAAACCATTCCAAGCATTTTTGTTTGGATTTCGGAGGATACCTCGTGTTCAAAACTTACCTTCCCCAAAGAACCGAAGCCAACTGGGTCGTGATTGACGCGACTGGGTTGACACTGGGTCGTCTGGCGACCAGCATTGCGACGCTCATTCGTGGCAAACACAAACCCGATTACACCCCGCAACTCGCCAATGGCGATTTTGTGATTGTCTTGAACGCCGAAAAAGTCGTGTTGACCGGCGGCAAGCTCGACACCAAGGTTTACACCCGTTACACGGGCTACCAGGGTGGTTTGAAAAAAGAGACCGCCCGCATTGCGATTGAAAAGCACCCAGAGCGCATGATCGAACACGCCGTGTTCGGTATGTTGCCAAAAGGTCGTCTCGGTCGTTCGCTCCACACGCACCTCAAAGTCTTTCGCGGCGAGAACCACCCGCACGCCGCGCAAAAACCTGTCAAGCTCGAGTTGCCACACGCCAAGTACGAGGTGAAAGAATGACCGTTGAATCTTTTTACGGCACAGGACGCCGCAAGTCCAGCGTTGCTCGCGTGTTCCTTCGCAATGGCGAGGGTAGCATTACCGTCAACGGCAAAGATTTCCAAGATTACTTCCGTGGCATCATCAAAGCCGTTCAAGCCCTCGAGCCTTTGCGCGTGACGGGTGCAGCGGGTCGTTTTGACGCGACCATCACCGTTGAAGGCGGCGGTCCGACCGGTCAAGCCGATGCGATCAAACTCGGTTTGGCTCGCGCTTTGGTGCGCATTGATGCCGACAACCGTGCGAAACTCAAACCAGCCGGTTTGCTTTCACGCGATTCGAGGGAAGTCGAGCGTAAGAAGTACGGTTTGAAAAAAGCCCGTCGTGCGCCACAATTCTCCAAGCGTTAAGACCAATTCAGAAATTCAGAACCCTCGAGAATCTCGAGGGTTTTTTGTTGCCGTGTTGCGGGTTATATTCGTGTCAATGCCGATTCAGATTCTTAAAAACCAGGTCACTTTTACCGCGCCAGAACACGCTCACGCCCTGATCGGCGATTTCACCGACGGTTTGGACAAACCCATCAAGCTCGAGGTTGGAAGTTCAGTCACGCTCGAGTTTCCCAAAGGCGCATTTGTCGAGTACGCCTTTCTGGATGAACATGGCACGCCGTTTGCCGATCCTGACAATGAGGTTTGGGCTGAAAACCCTTGGTACAAGTACGGTCGTGCCGCGATTCTCGAGGGTTACGAAGCGCATCCTTTGCGTGAACCCCTGACCGATGCCGCAAAAGGGCGCACGGTGTCGCTCAGTTGGGCTGGCAAGGTTTTTGCAGGCACACGGCGGGCATACGTTCACCTGCCGCCAAACTTCGATGAAACTCGAGTGTACCCAGTGTTTTACGTGCAAGATGGCGTGGCATACCGTCGCACTGGCAAACTTGGCAGCGTGATGGAAAACTTGTTGCACCTCGAGCGCATTCAACCCGCGATTTTGGTCTTCCTCGAGCCGAATGACCGCACCCTCGAGTATCACCTGAACCCGCAGTATCTCGAGTTTTTGTTGACCGAAGCCCTGCCAGAAATTGAATCGAAGTTCCCAGTCTCCAAAGAAGCCGCCACTCGAGGATTGTGGGGCGCGAGTTTGGGCGGCATGGCAAGCGTTTATGCCGCCATGCTACGCCCAGACGTTTTCGGTTTGGTCGTCTCGCAATCTGGCGCGTTTCAAGGTGTTCCGACCGAACTATACAAACGCGGTGCGGCGGAATGGTTGTTAACCCAATTTCAGAACCTCGAGCCACTGCCCATTCGCTTCTCGCTCGAATGTGGGCAACTCGAGTGGTTGCTTGGCGCGAACCGACGTTTTGCCGCCATGTTGTTCGACAAAAAGTACGCGCACCGTTACCTCGAGCGTCCAAGCGGTCACAACTGGGTGACGTGGCGCAATGGGCTGGCGGATTCGCTCGAGTTTATGTTGGGTGTTTGAACTTACCACCACTCGAGCAAATCATCAGGAAACTCGAGTGCCGCAACCGCTTGACCAGCTTTGTACTTGCGGATGAACAAGTATTCCTCGCCGCTTGGTTCGCGGTAAACCTCGAGTTGTTTATGGTGCAAATTCAGAATCCAATACTCGGGAATGCCATTTCGGGCATAGGCTTTGAGTTTTTCGGTTTGGTCACGCTCGAGGGTTGAATCGCTGACTTCAAAAACCAATTTGGCATCTTCGGAGTTGGCGTTTTGGGTTGCGTATTGTTGTGTTGGCAGGTTGCGCAACATGATGTCTGGTTCGACAAAATCGGGTGGTGGCGAAAGCAAAATCAGTGGGATTTGCGCGGCAACAGAAACTCGATTTTGGTAGAGCGCCATCATTTTTTCGGTCAGTGCCACGATGGTATAAGCGTGTCTAAGACTTTGCATTCCTTTCACGTAAATCTCTCCGTTCAGCAATTCCGCGTGTTGTTCGGCAATCAAACCCAGGTCGCTCAGGCGTTCAAATTCCTCGAGCGTGAAACGACGACGCTGAATTTCTGGTGGATTTTGATTTGCTTCCACGGCAGCAAGGGTCATGCCAAAATTCTAGCACCACTCGAGCAAATCTGAAATCTCGAGCGCGGTGATTTCACTTCAAAAAGCCGCGAATTTCGGGATTGTGTACCACAATGCGGTTGTAAAACCTGATTGTGGCAATTCTAAATAGCCTGTTGCGATCAATTCATCAATCGCATGAGCATAGGCAAGATGGTCATACCAGCAAAAGAAATCGCCGAAGCTTTCAGGAGCATATATGCTCGAGTGACAACTTGCGAACAGGGTTTTGAGGTGGGTCTGTTCACGGTTGTAAACTTGTACCAAATCATTGCAAAGTGGACGGGTTGTCTGTTCCCAAAGCATGACCGCTTGAGAATTGTACGTCGCCAATGCTGCCCTGCGACCCAAAGCTGTGGCATTGGGAACGGTTGGGGCAAGTTGCTGTAGGTGTTGCTCGAGTGTAGAGCGCGAAGTGATGGGTTGAGACTTTGTGCGGTAACGCTCGAAAGTCAACAATGTCCAATGATGCCACGGTAAAGGCGTGTAACGTTGTCCATAACACCCCAATGAATCGGCATCGCCTTCAATCATCCAAAAGCAATAGCGTGCCTCTGGAAAATTTGGACTGAGACGGGCGTGGGCTGGTGTCAATAAATTGCCATCTCGAGCCAGCGCATTCAGCAAGCCCACATCGAGGACACAATCGCCAACCAGAAAAAAAGCCTGTTCTGCAAAAGAAAACTTTTCACTGACATGCAACTTTGCAAATGCGCTTTGCAATGTACTCCAAGACATTTTGACTCGTGCCGCCAATTGAAGACCTGTCTCTCGAGCTTGATGATTCACCCGTTCAACCTCGTGTGCATCTGCGATGAAAAATGTTGGACGGTACGTTCCATCCGCGCATTGTTTGACAAGAGATGCTTCAACCAAGGGTTTTAATTCAGTTTCACCCTGAATGTTTTGGATTGCATCAGGAGCGGCATTGTGCAGGGCGTAGAGCAACAATTTTCGAGCATCGGTTAACATGGCATAAGGGTTGCCACGTCCAGCCATGCTCGCGTGCAATTCGGGGTTCACCACAAAAGTGTAACTTGCAACCGCCAAGATTCAGGTGTGATCTCGAGCATCGTCACTCGGGCAAATCTATTACACCGTAATTTCACACCCGCACTCGAGATTCAAAGTGATGGGTGAAATGTAGGTTTTTGGTTGCTCGAGATCGGGTCGGTAGTGCAGTACGGATTTGTCGGCTGGGTTGAAAATCAAAATGTCTTGCACGCCTTGTGACAGGTAAAACGGTGGTGCGAGCACAACGTCTTTGTACTCGTAATTTTTAGAGATAATTTCGATCACCGCCGTTGGAATCAACTCGAGGGCAGCATCCGCAGTCTCGAGGTCTGGCATGGTGCAAAGCAGGGCAATGTCGGGGCGTTTCAGTGAACCATCAGGAAATTTAAACAACGTGTCTTGTGTTTCGATACATGCACAACTCGAGTCTGCCAGTGGGCGCAAAGAGTTGGCAATTCGTTTCACTTCCCATTGATGTCTAAAAACTGGACTGGATTCCCAGACTGTCGCCCCAGCAATGATCTCGAGCCTGACGTTAAAACGCTCGGCTTCGGTGATTAAATAATCATACGGCAATGACATGCTTTTATCTTACACCTTGGTCAATTCTTGTTAAAGCTCGAGTTAAACAAATTTTCCGTTCTCCGCGAACACGTTTCTATCCAGTAAAATCCGTCCACCACCCGCATTCGGGCGCATGTCAAGAATCAAATCCCAGTGAAGTGCGCTTTGGTTCGTGCCGAGCGTTTCGGGGTAGCTGTTGCCGAGCGCCAAATGCACCGTGCCACCAATTTTCTCGTCAAACAAAATGTTTTTGATGCTTCGTTGAATCCCAAAATTCGTGCCGATGCCAAGTTCGCCCAAGAACCTCGAGCCTTCATCCGTCTCGAGGGCGCGTTGCAAGTAGGCATCGCCTTTTTCGGCACTGGCGGCAATGACTTTGCCGTCTTTAAACTCGAGCCTGACATTGCTGACCTCCACACCATTCACCATACTTGGAATCGTAAAAAATACCACCCCGTTGGCGCTCATCTCGAGTGGACCTGTGAAAACCTCACCGCTTGGCATGTTGCGTTTGCCGTCGGAATTGCGCCAAATGCGGTTTGTCACCTCGAGCGTTAAGTCTGTGCCGTTCGCCTCGAGTTTGACGGTTTTGGCTTGCTCGAGCTTCAGGATCAGTTCGGCTTGCATGGCACGAATTTCGCCCCAGGCGGCAACAGGGTCGGCACGGTCTAAGAACATTGCGCCAAACATAAATTGCTCGAGTTGCGCCAAGTTCATGCCCGCATCTTGGGCGTAAGCCTGGGTTGGGTAGAGCGTCACGCACCAGGGTTTACCCTCTCGAGCCTTACGAAGTTCGTTGTTGGCACGCAAGACTCGAGTTTGTTTTTCAGGGTCAACATTCGAGAGTGCCGCGCTGTTGCTGCTGGCACGAATCGCCAGGTACGCATCAATGGCTTGCATTTGCGCGATTTCGGCTTGAGAAACCTTGTCCAGAAGAGCGTCCGTGGCGTAAGCATAAAAGTCTGAACGCTGCTCGGGATACTCGAGTTTGAGAATTGGATACGCGCCGCGCTCGAGCAGCGCGTTGTGAAGTTCGCGCACGAGTGGCAAGGCTTCGCTGTTGGCATCGAGCATCAAACTTTGCCCAGCTTGAATTTGAAAGCAGTAATCGCAGAGCAGGTCAGCCCATTTTTTGAGGATTGGATCGTTCATAACCTCAGTTTAACGCGGGGACTTCCAACTCTGGTTTTAAAAACTCGAGTTGAGTAAACTTAAGTCGTGAATGACGCTGGAAAGACCATTGTTTTGTTCGATGGCGTGTGCAACCTTTGCAACGGTGTGGTGCAATTTATCATCAGCAATGACCGCGCTGGGGTGTTCCAATTCGCCTCACAGCAATCCGAGGCGGGCAAGAAGTTGCTCGAGCTTCATGGTTTACCTGGAATGAATACCGTGGTTTTGATCGAAGGTGACAAGGTTTACACGAGGTCGGACGCGGTGCTCGAGATTTTGCGGCAGCTTCCCGCAAAATGGTCTTGGTTGAGCGCGTTCAAAATTGTCCCCAAATTCTTGCGCGACACGGTTTATAACTTCATCGGGCGTTACCGCTACAACATTTTTGGCAAGCGCGAGGCGTGTTGGTTGCCGACCCCAGAACTTCGCGCAAGGTTTCTCGACGCGCAATGAAACCTGATCGCCTTTGGGTCATGCACATGCGCTGGCTCGATTTGGCGTTCTTGCATTATCCTGTGCCAGTCGCTAGCCTCGAGAAATTCATTCCCAAGGGTTTGAAACTCGAGACGTTTGAGGGTCACGCCTGGTTGGGCGTCGTGCCGTTTCGCATGAATCAAATTCACGCTCGAGGCTTGCCACCGATTCCTGGCACGGACGCGTTTCTCGAGTTGAACTTGCGCACCTATGTCACGGACGGTGTGCGTTCGGGCGTCTGGTTTTTCAGTTTGGATGCCGAGAATCCATTGGCGGTTCGTGGCGCTCGGGTTGCGTTTCATCTGCCGTACATGGATGCAAAAATGTCATCTCGAATTGAGAATGGTTGGTTGGATTACTCGAGTTTCCGCACGCACCGCAACGCGCCAGCCGCAACTTTCAAAGCCAAATACAAACCCGTCGGCGAAGTCTTTCACGCCGCACCAGGCACCCTCGAGCATTGGTTGACTGAACGCTATTGTTTGTTCAGTTCTGACGCTCGAGGTACGGTTTATCGCGGGGATATTCTGCATCAACCTTGGTCGTTGCAGGCTTGTGAAGCGCAGATTCTCGAGAACACAATGGCGGAACAAATTGGGATTACACTGCCCAACGTTGTGCCTGTGGCGCATTTTGCCAAAGAATTGGATGTCAGAGCGTGGTTGTTGGTGAGGGCAAATCAAGCTTATAAGCCTTTAAACTCGAGCGTTACAGCACCTTCAACTGAAACTTTGATTTATGCGTCTACCAAGGCTTGAATCAAAGGCGCGATGGTTTCGATACTTTTCTCGAGGCTTGGTTTTAAAAAACTTGGGCTTTCGAGAACATCGCGTGTGGTGGCAACACCAATGATGATTGAGGCGATGGTAGCGGCGCGAAGTTTTGCGTTTTCACCGCCAAGCCAATAGGCAAGTGGCGCAATGAACTGTGTCTCGAGAATATTTTGCATCAATGCTGTTGCCTTGGGATTACTTGTGGAACGCAGTAAGGCTTGCAGTGGCTCGAGCGCCCCACGTTGGCGTTTGGAAAGAATGTATTGCGCAAGATTTTGTCCGAAATCTTGGCGTTCAGTATTGGCAATGTCGGCGAGATTAAATCCTTCTGATACGGCTTCCAGAAAGAGTTCGTCTTTGCCGCCAAAGTACCTCGAGACGAGTGCCACGTTGCACTGGGCTTGGTTGGCAATGTCGCGCAAGCTGATGCCGTCGTAGCCACTTTGCGCGAACAAGTTTCTGGCAGCACTCAGAATGCTGGCTCGAGTGGCGTCGGCGTTGCGTGGTCGCGGTTCTGGCATCAATTGATTCTACATTTGTAAACACCTGTTGACAAACCCGAATTCCTGGGCTAGATTCATTATGTAAACGTATGTTTACTTAATGAAAGGACTCCATGCAAAAAGTCGCACTCATCACAGGCGCAGCAAGTGGTATTGGACGCGCCACAGCCGAACAATTTGTCCAAAACGGTTTCACCACTTACGCCACATCGAGGCGTCTCGAGACACTGATGCCACTTCAAAATATTGGTTGCGAAATCCTTGAATTGGATGTCACTTTGGAGACATCCATGCAAACTGCCGTTGAAACAATTCTCGAGCGTCACGGCAGAATAGACGTATTGGTGAACAACGCCGGATACGGTTTGAACGGACCCATCGAGGAACTCGAGTTGGATAAACTACGGCATCAGTTTGAAACCAACGTTTTTGGTTTGGTGCGTTTAACCCAACTGGTTTTGCCAACCATGCGTCAACACCATTTTGGTCGCATCATCAATGTTGGTTCGATTGGTGGTACTTTCACCGCCCCAGGCGCGGGGGCGTACCATGCCAGCAAATGGGCGCTGGAGAGTATCACCGACGCATTGCGCTTTGAAGTGCAAAGTTTTGGCATTGAGGTCAGCCTGATTCAACCTACGGGCGTGTACACCGAATTCGACAAGAAAATTGCTGATCTCATGCCAAATAC
>CAXTTL010000176.1:0-10235 GCA_964247135.1 uncultured Deinococcales bacterium | reverse complement strand
CAAAGGGAACCGTAAAACCTAACGGTCAGAGTCGTGAGTGACCTGACCAAGAACGCTCGAGCACGTTTTGAGGTTTCTAACGACATTGAGTGCTGCATTTGCAATTGCTATTTGAATGGTGTTTTGGTGAAGTCAAGCGGTTATTTGAGTCGTCACAGATTTGCTTTAAGTTTTGGCAAGCGTTGGAAACGTCAATTTACCTTGCCGTGTCAACCAAAAAGCAAAACACCGTAGCTCGAGAAACCCGCTCGAGCAAGATCATTTGCAGGAGGAAAGATGAAACTGATTCCAGAACAAATGGCGGTCGTCGAGCACGATTTGGGACCCGCGCTGGTTTTTGCCGTCGCGGGCGCGGGTAAAACGACGGCGATGGTCGCTCGAGCCGAACGTTTGGTACGTGAAGGTGTGTTCAATGCCCGTGAAATTTTTGCTGGCAGCTTCTCGAACGCTTCGGTCAATGCGATTGAGCGAAAATTGAAGGACTTTGAGCTGTGCTCTGGGATTGAACTCGGCACCACGCACCGACTGGCGCGTCAAATCATCAATGTTGCGGTGCGCGAACATTGGTCGCCCGAGCTGAGTCTGGATTCGATGAAGTTGTTCGGGGCGGCGGCGGCGGCAGTAAAGGTCAGCCAGGCTAATCTGGCGCCGGAGGTGTTACTCGAGCATGTCAGGTTGTGGAAGGCGAACCTGGTGTTCGCGGACCTCGGGCGTGCCGTTGGTGAACTCATCCCGATGGGTGCGTCGCAGTTGCACGGTGGGCTACTCGAGGTGTACCGGGCTTTCGAGCGGATTCGGCTCGAGCGTGGTTTGATGGATTTTTGTGATCTGATTGCCGACGCGTGGCTGCTGTTGCGCAACCGTCCGGAGTTGCTCGAGCGGGTGCAAAACCGTTACAGGTGTTTGTTCATCGACGAGTATCAGGACGTCAATCTCGCCCAGGCGGGTTTGGTGGATCTGATCGCGGCTCGAGACCGCAACATCATGGTTTTGGGCGATGACGACCAGTGCATATTTTCGTTTCAGGGTGCGAGCAGCTCGCACATTCTGAATTTTGAGGGTCGTTGGCAAGCCAAGAAGTTCGTGCTCTCGGACAATTTTCGCTGCCAGGCGAGTCATTTGGGTCTGGCGAATCGGGTGATCGCCAACAACAGCGACCGTGAAGTGAAACAGGCGTCGTTGACGCTCGGTTTTGGTGGTGAAACCAAACTGTACCAGCTCGGTCTTCAAGCAGACATGGCTGAAGAGATCACGCAAGTTGTTGCGGCGGAAGCCCACTCGGGCGGTTTAGAGAACGTGGCGATTTTGGTGCGCAATTTCAACAACAGCACGGCGCTCGAGTCGAGGTTGTTGAAGGCGGGCATTCCGTACCGGCTTGAGGGTCGTGAGGCGCTGCGCGAACGGGCTGAGGGATTGGCATTGATGGCTGCGTTTTGGTTGTCTGGTTTGCTCGGCGTGCCTCGGGTTCAATGGACGCCCGAGGATGGCAGCCACCTGAAAAACCGTTGGTCGTGGTTGGTGGCGGGTTTCGACCATCAACTGAAAAAGGCTTTAAAAGACGTGCCAATGTTGATTTTGGAGCAAGGCAAGGGTTTGACCCAGGCTTTAAATCAGGTCGGTCACGCGGGCGAGGTGGCGCTCGAAGTGCTCGAGTTCACGCTTGACTTGAAGCACTTGAGTCTCGAGGCAGCCATGCGGCAAACCGCGCAGCACGCGGCTTGGCACTGGAATGAAAAGCGTGATCCGCGCAAGGCGGCGTTGCTCGAGGATTTTTGTGCCTCAATCAACGCACGTGAAACACTCGAGATGTTGCTGAACCCATTGGTTCACAATCAGGCGCTCACGTTGAGCAGCATTCACTCGAGCAAGGGCTTGGAATGGGATGTGGTGATCATGCCCGACGTTGACGACGGGGTGCTGCCACATGGGGCATTTCCGAGTGAGAGCAACTTGGCGGACGAACGCCGATTGTTTTACGTCGGGGTGACGCGTTGCCGTCAGAAGCTGCATTTGTTCACCCGGTTGGGCAAACGATCCAGGTTCTTTGACGAGGCGTTGATCGAAAAGCTGCTCTCGAGCATGGTGGTGGTCGGAGACGCCTTGCAAGTGCATCCGCGTTCGTGGACGCCGCAAGAAACGCTCGAGGTTGCACGGAGTGTTGATGAACTGGGACTCGAGCGGTACTTTGAACGGTTCTTCAAAGCCCAGGCATTGCTCAAAGAAGCTGGGGTGCTGATCACCTCGGTACTGGATGATGCAAAACGGTATGGGATGCGGGGTCGGCTCGAGGTCAGCGCCATGGCAGAAACGTACTGGCGGGAGCGTTCGGTTCAACGTCTAAACTGAAATCTTGATGGTGGGGCAGTTGATACTGCCCACCATCAAAAGCGTAGCTCGAGCAAACCCCGCTCGAGCAAGATCAACGGCATGAATAACTTAAACATTGGCGCAAGTTCAACCGATGCAATCCGTGAATTCCAGGGCGAGTTTCGGTTTCTCTCAAACTTCTGGTTGGCTCGAGTTCGATTGAGTGCCAAATTACTGCCGGGATTGAAAGAAGACCTTCAGTTTGAGCATGTTGAAGGCGCGTACCAGGCAGCGAAATGTGCAAACCCAGGAGATGCCTTGCGGTTCGTTGGACTCAAGGCATTTGAAGCCAAACGCCTTGGTAAAGAAATTATGGTTCACGCCGACTGGAACAGCGTGAAAGAGGCAATTATGCTGGACTTGGTACGGCAAAAGTTTAGCATCCCGAGCCTGGGGCGGCTTTTGCAAAACACTGGCGAATTGCACATTGCTGAGGGGAACGCCTGGGGCGACCGCTTTTGGGGGGTTGACCTTAAAACCGGGATCGGTCAAAACCGGTTGGGCAAAATGCTAATGAACATCCGCGAGGAAGGCAAAGGGTGAGCAAACACGCGGGCATTGATGCTCGAGGGAACATAACGTTCCCCGTGTTTAAAAAATGTCCAGACCGTGCAGTCACAAAATAAAAGTGGTCAAAACAATTTGTTTTGACCACACAAGGCAAAAGCCTTGGGCGACTAACCGTACAAGACCCTGTTCAGATCAGTCTCGGTGAGCGTCTCAAGCAGCTTATGACCTTGGGACAACAACTCCGTTTTGAGTGCCTCGAGCTGCATGACGGGCACTTGAAACCAACTTGAATGACCAAAAGCCAAAATCTTGATCCAAACCATAAGACTCCTCTGCCAGTTGTACGGATCGCATTCAGCGATCGGAAATCAGAAATTCTGACTTCGTACACTGAACGATTTCAGGGTAGTACGAGTTTGGTTTTTGGTTTGAGGAAAAGCAACACGTTGCTGAGTAAAGCCAAGCTGGCGCAGTACAAATTCAGCAGCTCGAGAACCCCGCTCGAGCAAGGAAATTTGCGAGGTGAAACATGAAAACCTATAAAGTTTGGCTGGCCAAAAACGTCCTCGCAATGCTCGTCCCACAAGCAAATCTCGAAACGCTAACCGAAACGCACGAACCACACGGTTTGCTCGAGGCAACAGACCTGGAAGCGGCATTCGCTGAACTGCAAGCTGGCATCGGTGCGGATCACGGTCATCGGTCCTTGTCGGTCGGTGACGTGCTTGAAGAGGGAGAAGATGCGTATTTGGTGATGCCGCAAGGCTTTCAATTGCTTTTGCCTGGTCAGGGTGTTGCGAGTGAATCGATGTTGCGAGACATTGTGATTGCTTACTCGGAGGACATCAACGATTTCGAGGACGAATTCGAGGAGGGCAATGATCTCGATGATTTTCGTTGTGAGTTTGGTTACGGCGAGCCTGATTACGAACAAGCCTCCATCAGGCTCGAAACCACAACCGCCAACCTCAAGGAATTTCAATTGTTCATCAACGAAAGCCCCACCACCGAAACCATAACCGAAGTCGAGGGTGGTTGGGAACTCAGCAGCGGCGGGGTTTTCGACTCGCTCGCCGGGGCGATCGTTGAGAGCTTCAATCGCCCAAACGAAGCGCTGCAGCCAGAAGCGAATGAACCAATGCCGCAAACCGCTCAGTCAGGACTGGACTTACCGTTTTAAGCCCAAATTCAACAGCGTAGCTCGAGAAACCCACTCGAGCAAGGTCAACTCCAGAACCTGAGACGCTCTCAGGGCAAGTTCAAAATGCGGACACCGCATTGAATGGAGTCATCATGCCAGTACGTCACTTGAGCCGTTGGGTCGCAAACATCCGCAACCACGAGTACACGTTCACCATCGGACAAATGGGGCACGAATTCGTTTCGATCGTCAACGACGGCGTGCAAGAAGTGGTTTCTAACTTCAAAAACCTCGAGATGGCAGGCTTGGACCGCATCAGCCAGTTTGAATTCACCAAACGCCACGGTCACCCTGATTACTCAGTGCTTGCCGCGCCAGCGCCGCGCAGCGTCGGTGCCAACGCCTGAAAAGGCAATCCAAAATCGGGAATGCCAAGTTTGGCATTCCCTTCACTTATGGTGTTGATTGGAGACAAAACATGAACAGGTGGTTTCTCAAAGTAATCATTCCTCAATTCGAAGCCGCCGTGAAACAAAAACGTGAGCGTGAAGCGCGAATGACGCAAATCAAAATCTACGCGGTGCGGGCGTACACGGCTCGAGCCAAGGAATGAGCCGTTCATGCCACCAATCAAAACGATTGTTCTCGAGGAACGATATATCAAAGTTACGCACGAGCCAAGATTCAGTTGGCGAATTAAGCCTCGAGTGCGCGTCTCGACATTTCCGGTACATGGGACTTACGACGACAAATTGACTTGGGCTTTGAAAAACGTCCTTAAAAACGGTACGCGCTTCCATCGTCTTTATGCCCGAACACTCGAAGAATGCCGACTGGTTGACTAACTCAAGCGGTGATAACCAAAAAACCTAACACTCCGCATGACAACATTTTTGGGTAACCAGTCCCTATTTTTGAAAAACCAACAAACCCACTTGTCGGGTTTACAACTTTTGCTTCAATCAATCGACATAGGCTGACGACGCAACAAAGTCAACCTTTGTCAAGGAGATCACATGAAAAAAACCGTCCTCGTCTTCGCCCTCGCCCTCAGTCTGGGTTTGGTGGCTTGTCCCAGCATCGAACCCACCAAACCTCCAACCCCGGCACAAACGCCGATCGGTTTGCTCGAGGTCAAAATTGATCTCACCACCAACGAGGCGAGCGCCAAGATCAAAAGCCCTAAGCAGACCCGAGCCGCATCCGTCCTGCCCTCGGTATCCTTTGGCTTCACGCGCCTTGGGGTTGGATTCCACGACAACGAACTGGCTGGCGTCAGAACGGTCTACGCTACCTTCGGTGTGCGAAACAACACCGCCAGCCCAATCAACAATTTCACAACCTGGGCGCTTGACGTTCCGGTGCCGAGCGGCGAAGCTCCGACGCCGACCCAGTTCGGCACGATGTTCACGGTCATCAACAACGCCGCTGGCGCCGCAATTACGGACGGCGTGCAAATCCGCAACATCCAACCGATTCACGGCGTGAAACCCAGCTACACCGGTGAGGTGCAGATCAACTCTGACACCTCGGACTTGCAAATCATCAGCCCCAGCGAACGCGCCGACGTTGCAGGACAATTGAACGCGGCATATGGCATCAACACAGCCGGTGTGCTTGGTTACGGCTACGTCGCCCGGAATGCCACCAATTCGGGTCGCGCTATCGGTGCGACCAACGGCGCACCTGGGGTAGCCAATAGTTGCACCAGCAATGTGTGCCAAGGCTACATCACATTCGCATTTAAGGTTCCATTCGTGATCGGCTCGACTCGTGCCAGCCGACCCTGGGCGTTTGCGTTCGATTTCGCGGCAGGCAATCAAACCCTTGCGAGCACCACCCAAAGTCTCGAAGAACAAGCCACAGGCACGATCGCCGCCAAAACCTTGCCGACCGGAACAGTGAAAATGTTGGCGGGCAGCTCCAAAAACTTTTCAGCCCTAAGCGTCGAGAACCTCTGCCAAATCCCAACCGCGAACGCCAGCGGCACTTTCACCAACGCGAACCTCTTGCCATCGAGCTTCAACGTCGGCATCGGCTCCATTGATGACTGCTACTGGTCGGGTGGAGCGCTGAGTGATAACTTTGGCAGTCCCACCAACGACAAAGCCAACGGTGCCATCATTGACAGCTCGAGCCGCCTGGTGGTCGTGGGTTCGGGCAGTCCAAGCAGCGATTTTATCGTCAGGCGTTTTAACAGCGATGGAACCAAAGACACCAGCTTTGACACAGACGGCAGCGCCAATTACAATTTTGGCCCAGGCTACAGCAACGCGGTCGCCAACGCGGTCAAAGTTGACATCAACGGTGCGATCGACGTGGTTGGAACGGTCACAGACACGGTGAACGGTGACACCGAAGTTGGCATCATGCGCCTTTTGGACAACGGCGCACTTGACACCAGTTTCTCGGGAGACGGTTTGCTGGTGGTGGATTTTGGCGCGAACACGATGGACACCGGCACGGCGTTGACGGTTCTGGGAGACACCCTGTACATTGGTGGCACCACAGGCGCTGTCGGCTCGAGGGATTACCTAACCTTCAAAGTGCTGAACACCGGTGTGCTCGACGTGAATTTTAGCGGCGACGGCAAGCAAAGTGTTGATCGTGGATTCGACGAGGTCCTGGGCGGGATCGCCGCCGCGAACGCCACCGAAATTTACTTGGCAGGCACCACCGACAACGCTGGAACAAAAGATTGGTTCATTGCCAAACTTAGCGTCAACGGCAATATAGATCCAACCATCAACACCACCGGACAATTGCAAATCAGTTTCCCAGGCTCGAGCGTCGAGGAAGCCAACGCCGTGACCGTCGACGCGGCTGGACGGATCGTGGTTGCCGGTTCAACCGGTGGCTCGAGCGGTGATTTCGCCATCGGACGCTTTTTGAAGACCGGCTTGGTCGACACCACATTTTCAGGCGACGGCTTCAACTCCAATGATCCATACTCGAGCGCCGGCAAGCTCAGCGCCAAATCAATCATCCTTGACAATAACGGCAATATCATCATCGCCGGTGACCTGGTGAATCCACTTGGCAGCGTTTTGAACGATCACGACATCGCCTGCCAACGCTTTTTGACGGTCAACGGCACAGCCAGCGGCAATTGTGGGCTGACCGATGTAAACGGTGAAAGTGACGATTATGGCAACGCCGTCGCCCGCGACCCGCTCAACGGCAAAATCTATGTCGTGGGCACCATCTTTAACATCATCCCCAACAGCGATGCGCTAATTACACGGTTTTACTTTCCAAGATAGATTTCACTTCAACAACCTTTGACCAGGGGAGAGCGCTCGACGCTCTCCCCTGTTTCTTAACCAAACACCCGAAACCCATAGCTCGAGCAAACCCCGCTCGAGCAAGAACTTTCGCGTCCCAAACGGACAGGCAAAACCGCCCCAGTACGGGGCAGAAAGCAGGAACATATGAGCAAGATGCCGGCAGCAGTCCGCAGCAAACTCGAGGAACAAAAATTCGTCCAACGTGCCATGCGCGATGCGGGTGCCACCAAAGACACCTTGCGGGTAAACCTCGAGCGCCTTGGGGTCAAACCGCAACACGTGCCAGCCATTCACGGCGAGGCGGTGGAAATGTACAACAGCTTGGTTGCCGCGAGGACAGGCACGCGCAGCCAAGAAGAGAAACAAGCCGCAAGTTTGGACAAGTTAAAGGTCAAAAACGCTTTCAAGAAATTGGAGAAAGACCAAGGTCCCACCACACCCACCTTGAAAGACCTGTTGGTACGCTTGGGCATGAAGAAGAAAGATATTCCAGCCATCCATGGCGTGGCTGCACTTCGTTACAACGAGCTTTGTGCCAAACGTGCAACGCCTGAAAACAGCGCAAACCGTCGTGCTCGAGGCTTGCAAAAATTGAAGAACAAAGCCAGCCACGCTCGAGCCACCAAACACGCGGGCGTCCCAACCAAAGGCATGGTCAACCACCTCGAACGCCTGGGCTTAAACGTGCCAGCAACGCACGGCGAGGCGGTGTTGATTTACAACCAAGTCACGAAAAACAAAGCCATCGCCGCCTAACCACCCTAAGATCACGCCCAAAACGGCGTGACCTCAACCCTCCCCTCTCGTACCGGACTGGGATGCGTCCCATGGCGAGGCGAACCATTTTGCCCCAGCAAAACGCTTTCGGTGAATTCACAATCCAGCATCAATGCCTCGGCTTCGTAGAGTCAATGAAGGGTGATCGCCAGCCCTTCCGAACGCCTCAGCAGCAACAAAAACCAGCTCGGGCAGACTCAGCTCGAGAACCAACAACCTATAGCTCAATTTCTCTTGAGCGGCTTCGGTTCGAGGATTCAGCCAAGTCCCCAACAAGGTGGTTGACCTCAAACCAAAGCAAACCCGTAGCTCGAGAACCCCGCTCGAGCAAGATCAAAGATGTCCCAAACGGACAACGCAGCACCGCCCCAGCACGGGGCAGAAAGCAGGAAATATGAACATCACCGCAGCAATCCGCGAGAAACTCAACAACAACCGCGCCAAGAAGATCGCCACCCGCAACGCCGGTCCGACCAAGCCCGAGTTGAAAACACTGATGCAAACCATTGGCATCAAGAAAGTCCCGAGCAACCACGGCAAAGCCGTCAATGTGTACTTGAAAAAGGTTGAAGAACTCACCGCCAGCGGCGTCGGGCGCGAAAAGCGGGCGAATGGACTCGAGAAACTTCAGCAACGCGCCGCCGAAAAACGCGCCGCCGAACTCGCCGGTCCAACCAAACCCGCGATCGTGGCGCTGTTGACCCAGTTCAATCTCGAGGTGCCAGCGATCCACGGCGATGCGCTCACCGTCTACAACGCTGAAACCAGACGCCGCGCCATCGCCAAGGCAGCGAAAAAAGCATTGAACTAACCTTTTTGAACTGCTGGGGAGGGCGCATTGCGCCCTCCCCTTTTTTTGATTGCAAAACACCAGAAGTCAAAACTGAATCGAACACTTTTGACCTTTCAAAAACCTTGCAGTGAACCGAGGAGGCAAGATGATCGCGTATCACGGCATGACTTTGACTGATGTCGCCAAATCCAAATTCCAAACCGACGCCCGCAGTCCAGGCATTTGGCTCTCGAGCACCTGGGATGCGGCGTGGTGGTATCAGCAATCGCCAATTGGTGGACTGATTCACACGGTCAACATTTCACAGGAGACCGTAATCGCCGATCTGACCAAGCCTGAGTGCGTTAGAGCGATATTTCGCGAGCGCTCAGAACGCAAAACCCTCGAGCGATGCCTCGAGGGACGAAGCTTGTACCTGTTCAACGACCTCGAGACCAAGGTCATCAACGCCTGTTGGGCGGCGGGATACGACGCGGTCTTGATTCCAGACAAAACCAAAGGTGAGGAACACGATTCAATCGTGTTGAAAGACGAAAAACACATTCAGATCATCATGACCCAAAACCTGCCAGCAGGAAAATTCTCGGTTCAACACGACAAACCCAACACCTAAACCCAAACCCGTGGCTCGAGAACCCCACTCGAGCAAGATCATACAGCGAGGTGAAAATCATGAATCCAGTCGAAATCCAAATGCAAACCGCCCTCCGCAACGCCCGCACAAAAGCCCTCGCTTACGCCACCATGCAACAACATGCGCACCTGCAAAAATGCTCGGAAATCAAAAATGACAAAATCATCAATTTCGTGGTTCACCGTTCACAAGGAGTTGAAACCATGATCTGGACGAGCGAAAAACCAACACTCATCCCCTGGGAAGCATTGTTTGACAACTTCAGCGTAAAGCGCGACGGCAAACAACCACGTCCCGGACAACTTCAAACCCTGGGCGGATTCGCCAAACGTTTCGGCGCCTACGACGGACCTGAAATCACCAGTGAAGACATGGCAAGCTTTGTCATCAACAACCTGGAATTTTTTCGCGGAGCGCCAAGGCGAGCCGCCCCGCAAGTCCTGGCAATCCGCCCAGGGCAAGTCAACCTGTTCGCAGCCGCTTAAAACCTCGGGTGTTGCGCCCCTCCCATCCTCGGGTCCCGACCGGATTCCCGCGCAACAGGCGGCACTCGAGGTTCCAGAAAACTGGAACCTCGAGCCTTGCCAAAAAATCATAGCTCGAAAAACCCGCTCGAGCCAGCACAAAGGCATCCCAATTGGGAGAAAGCAGGTGCAGATGAACACGTTGGCAAACGTTGTGTCAAAACTCGGGGAACGTGAAGCAAATCGGGCTTTCAACCGATTG
>CAXTTL010000175.1:0-10314 GCA_964247135.1 uncultured Deinococcales bacterium | reverse complement strand
AGTTCTAAACCCCGCAGTAATGTGGTGGAACTCACACTCGAACATCAGGTTTAAATTAAACTATGATTGTTACTGCCACTCTCGAGAGATGAGTGGGGTTTTTCCTATGGCTCGAGATTGGTGTTTAGGGATCAATATCAACAATCACAGGTGCGGACTTTGAACGTTTTGTGAAAAACCCTGCAATACTGAAAACGAACGCACATAAAAAAACAATAATCCCAACATCCCAGAATGCGTCAGCGAGGTTAAATACGCCCGTTCTTGTCAATCGACTAAACGGGGCTGACCAGATGAAATCGACAATAAAATTTGGTGGATAAAACAACGACAAGAAATTTCCAATGGCAGCAGAAACGAACAACAAAGCACCTACTTTCCAAATTTTGTGCGAAACCAATATCCAAATAACAATCCATAGAAAGCATTGCGCGGCTCTTAAAGGCAAAATCGAATTGGCAAAAACTTGAGTACCGCCTGGTAAAACCAGAAAAACAATAAAACTGGCGAGCAACGCCGTACCAATGCAGAACGCCACGGCGACACTCGAAAGCCGTCGCCAATAACCAACAATCAACAAAAAAACGCCCAGTAGTAAAGAAAAAATTGGGGCTAGAGAAACGATATTGCTTCCTCCAGCGGCGATGACGTTCTTTCCATAAGTACCTATTCCAACATAGTTCACTATTAAGACCAGTTGAAGCACTGCTGATGGATTCGGAATCTGATTCGGCGGTAAAAATGAAAATGCCATCAATTTAGATACCGCATCAATCGCCAAGAGGAAAAACAGAATTTTAAACTGTGGCAGACTGTTTTTTAGATTCAAACCTTTTGTGGCTCTTGGCGATTCAACCATTTTTTAATCTCCACTCTGTTAACGATCTTATCAATTTCTTTCAGATATGGTTTCAGACTGGAAATTTCTTACACAAAGTCATACGAATTTCAGTGAACGCTTTGGCAATCAACGTTGCCATTCCCTCGGATTCAAACTCTTTTCGCATGAAATTCAAACCCGCAATGCTTACAAACTCGAGCGCGAGATTTAACTTCTTCGGCGCAGTCTGGGCAGGTCTTCACCCCTCGAGCGCCTGCGGTCAGGCTCGAGCGCGACCAGATTAAACCAAGCACTTGCGCGAGAACAAACACGATGATGGCAATGGTCAATTCGTCGCGTCCACCGGGCACAAAAGTCCACCAACTGATGGCAGCAATGCTTAACCCAAGCCAAGCGCCGAGTCTTTCGCCAAACAAGTAACGTGCCACGCCAACGCACAACGCCACCCATACCGCCAGCCAGAACCAACTCGAGCCGATCAAAACCCTTAAAGGTTGCGGGATCGGGTTGAGTTTCTCGAGTCCTTGTTGCACGGCTTGAAGCGGGTTCATGAAGTTATGTTAACAAATTACTTGTAATAATTTTTCAGCATTTCTTGGTATTCGGGTGGCAACCTCGGGTCGAGCACCGCATTTTCGACAGCGCGTTGATAGGCTGGCGTGCCTGGGGTCAGGGTGAGTGGTCGTCGTGGATCACCTGGCAGTTGCATTGCGCCGCTTCGCACTTGACTGCCTTGCACTTGACCTGGAAGGTACTCGAGTTTGCCATTTTTGGCGGCGTTCGTGCCGTTCAAACGATTGCCCAAGCCGCCGCCGCGTCCCGCCTGCCCTGGTTGGCTGCGACCTTGATTTTCGGGCGATTGATTTGGGAAGCTGCCAGTGTCGCTGTTTTCACCGCGATCAAAACGGTCTGCGCCATTTTGCGAACTAGACCCATTTTTTTGCCCGTTTTTGCCGCTCGGGTTTTGGTTCTGCTGCCCTTGCTTGCCTGAACCGTTCGGGTTTGATGGGTTACCAGAACCATTTTGCTGTCCGTTCTGTCCTTGCTGTCCGTTTTTCCCTTGCTGCCCGTTGTTTTGCTGTCCTGAACCTGGTTTTTGTCCTGGCTTGCCGTTTTGTCCATTTTGTGAACTTTGCCCATTCGCACCCGACTGACCTTTACCGTTTTGGTCGGTCTTGCTCGAGTTGAGGTCTTCGACTTTTTTGGCATTGTTGCCCGTTTTTTGCTGTCCATCCTGTGATTTCACCGCGCCGCGCTCGAGCGCCTCGAGGTAATCTCGGCTGACGGCGGCGGGGTCGTCGCTGGCATTGCCACCGCCTGGTCTTGACTCTCCGACACCACTTTCGCCTGGTGTTCCGCCAGAAGCCGGTTTGCCGTTGGCGGCATCCTGCCCGGCTTGCGGCGCAGCTCCAGACGCGGGAGCGTTCAAGACTGGCGGCGCGGCTTGTGGGTCGCTCGAGGGATTGTTGAGGCTTTGCTCGGTTGGGGTTGGTGCAACCGCCAAGGCATTGTCTTGTGAACTTGCGTTTTGGGCGGGAATCACGAACGCCAATGATGCCAGCAGCAAAATTCCCAGTCCCTCGAGCCAAGGTAGGGCAGGCAGTTGGGCTTTGTGAACGACGTATTTCGCACCCTCGAGCAGACGTTTTGAAAAACCAAACGAATCTTCGGGCGCGACCAGCGCCGTGGTGTAAATTTCGCCTTGGGCGCGTTCGATCTCGAGCAACGTTTGGCTTTTCGGGTGAGGGGCGGGCAGCAATACACCGAGCACGCTGGCGAGCAACCAGCGTTTATCTGCGCCCAAGATGACGGCAATCAATGCCACCACAGTCAGCGCCGCCACCGCTCGGGCTTTCCATTGCCAAACGCGCCGCAAATGCCAAGTTCGATGGAGGCTTAAAACCTGGTGTGTCCAGCCTTTGGGGAGTTCAGGTGATCGAAGTAACATCATGCGTCCTTCCAGTATGCCACCAAACACATGAGACTCGAGATGATCAGCCATATTGGGATTGCGGGTTGAACCATGCTGAAAAACGCATTCCAAGCTGTGGGCAAGAGCACACTGCCCAGCAGCAGCCCCAAGTAAACCAGCCCAAGTTTGGAATGCAACCTAAAACTCGCCTGAATGCCGAGCGCCAACAGCGGCGTTCCGACCAAACTCAACGGCATTCCCGCTCGAGCCTCGAGCGCAAACGCCCACAATTCTGGGGCGGACAACATGGCTGCCCAGATTAGCAGGGCGGGCAGAACAACACGGGTTTTGTAAGGCAAGACCAGCAGCGTCAAGCCCAGCAACACCAAAGCCCGAAAGGCAGCCACCGATTGAAAGACCACAGGCGCATTTGCCTCACCTCGAGGTGACAAGAAAACGGTCAACAGCATTTCGATCAGACAGCCGACCAGCACCATTTGATACGCCAACTCGAGTTGCAAGGCTGGAGGCAAGGGGTTCCGTGGCGGCGGCACAGGTTTGGAAAGTTGCACATCATCAAATGGATGGTGAATCATTGGGTGTCCTCGGGTAGGGCAATCACGAATTTGGCTGGCACGCCTTTGACCTTGCCGACCACCGAACCGATGGGCAAAGCCTCGAAATTGAACTGGCTGGAATAACCGGTTTGCGATATTTTGGCGTTTTTCCCTGGAGCGATGGGTTCTTGAACGCCGGAACCGACCACCTGAATTTCACTAAACATTTGGCTGCCAATGTTCTCGATTCTTTGATTCACAACCCGCAGCGATACGGCACCGACCACCGGCGGCAGCAGGTACGAATGCTTTTGCCAAGCCAAAGTTTTGAGGTTGACTCGGTCGGTCAGGTACTCGAGGGATTCGCCAGTCAAAGACTTTGCACCCATTGGCAAGGCGACCGTCGAGGCTTGCAAATCAAACCTTGACACCAGATTCATTTTTAAACCCCAACCTCGAGCGCCGATCAAAACTTGCGTCGTGTTTTGGGTGAAAGCGGTTTGTGGCGCAAACGCCCAGAAACCGACCATACCGAACAAAAACATGAAAGCTGCCGAACCGATCACAAAAGCACGCTCGGTCCGACGCGCACTGAAAATTCCCAAGCCTACCACAAAACCAGCCACCGCCCACCAGCCCAAAAAGGTGTGCCGTCCAGGTGGAACGTCTACCGTTGGCACCAAAGATCGCGCCAGGGCTTCCAAATTGACGGTGGCGGGCAAACGGCTGCTTGCAGGGTCGCGCTCGAGCCTGCCCAAACCGATGGCGCCGCTCAGTTTTGGCAAGATTTGGTTCCCGGGCTTCATAAATACCCGAGAACCCGCCGCCAGCGCCGCCAGCAACGATGCGGGCGGCACCAGATTGTTGCCCACCACCACTTCGGGCACACCCAACAACAGCGCCGGGTTGGCTGGCAGATCGTCGCTCGAGAGTTCAAACGAATTCCCTCGAGCACCCGCCACGCCGTCAGTGACACTGATTGCCATTGCCGAATCAAAAGGCTCGAGCGTCACGGTTTGAGAGCCTGCCTCGCCTGTGAGCCTGAGTTTCGCAACATGATTTGAGAGGGGAATCTGAAGTGTTTGAACCCGCACGCCCGAACCTTCAGGGACCCTCAACGTCGCTGTTAAAGGTTTGAAACCGTCGCGGTAACGTCCAGATTGCGAATCCAAATGCACTTGATACGCACCCGCGCCAGACACCTCGAGCCTGAGTTCTGACCACGCGCCGACAAAAAAACCGCCGCCAAAACCCAGCCTCGCCCTCGCGCCAGGCACGCTAACGTCCCACCCGAGCGCGGACGCAAAACTCGAGGTGCAAAACGTCAAAAAAGTGACGAAAAACCAGCGACGCATTGCGCAAGATTCTAGGCGCGAAACGGATTAGACGTGTGTCGAAACGATTACAAACGTGCCAAAAGCCTCAATCTTAAAAACTTACAAATGTCTTCGCGCCAAAATGGTACACTTCTCGAGCCTGACGAATCAGGCATGTGTTTTGTTTACATTCGAGACGATTCAATTCAATTTCGCACAAAACTTAAAATCGCCGTCATCAAGGGTGAACACAAGGTTCACCCCTACAAGATCCAAACAAATTGATCATAATAAACTGAAATATTCTCGAGCCAACCTAAACCATTTGAAAGCCAAAATATGTTTGAAAAAATCAGAAATTTCTCAATTATCGCCCACGTCGATCACGGCAAAAGCACCCTTGCGGACAGGATTCTCGAGTTGACGGGGGGAATGTCGGAGCGCGACAAACGCGAGCAAACCCTAGATACCCTGGAACTCGAGCGTGAACGCGGCATCACGATCAAGGCGACGCCCGTGCGCTTGTCTTACACCGCCGACGACGGTCAAGAGTACGCCCTGAATTTGATTGACACCCCAGGGCATGTCGATTTCAACTATGAAGTCTCGAAGTCCCTTGCCGCCTGCGAGGGCGTGCTGCTCTTGGTCGATGCCTCGCAGGGCGTCGAGGCGCAAACCATCGTCAACGCGTACCTGGCAATTGATAGTAATCTCGAGATCATTCCGGTCATCAACAAAATCGATTTGCCCGCCGCCGACCCCGAGGGCGCCGCCCGCGAACTCGAGGAAGTGATCGGCATTCCCGCCGACGGCGCGATTTTCGCCAGCGCCAAATCGGGCATTGGCGTTCACGAGATTCTGGAAGCCATCGTCAAACGCATTCCGCCGCCGAGCGGCAACAGCAGCGAACCTTTAAAAGCACTTATTTTTGACACGGTCTTCGACGCCTACCAGGGCGTGATTCCGTTTGTGCGGGTGCTCGAGGGCAGCATCAAACGCGGCGACAAGGTCAAAATGTGGAACACGGGCAAGGTCGTCGAAGTCGATAAGGTCGGCGTTTTCCGTCCCGCGCTCGAGGTTTCAGAAGTGCTCGAGGCTGGCGAGGTCGGGTTTTTTACGGCGGCGATCAAAGACATTCACGACGCCCAAGTGGGCGATACCGTGACCGGTTTTATGCGGTCCACCGCCGAACCGTTCCCTGGTTTTAAACCCGCGCAACCCGTGGTGTTCAGCGGCTTGTACCCCACCGACACCGCCGAATACCCAAAACTCCGCGAGGCGCTCGAGAAACTGCAACTCAACGACGCCGCGTTGACTTTCGAGCCTGAAACCTCCGAGGCGCTGGGCTTTGGTTTTCGTTGCGGATTTTTGGGACTGCTTCACGCCGAAGTGGTTCAAGAACGGCTCGAGCGCGAGTTTGACATGGATTTGATCGCCACCGCACCGAGTGTAATTTACAAAATCAACCTTTCCGACGGCTCGAGTTATTTACTGCAAAACCCGTCTGGCTTGCCCACGATGGACCGCGTGGACAGCATCGAAGAGCCGTACATCAAACTCAGCATTATCCTGCCCGAAGAATACGTCGGCAGCACCATGCAGTTGCTGGTCGAAAAACGCGGCGTGATGAAAGACATGCAGTACATCGGCAAACGCGTCGAGCTGCGTTACGAAGTCCCATTCGGCGAAGTGCTCTACGACTTTCACGACCGTTTGAAGAGTCTGTCCAGGGGTTACGCCAGCATGGATTACGAACAGATTGGCTACCGTGAGGGCGACCTGGTCAAGGTCGGCATTTTGGTCAACGGCGACATCGTGGACGCCCTGGCGATCATTTGTCACAAAGACAAAGCCGACCCTTTGGGACGCAAAATTGTCGAGAAAATGGCGGAAGTCATCCCGCGCCAAATGTTTGCCGTGCCGATTCAAGCCGCGATTGGCGGTAAGATTATCGCTCGAGCCACCGTCAAGGCATACCGCAAAGATGTGCTGGCAAAATGTTACGGCGGCGATATCTCGAGAAAGAAAAAACTGTTGAACAAACAGAAAAAAGGCAAAGCCCGCATGAAAAACATTGGTACCGTCGAAGTGCCGCAAGAGGCGTTCTTGGCAGTCCTCTCGAGCAGCGAATAAACGCAAGGGCGCAGCGAACGACCATGCCCGTGAGCGAACCTGCCGCAAGGTGCACGCTTAGGTTCAAGAAGGTGCATTTTAATGGTCAAGCGATCCTGCCCGAAGCACCCAAGCCCGCAAGGTGCTGCTTTAAGGGCAAGACAGGTGCGTCTTGGGATCAAGCAGCAGCAGCACCCCTACAAATCCAACAGCGCTTTAACTTGAGTAACCCGTTCCTCGAGCGACCCGCTGACCAACGTAAACGGTACGCCCCGAACGGTTAAATCGTACAAGATTATACTTTGCTGCCTCGAGCGCCAAACAGCATCGTCGCGCCACCCATCTTGAACAAATGGAATGTCGTCGTTGCAAACAAACACGTGATCGTAACGGAATTCGGCAACTCGAGCCAAATCTGTGAGTTCTGGAAGTCCAGCACCTTCGTAGGCATAACACCAGAACATGGTCGTGATCGCGTTGGTGTCCACAAACAAAAATCGGTTCGACTCGGGAAGCGCCGCATCCTCGAGTTGTTGGTGATGCTTGGCGATGTAAACATAATCCTCAAGCGCGAGCATCCCATTTTTTTGCATCCAAACTTCACGTCCGTACTCGGCAACGAAATTGGTTTGAAACTCGAGCGCGAGTCGTTCGGTCAAGGTGCTTTTGCCTGTACTTTCCGCGCCCATAAAGACGATTTTTTGCACAAAATGCTTGTAGATTTTTGGGTCAAGCATTTCACGGTTCGCATGAATATTTTGCCGAACTCGAGTTCCTGAAATTGGGATTTGTTCGCGCTCGAGGTCAACAAGTACGTGCTCCACTTGCAAATGCGCTGCAAATCCTGCGCCGTAAGATTCGCTCGTGAACACCACATCAAGGGCAATGTTTTCTCGCTCGAGAAATTTTTTGATAAACTCGCGTTGCGTGAAATCGTCCGCGTCGTTGTGCGGCGGGTTTTCTGGCACAATCACCCGCAAGTTCGGGTACAACTCGAGAATCCAGGCTGCTCGGGTTTTGGAAGGCATGTTCGGGAAATCTGGGTTTGAGTAGACCAACACCGTGACTTGTTGGCACTGATTTAAGGCTGTCTCGAGCAGCAATTGATGCCCCTTGTGCGGCGGCGCGAACTTTCCAACCACCAAACCGTTACGAAACAGCTTCGACACGGTTTAAACCTCGAGTTTCAAGTTGCTTGTCATCCTTTGCCCAGTCCATCCAACCTTTGATTGACAGTGCAATCAGTATAAATTGCAAACCAAACTGACCCCAAATTTGCGCGTGTGAAAAGTAAACAACGCTCATGATGTTGGTCAGAATCCAAACCGCCCAACTCCAAGTCCATTTGCGCGTCGTGCCGAAATTGGCAATCAACTGAATGCCGACAATGGCGAATTGCAACCAATTCCAAGGGTTGGAAAAATCGGTCAGGTACACCGTGTAAACAAAAATCGCCAGACTGACCGCCCAGGTCACGGCGTACCAAGCGGGTTCGTTAAAACGAATCTCTCCCCTGTCGCGGCGTTGCTCGAGAAACCACAAGTACAAACCGTGAATGCCAAAAATTAGGTACGAAACTTGCAGTCCCGCGAACAACCACGCGCCCTGAGCGACGAACAAAATAAAGAACGGCACGACAGAAAGATTCGACCAATGCCAGTACGCAATGTGCTTTTTGAACAGGTACACCAGCGAAACAACCACCGCCACCGAGCCAGAGTAATCCCAGAACCATTGCGGAATCTCGAGTCCTAAAATATTCATAAAATACCTCCTATGAGTACATCAGCCAAATCCGTCAACGACTCGAGCACAACAACATCAGGACGAGCGAGTTGGGTTTGAATTTTGACATCCAAAAGGCGCTGATAATTCGGGTCAACACCCACAAAAAGCTTCTTGTTCGTCATGCTCCACGCACCCAATTCGTACAAGGTGATCGGGCAAAGTGTTTGCGGTGGAAACCAAAACGCGATTGCACTGGCAAGCCGCAAATGCCGAAACTCCCAATCAATTTGCTGAATTGCCAAGCTCGAGTTTTCTGCATCAAAATCTGTTCGACGCGGGTTGAGAACAGTCCAATTCGTGCGCACGAGTTTTGCAGTCAATTCAGTTTGCCAATCTGGGCAACTCGAGATTCCACCCGCCAGAAAAAGGGTTGGCTCGAGGTGGTGCGGGTTGTATTCGGTGGGGCATTGGATGTATTTCATGTTGATTCCCAAATTTGCAAATCTTCTCTAGCAGTACGCCAAGCGTTCGGAATGCCTTCCATTCCAACTCGAGCCGCGACAATGCCGCCGACAATCGCGCAAGTGGTGTCTCGATCTCCAAGACCGCTGACCGTGTACCACATGGCATCAACAAAATTCTCGAGGTGTTTTGAAGCACACCAAATGCAAAATGGAACTGTATCTTGTGCCGAGACTCCCCAACCCACGCCAAGTTGATGAATGGCTGTTTCTATAGGAGTGTATTCTGTGTACTTTGTTGCTCGAGCCAGCTTGCTTTTCACTTCACTGTCAGGTGTAAGTTCAATGACTTTCTCAAGGAATTCTTTGCCAATAACTTGACCTTGTTGCGCTAAGGCTGTTGCAACCGCTACTGCAATCGCACCTGCAATGCCTTCCATGTGTGCGTGGGTCACTCGAGCCGAAAGTGTGGCTTCAGAAACCACCCGTTCGAGACCATCTGCAAAATATGCGCCCAGGAGTGCAACTCGCATGGCAGCACCATTTCCGAATGAACCCATACCTCCAAAGGCTTGTGTTGTGACTTTTTGCCAATGTTCACCTTTTTGAATTGCTCGCAACGTATCGTGCATTCCGCCGCCGTAACCTCGAGCGGGATCATTGGTGTAGCGTTTTGCGAACATCAACGCCAATTTGTCTGCATCAATGCAACCGTGATTCTCGAGCGAGTCATAAATTGAGAACGCCATCATGGTGTCGTCGGTGTAATACCAAGGCGCTGAGGGGAGTTGACGTTCAGCTATCGCTTCATAAACGCCATTGGTGAAAAAGAATTGCTGCCCAAAGGCATCACCAATTGATAAACCTTCAAGACTCACTCGAGCGCGTTGTAATGGGTTCATGTTTTGTTCTCCAATCTCGAGCGCAGTATCTCTCGGGTTTCCATCAAAATAATGCCGAGCATGTTTTTTCCCGTTCCAGTGCTGCCGCAACCCCAGTAATGGTCGTGCGTGGTGTTCTCAATTAAATCTTCAGTTCCAGTCTCGAGCAGCACGTTTTGAATCTTGAGGTTTTGCGAGAATTTGGCGAGCACGGCAGCCCGCATGATGTCGTCTTTGACTTGTTCCCAGTCTGGGCGCAGTGGTCTGGCTCTCGAGCGTCCCGCTTTGGCAACCTGCATGGGGCTTGGCATGGCGCGAAGGGCATTAATGTGATCCCAGTGCGGATAGAATTTCATGGCTTGAAAGTAATGCTCACTCGTGCGCCATTCGATGTTCTCGAGCTTGAATTTGTGGGCGCTGAAGTTCGAGAAGCAGCCGTAAGGGACTTCTCGAGTTCCGTAAAAAAGGATGGGCATGTTGGTATTCCTTAAAGTGCAGATGGTGAT
>CAXTTL010000174.1:0-10382 GCA_964247135.1 uncultured Deinococcales bacterium | reverse complement strand
TCTCGAGTAATCTAGAGCATGTCGCTGAAGCCAGACTTCGAGATGACGCCGCACAATGCGCTCGAGAGTCATTTTTTGGGTTCGGCTCGACTGGTTTTGAATGACCAGGAATTAAAATTATCGTTCAAAAAAGTGCTCGCCCTGATGGCGTACCTGGCGCTTGAAGGTTCGACCCCCAGAAGTAAGCTGGTGGGTTTACTTTGGAGCGATCTGGATGAGGATTCGGCGCGGCGCAATTTGCGTCGTGAGTTGCACCGCCTGAAAACCAAAACCCCACAACTCGAGGGGCGTTGCGAATCGGTGGGTGATGACCTGCGTTTGGCTGAGCCATTCTCGAGCGATGCTCAAACATTCTTAAATGCGGTCGCTGGAGATGACCCCGAGACGGCGCTCGAAATGTACAAGGGTGTTTTGCTCGAGGGTTTAGCGCTTTCGGGCGCGAGCGGTTTTGACGAATGGCTGGAAGTCAAACGCGGGTTTTTCGAGCGACTCTACAAAAAAGCCATGCTCGATCTCGCCGAACGCCTCGAGGTTCGCGGTGAATGGCGGCGGGCGCTCGAACTGCATTTAAAATTGCTCGAACAGGACGAACTTCAAGAGCGGCAACACCGTGAAATCATGCGGCTGCATTACCTGCTGGGCGAACGCGAGGCGGCACTCGAGCAATTTGAACGCTTCAAGGTCATTCTGAATACCGAACTCAAGCTCGAGCCTCTGCCAGAAACGCTGGAACTGGCAAGGCAAATTCGGGCGGCGCAAACCCTGATGCCTCAAGCGCAAACTCGAGTCTCGAGTCAGGCGTTGTTGCTGCCACGCACCGCGCCTCTGGTCGGCAGGGTTGAGGCGTGGGCGCAAATGGAAGCCGCCTGGAGTGCGGGACAACTGATCTTTATTTCTGGCGAACCTGGGGTTGGCAAAACACGGTTGATGCTCGAGTTTGCCGCCACCAAGGGCGCATTTCATCAGAACACCGGACGACCAGGCGACAGCCTCGCGCCGTATTCCACCGCAATCCGTACCATCTCAGATTTACTCGAGGCACACCCGAGGCTCGAATTGCCCGTTTGGGTCAAGCGTGAACTCTCGAGGTTGCTGCCAACACTCTCGAGTGAACCGCCGCCACTGATTGGTTCGCTTGAAGAGCGCCTGCGGTTTTTTAACGCCTTCGTCGAACTGGTGATGCTGGTTTTGCGCGATTTGCCAATCCTGATCAGCGATGACATGCAGTTTTTTGATGCCGCAAGCCTCGAGTTGGGCTTGTACGCCTCGCAGCGCTTTTTGGGAACTGGCGGCAAGCACTTGATTGCCGCCTTCAGGCGCGGCGATTTGCAAGCCGATACCCAAAGCATGATCGAACAATTCGTCGCCAGCGGTCAAGCTGTGCTGATCGAACTCGAGCCGCTCGCCGAAAACGATGTGCTCGAGTTGGTGCGCGGACTTTCTGGTGCGGATGGCGCAACGCTTTTTTCCAAACGCCTTCACCATGCCACGGGCGGCAACCCGTTCTTTGCGCTCGAGACGATCCGAAATTTATTCGACACTGAACTTTTGACACTGGACTCGAGTGGCGGTTGGATCACGCCGTTCGACAATGAAACCAGCGATTACGCCGAACTGCCCATCCCGCCCAGCGTCCGCGATGCCGTGCTTCGTCGCGTCAAAAGCCTGGGAGCGCCCTCGCAACGACTTTTGGAGGCTGCAAGCCTGACCGGTGACGGTTTCAGCCTTGAGACGCTTCAGGGCGCGACAGCCTTAAACGAATGGGAAGGACTGGAAGGGCTGGAAAACGCGATTCGAGCCAGAATCCTCGAGCCGTTCTCTGAAGGTTACAAGTTCGCGCACGACCTGATAGGATCTTCGATTGAAGAAAACCTCTCAAACGAGCGCAAGAAATTGCTGCACCAAAAACTGGCAACGAGTCTCGAGAAAACCGCTTCTCAACCCGCACAAATTGCAAATCATCTCGAGAAAGCGGGGTTAAAGCTCGAGGCTGTGACGTGGCGGGTGAAGGCGGCAGAAGCGGCAGAAAAAGTGTATGCGAACCAAGAAGCCCTCGAGCAATACCACAAGGCGCTCGAGGACAATGCAATGGATGAGGTGGCTTTCAAGATTCACGAAGCCCGTACCAAAATCTGGTTGACACTCAACCAGATTTCAGAACTTGAACTTGAAATCCTTGAACTCGAGCGCTTGAGTCAGCGACTTGGCACAAGCACGGCTCAGGCAATCGTGACGCTTTTTCGTTGCCAAACTTGCAACGCGCAAAGCAGTTATCAGGAAGCCAGGCAACTGGCAACAACGATCTTATCCTTGACTGACCTGCCTGCCGATCTCAGCATCCAAGCGCAGTACGAGTGTGCTTTCGCCCTCCTGCGACTTGGACAATTGAGCGAATCAGAACAGGTTGCCCAAGTAGCACTAAACTCAAATCACGAACCAAATCCCGCCATGCAAGCGCAACTGCATGGTCTCTTAAAGGAGACTTCCTTGCAACAAGGGCATCTCGAGCAGGCGCTGCTGCATACTCGGTTTGTCAAAACCCTGAACGAGCAGATTGGCAATACCAAAAATCAAATTGTCGTGCTGACCAACCTGGCTTCAATCCATTGGCGGCTGGGGGAAAGTTCCGAAGTTGAAGCACTGCTCGAGCAAGCCCTTCATTTGGCACGAGAAACGGGTGCAATAAAGCATCAACAACACATTCTGATCAATTTGGCTGGAGCGCTCAACCGCCTGAACAAAACCGAAGCAGCCATTTCGCAGCTTCAAGAGAGCCTGACGTTACCTGGCGCAGATCGCAATCCGCACCTGCGAAGCCAGGCGTACAACACGCTCGGCACGATTTTTGAAGAACAAGGGCAATACGGCAAAGCTTTGGCTGCCTACCAAAACGCATTTCAGACGGCTGAAGCTGCAAATTTGCTTCATGAAGTCATCCTGTGCGGCTTGAACCTGGCAGAACTTCACATGAACCTCAATGACCTGTTGGGCGCTGAACCATATTTGCAACGCGCCGCGACCCTGATCGAAGCTGAACACGGCGAATTTGTCGCCTGGAGTTGCTGCCTGAGCGCCCAAAGGCTGCTGCTCCAAAACCAACCGCTCGAGGCATTGCAGGTTTTGCTGGAAACCCAGACCGAAAACCCAAATGCCGACGATCACGACCTCGAGTTGCTGTACAAAGCGCAGGCGTATTTGATGTTGGATCAACCAGCCCAAGCCCTGAGCGTGCTCGAGACCAAACCGCAGGCAGAACGCTATGTCGTTTGGTTACAAGCCACCGAACTTCGGGCATTGACAGTCCTAAATCGTTTGACCGATGAAATGATTGCTCAAGCACTGGAGCGGGTTTCGGTCAAGGTGCAAACCCTTGAAACCCTCGAGTTGCGTCGGGTGCTCGCCTTTGCGCTTGAAACAACAGGGAAACTTGAAAAAGCACTCGAGGTGAGCCAATCTGCCCAAAAACTTGTGCTCGAGATGGCGGCAACCCTCAATGATTTCCCTGAATTGCAAAAGTCATTCCTCGAGAAAAACCGCGACCTGCTGACACTTTAATTTCGAGCAACGCTCGAGCAACGCCATGTTTCCTAAGTTACTGCCTGGAGGTAGTGACGTGAAACGATTTCTCAGATTGCTGATCCCCTTAAGTCTTATCGCCCTGTCAATCGGTCTGGTGGCGTGCCCGAGCGAACCAGGCAACACAGACCCGATCCTGAAGCCAGAAAATGCTTTCGGTGGTCCAGTCCCAGACGGCGCAAACATGGTCACGCCCGAGGAATTCAAACGCCAGGCGGGTTTTGAGGGTTTCGCTTTGGACACCCTGAAACTTCGCAGTGAAGGCAAGGCAAAGGCGGAGGCTCAAATCCAGGCGAATACGGCAGAGGTCAAACGCCTTGCGCTGCAATCACCCGCGTACAACAAAGCGTTGCTCGAGCCTGACCCAACTGACCCAAACCTGCAAGTTCTGGGCGATGGGAATTACCTGCTGACCCTTCAGGGCAACAACGGATCGTTTCAGGTGGTCACCGATGGCAAGCCTGCGCTGTACGGCGATATGTTGGCATCACGAAAAAAGTTTGAAGACCCGAACAACCAACTTTTAGCCTACCGCACCAGTTACGACGAACTCTCGGTTGCCCTGAAACCCAGCTTGCCAACCCCAGACAGCCTGATCGGAGCCAACCTCGAGACGCTGCTGAAGGCAAGAAATGAGCTTGGTAAAATCTTGAATGCCAATCCCGCCGAACTGTTGGATGCGCGTCAAATCAGCTCTGGCGTGCAAACTCGAGACGTTCCAGCCGATGCCAAACCCCCTGGTTTTCCAAGCAAACCAAGCGATGAAGAGGGTTCTGGTTTGGGATCAGATCACGCTGGAGATTGTACAGCACACACGCCAAACGGTTTATACCAGAATTTCTGGTGGCGTTCCAAGTTTTATTCCACCAGCGTCAAAGCCCAAGGCAACCGTCGCGGAACGTGTGTGGCATTTGCTTTGACTGCGGCGCTCGAGACCCGGATAGCCATCGAAAAGAGCCGGTGGGTCAACCTGTCCGAGCAGTTCTTGTGGGGCAAGATTGCTGCCGAATGGCAACCCAGAGAATACGGTGACGGCGCAATCTTGCCCAACCGTGCCGAAGATTTTCAAGAGCAACATTACGCCCTGCCACTCGAGCAAACCTGGAATTACAACCCATCCTTGAAGCGCCTGGAAAACACCAACCTCGAGTTTTATGCCAAATCCTGCAACGGATACGCCGAGTTTTGCTCGGATTCCTCACATCAACTCAAAGAAATCTGCACCTCCATAACTGGGTTCAGTGTTTGCGGTTTCACGATGCCGACCCCGAGCGGCGAGCGTTTTAAAGAATCAAAACCCAATACGATCTTTGACTGGTACAACGACGCTTTTGGTTTGCCTGTAGACGAGATGCGCCAGTTTCTGAAGCAAGGTCAGCCGATGGTTGCGGGTCTGTTGATGAAAATCGGCTTCAAATACCCAAACAATCAGGGTTATGTGACCACACTTTCAGATGTCAACAACTGGGGGCGACATGCTGTTCAGGTGGTAGGCTTCGTCTCGAACGACGAGTTTCAAGCGAACCCAAACCTCTCGAGCGATTACAAAACCCTGGCGGCAACCTCAGACGGCGGATACTTTATCATCAAGAACTCGTGGGGGTACTGCTGGGGCGATGCTGGTTTTGTGTACGTTCCGGTCAGTTGGGCAAAAGCCTACTTCACGCAGGTCACGGTCTTTGCCTCTCATCCCAGCGCCGAATACAACAGCACGCCCAATTCTGTGCCAAGCATTCAAATCACTGCGCCCAGCAACAACTCGAGCTTTCCCTTCGCGCAAGTGACCACCTACACTGCAAACGCGCTCGACTCGGACGGTCCAACACCGACGGTCAACTGGACTTCTGACGTGGACGGCGACCTTGGCACAGGAGAGAGCATCAGCAAAGGTTTTGCCACACCAGGCAAGCGGGTGATTACGGCAACCGCCACCGACGACAAGGGCGCTCAAGTCAGCGCCAGCATTACCGTCACAGGCATCAATCTTGCGCCCAAAGTCTATATTGATTCGCCCGTCTCGAGCGACCCAACGCCGCTCTGGTCAAACAGCACCAGCGTGCATTTCAAAGGCAGTTCGGTTGACGGTGACGGTATTTTTGGTTCGTTGCCTTGCACCAGCCTTGTCTGGAAGAGCAGCAATCCGAGCGACGCTGCCATGCCCAGCAGCGGTTGCGAATTTGATTATGTCTTCACCACGAATCAAACACGCACCATTACCTTGATTGGAACTGATGCTTACGGTCTGAAAGGAACAGCCTCGATCAACCTGAGCGTCGTGCCAAAACCCATCAGTGGACCACCCACGGTCAAGATCACTGGTCCAGCGGACGGCTCGCAGCACCCAAGCTCGAGCGCCCTCATTTACTTGTTTTACACGATAGATGACCCAGGTGGCACGCCAACAAGTCAGTACGTTCTCGAGTGGAAAATAATTTTCCCAAACGGGACATCGCAAGTGATTCAACCCAAAACCTGCAAGCTCTTGCAAAAATCATTGCCCTGCATTGTCCCAGCCGATTACGGCTTTGGTGACGCTCCAGCCAGAATCTTGAAACTTCAGTTGATGGTCACAGACCCCGAAAACCTACACGGAACCGATAGCGTTTCGATCACGGTGGGCGTTCCAGCTTAACCAAAGCAAACACCGCTTCGGCTCGAGAATACCGTTCGGTCAACTGACATTCGTGCAGTTCTGGACGGTGTTCTCAATTAAGCAACGCTCGAGCAACGGCAGTTTTTCTAACCTGTGCTTTGGAGGTTGGTCATGAACATGCAGCAAAAAAAATCATGGACTAGAATTGTAACTTTACCGCTGAAGTTGGCATCTGGTTTTCAAAAAAGATTGCGAACACCCAAACACTTCACCTCGAGCCTGACCGCAATGTTCATCCTTTTGAGCACTTCCTCGAGCGCCGCACCCAAAACCATTGACCCTTGCCAGATCATCACGCTTTCGGACGCAACACGTTTGATCGGGGTAGGCTTGCAACAAAAAGCCGCCCAAGAGCCGCTCTCGGACGGCACGATCAAATACGATTGTTCTTACGCCCCAAAAGGCTTCAACCTTGAGGGTGAAGACTCACCGAACATGTTCTTGGGGCTGTCAATCAGCGTTTCTGCCAATCGTGCTGCCGCCCAAAAAGCTTGGAACAAAACCCTCGAATTTCTGCCCTTGCTCGAGGGCGGTTTTGAAGGTGGGAAATTCAAGCCGATCACAGGCTTTGGCGACAGCGCCAAATCGATTGAAGGCACAAAACCAAAACAAAAGCCCGCGCTGAAAATGGCGATGCTGCTCGCGCTCAAAGGCAGCGTTTTTTATCAGGTGATGGCTTGGAAACCCAAACAAGGTGCGCTCGAGACGACCAAAACCGTTGCCAAATTTGCGTTCTCGAAGTTGCCCTGAACCAAGAAAATGAACTCGAGCTTGAATTCTTGAACACTCGGGCGTTGGCGCGGTTCGAGCTGTCCAAAACAAGCAGCAAAACCAAGTCGAAAACAAACTATCAGATTTGAACCTCATTTTATCCAACAAGCTCGGGCTTTGAAACTCGAGCCTAATATCTCTCCTGAACCGCTCGAAGGGAGCATTATGAGTTCGGACACACTCGAGATCAAAGCCATCCGCGAGCATTTCAGCTTTCCAAAATCGGGTCGAATTGTGACCAACAACGCCGCCAGCACCCAACCGCCCCGCGAGTTGTTGGCGTTGTACCAGCAACTCGCACCTGGATACGAGAACGTGCATCGCGGGCAATCCGACGCGTCGCAAGCCATGACCAAACTGTTCGAGGAGTCTTACGATACGATCTCGAGGTTTATTAACGCGCCAAGCCGACGCAACATTGCCGTGTACCGAAACACCACCGAAGCGCACAATGCGGTCATGTACTCGCTCTTAACCGAATTTCGGGACGGCGATAACGTGGTCACAACCCTGATGGAACACAACTCGAATTACGTCCCGTGGTACGCGATGTGCCGCGAAATCCTGCCCAAGTTTGGTCGGCGCGTCGAATACCGTTTGGTGCGTTTTGATCCTGTTACAGGCGAACTTGATCTCGAGCATCTGGCTTCGCTGATTGATTCGCGGACCAAGCTGGTGTGTTGTACCGGTGCGTCTAATTTTCTTGGAACGCGCAACCCACTGGCAACGATTCGGACTCTGGCAAACTCGAGCGGTTACCTGCAACCGAGCGGTGAACAACGGTCTTATTTGCTGATTGATGGTGCTCAATTGGTGCCGAGTTCATTTGTGGATGTGCAAAAATTGGATGTCGAATACCTCTCGTTTTCGTTTCACAAAATTTTAGCCCCGTTTGGAAACGGTGTCTTGTACGCCAAAGAACACCTGCTCGAGACTTCCTTACCGTTTTTGTACGGCGGGGACATGATTGCCGAAGGGCAGGTTTTTCCCGAGCACGTAGCCTACAACGCCTTGCCGTGGAAGTACGCGGCGGGAACACCAAACATTTTGGGAACGATCATTTCGGGTCAAGCCTTGCGTTTGGTGCTTGATCTGGCGTTAAACCCAAAACGGCTGACGTATTTTCAAAGCGCCAAGCCCATCGAAAGTCAAATGGTCGAATCTGCCATGAACCGTATCAGCGCCTGGAACAAGCAACTGACAGCCCGAGCGCTCGAGAGGCTGGCGGCAATTCCTGGCATCACCATTTACGGACCCAAAGATGCAGCCCGGCGCACGTCGTTGGTTGCCTTCAACATTGTGGGACACGACCCAATGGGTCTGGCGCAAGCCCTGAACGAGGCTGGCGTGGAATCTCGAGCAGGTTGTCACTGCGCGACGCTGGCACATCACGCACTCAAATTGACCCCTCCGGCAAGTTGTCGCCTCAGTTTTTACTTTTACAACACGCTCGATGAGGTGAATTACGCTGTGGATACCCTGGAAGCAATTGTGACAGGACAAAAACGAAGCAAAACGCTCTGGGATCGATTCCGTCCTCGGAAAACCCGCCTGAGAACTGTGTCATAACGTTTCTGAGGGACTGGTATTTGTGCAATTCTGGACAGTATTTGGCTTTGAGCAACGCTCGAGCAACGGCTATTTTGCAACACTCTGAATCGGAGGAAAGACTGATGCAAAAAAACTCGAGATTTGCGGTACTGATACTTTTGGTGTTAACACTGGCAGCCTGTGGTGGCGACCCAGCGCCGCCCAGCAATGTTGGAGCGTCGGGCGCAACCGTCACCGCAAGCGACAATCAAGCGTCGCTCCTCGTGCCAGCGAATGCCCTCAGCGCACCAATCAACCTGAGTTTAACGCCAGTCTCGAGCGGATTTACCAGCGACCCACAATTGATTTCGGGTTCGGTTTACAAGCTCGAGTCTCCCGAGACGACACTGGCAATACCAGCCGAACTCAGCATTGCCGTGCCAGCGCAAGCCCCCAGCAAAGTTCGTGGCGCGGGTCCTGTACCGACACACATTTCAATTGCCCTGGATTGCGCCAGCGACCTGAGCGGCTGCTGGTTTGTTGACACCCTCGGGGCGGGTTGCAACCCAGCCGAAAAAACCTACCTGAACGGCGCGATCAAAGAATACCCTGTGCTGCTCGGTTATGACAGCAATTACTCGAGCCTCAACCCAAATCAGCCGTTTCATGGTGCGGCGTCCTATTGTGCGGTGGCAACCCCGCCAGTCCCGCAAATTGTTTCGCTGGGCGGGGCGATCAAAGGTCTGGTCACGACGTTCAATCCTGTCACCAACGTTGCAAAGACGAACATTACCGCCATTAAACCTGGTTTTTTTGGGGTTCTGTACGATAAAACACCGCCAACCCTGACACTGACCTCGAGCATCACACCAGTCGTGGCGGGCAATGCCCGAATCACACTGCATGTGGAAGCCAGCGACAACGTTGGGGTTGTGAAAGTCACGCTCGAGAGGCTTTTGGGGATTCAACTCGTGCCGACGTTTAACGTCACTAAGTCGCCAATCACAGCGTTCACCGCCGCACCTTACCAGTGGCAATCTTTGACGCTGGCGGCGTCCGAAATCTACGGCAAGGTTTTTGTCGCCTGTGCCATTGATGCCGCAAACAACAAAGCCTGCACCTTCATCGCGCCGCTGGAGGGAATGCCCAGCTTGGCAAATTTCAAAGCCACGCCAGCCACATTGCCGAGCGGCGGCGGTTCGGTCAATTTGACCTGGAACGCCACGGATGCCAACACACTGGTCATTGACAATGGCGTGGGCGATGTCACGGGACTGAACAGCAAATCTGTCAACGTCACCAGCACCACAAGCTTCACACTGACCGCCAGCAACGCGAACGGCAGCACGACAGCCACAACCACAGTCACAGTCTTACCGCCAGCGCCGACCATCTCGAGTTTTAGCGCCATGCCAGATTCTTTGGCGGCAGGCGGCGGCAATGTCAACCTGAATTGGGCAACCACGGGCGCGACCAGTTTAAGTCTTGACAACGGTGTGGGTGATGTCACAGGATTGACCAGCAAAATGGTCAACGTGACTGCCAACACAACCTTTACGCTCACGGCAACCAACGCGACAGGCAGCACGACCAGCCAAGCGAGCGTCGCAGTCGCAACCTCGAGTGACCGTTTTGTCGATGAAACGAACGGTTTGGATACCAATATGTGCTCGAGCGCCCTGCCGTGCAAGACGATTGCCAAAGCCATGACGGGCATTCCGAGCGGTGCGACGGTCTACCTTGCCGACGGTATTTTTTCGTATAACGTTCAACCCGATGTCACGATTCCTGACGGTGTGACACTCCGGGCAATCCACCCTGGAGCGGCAGTCATTCAGGATCGAAATGTGAA
>CAXTTL010000173.1:0-10412 GCA_964247135.1 uncultured Deinococcales bacterium | reverse complement strand
GTTTGCTCAGCCTGCATTTGGGCTGAAGCAAAACGCGTTCTCGAGGAGTTTCGCTCGAGGAACGCAGGCGTTTTGAGGAGACGCCAAAGATGTCGGATGCCGTCGGTTTAAGTTTATTGATTTTGCTAATTCTGCTGAACGCTTTTTTTGTCGCAGCCGAGTACTCTCTGGTTTCCATTCGCAAAACCCGTATCGATCAACTGGTCGATGAGGGCAATGCCCGAGCCAAATTGGTGCAAAAAGCGGTCGAAAACATTGGTTTTTACATTGCCGCCACCCAACTGGGCATCACGGTCGCCAGCATCGCGACGGGTATTGTTGCCGAACCAGCCCTTGGACGCCTGTTTGAAGGACCGCTCCTCAGTTTTGGCGTGGCTGAGGGTTCGATCAAAACCATCGCCACGATCATCAGTTTGCTGATCTCGAGCTTTATCGCCGTGATTTTTGCCGAACTCGTGCCCAAATCGCTCGCCATTCAACGCGCCGAAACCCTGGCAATGTTCTTGATTATTCCACTGATGGGCTTCGCCTGGGTCTTCGGTCCACTCTCGAGGATGTTGGCGTGGATCGGTGGCGGGATCATTGGTTTGTTCGGCGTCAAAGCCGTGTCGGGTCATCACACCGCGCACTCCGAAGAAGAGATTCGCATGATCGTGAACGCCTCGAGCGAACAGGGCGTGCTCGAGAATGACGAGAAAGAATTGGTTTACAAGGTCTTTGACCTGACCGACACGACCCTGCGCCGCGTCATGACGCCGCGCCCAAAAATGATTGCGATAGAAGCCGACGCCACACTAAAAGAATTGCTCGAGCTGGATTGGGAGCACAATTACTCGAGGTTGCCCGTGTATGAGGACACCACCGACCACATTATTGGCGTGGTGAAAATCTCCGAGGTTTTAAAGCATTTAAATGAACTCGAGCACGTGAAGGTGCGCGACATCGTTCACGAAACCTATTTTGCTCCAGAAACCATGCGCGTGCCAGAATTGCTGCGCAAACTCAAAGAGAAAAAAATGCACATGGCAATCGTGGTCGACGAATTCGACGGCACGGCAGGCGTGGTGACTTTAGAGGATTTACTCGAGGAGCTGGTCGGCGAGATTTACGATGAAAGCGACGAACCCGAGGTCAGTCAGATCGAACAACTCGAGGACGGCGTGATGGTGCTTGAAGCCAGCATGAAAATCGATCAGGTCGAACACGCGCTGGGCATCGACGTTGGCGAGGAACTCGAGGGTGAATTCGACACGCTCTCTGGCTTTATCTACCATCAATTTGGTTATATTCCGCAGCAGGGCGAGGAGACCGAGTTTGAAGGTTGGGTCTTTCAGATCGAAGAAGCCGATGAACGCCGTATTTTGAAGGTTCGCGTGACCAAAAAACAAGACGAAAACCAACCGCCCGAAACCGATAAGAACAATCAAGCCGCCAGTGAGGGCGCAACCTAAAAGCTTGACATTTATGGGTAAACTGAGCCATGAACATCGACCCAGAATTGCTGGCAGCCGCCAAAACCGCCTTTGACCGCGCTTACGCCCCGTACTCGAGATTTCACGTCGGCGCGGCGCTGCTGGGCGTTGACGGCAAAATTTACGCCGGTTGCAACGTCGAAAATGCCAGTTACGGACTCTCGAGGTGCGCGGAGCAAACCGCCATTCAAAAGATGGTTTCCGAAGGCACTCGGGGGTTTAGCAAAGCCGTGGTTTACACCCTCGCCAGCCCGCCAAGTTCGCCCTGCGGCGCGTGCCGACAAATCATGTTCGAGTTTGGCGAAAACGCTGAGGTGGTCATGGTCAACGACAAGAACGAAACTCGGGTTTTTAGTGTTTCTGAATTGTTACCAGCGGGTTTTGGACCGCGCGACCTCGAGTGATTCACCACAACTCGAGTTTTAAGCCGTCCTGCGCGATTGAAACGTTTGCTGGGAGTTTATCTGCATCTCGAGCGTCCACCCCGTGTCCAAGGTGAGTGAAGACTGTTTTGACAGGTTTGATCTTTTCCACCACCTCGAGCGCCTCGAGCACATCGTAAACGCTACGACCCGCGTAATCGGCGCTGGATTCATCCCAGAAACTCGTGCCCAAAATCAGCAGCTCGAGGTTTTGAAAATGCTGCTCGAGAAGCTCATCACTGAGTCCAATCGAATCGGAGCAATACACCCAAGTTTTGCCGTGACGCTCGAGTTTAAAGGCATTTGCCGTACCGTTAAAACCGTGCGGAACTTCAAACGCGGTGATTTTCCAACCATAAAGTTCGAGGACTTCGGGAAAGGCATGAAACCTCGAGGCGTATTTCCCCTTAAAAGCGTATGCAAAACGTTGCTCGAGTTGCGGCAGTACACTTTCGGGTGCGTAAATCTGGGTGTTCGCACCTTCATGACGCAGGTAATCGAGCACATCACCCAAACCCAAAATATGGTCGTTGTGCGCATGGGTAATCAGCACCGTCTCGAGGTTCCGTAAATTCTCTCGGGTGGCTTGAATCCGAAATTCTGGGCTGACATCAATCAAAACGTTCACACCCTCAAGCTCGAGCAGCACACTCGGGCGGGTTCGGGCGTTGATTTTGGTGACTCGAGCCTCCGAGCAAACCTCGCAATTGCACCACCAACGCGGCACACCTTGAGAATCACTCGAGCCTAAAAATGTAAGTTGAGCCAATGACATTCTGATCGCATTCTATTCGGTTAAACTTGGGGGACTGAACGTTTGCGGCGAATCTTGCGTAACAAAAATGTTGAAACCCAAATTGACTCCAACCATTTTCTTTCTGGGCGCAATTGCGCTGGCTTTGGTCGCGTACTGGCTCGAGCCGCAGCAAAAAGCCGTGGTGAACGAAATTGCGTTTCCCAAAAACTTTCAAATCCAACTGATCAAATATGCCACCGTGGAACGCCCAGACGGTTTGATCCGTGACGAATTTGCCTCGCAAAATGTGATTGACGCGACTCGAGATGGCAAGCCGCTTCCCGTGGGTTCAATGCTGGTGATTCAAGCCTTTTACGGCTCGAGTCTTGGTCGTTTGGGTCAACAGAACGTGCATGTCATGGTCAAACAAAACTCGAGCAAAAACGATGCTTGGGCGTTCGCCGCGTTCAATCCTGACGGCAGCGTTGAAGCGAATATGGATGTGACCGATTGCAAACAGTGTCACTCGAGCGCCGTGATCGGGCGGGATTCAATTTTTTCGTTTGCGCTTTTGCAAAATTTTCTCGCTACTGGAAAACCAGGTTTTGCGTATTGTTCGTTTCCAGCCCGAGTTCCGTGTACTTCAGATACAGATTTTTCTCGAGGACGTTGAAGCTCGAGATTTCGCAAATTTCGTCTGGAACTCGGGTTTTGTAGGGTGCACCGTGCGCACCGAGAACATGTTAACGACGGTGCGCACGGCGCACCCTACGATCAGAACGCTCTTTTGAATTCCGCCCAAGCCTCGAGCAGCACATTACGACTTACGCGCTCGAGGTTCGGTTTGGCGATTTCATGCAGCATCACAAATCGCACACCTTCAGAATCGGCTTTTTTGTCTCGAGCCATGAAGGGGTCAACGTCCGTAAACTCGAGGTTGAGGAGTTTGGCGGGTTGTTGGTACTCGAGGAAGGCTTTGGTGTGCGCGGTCACGTCCACATAGCCCAGAATCCTGCCAACAATTGCGGCATAGTGCATTCCGTAACCGACCGCCTCGCCGTGCGGAAGTTTGTGGCTTGTGACCGCCTCGAGCGCGTGTGCGAGGGTATGACCGTAATTCAAAAAGGCGCGTTCGTGTTTTTCTTTGGGGTCGATGGCGACCACATCGGCTTTGACTTGAATCACATCTTTCAAGAATGCCTCGAGCTTTTCGGATTCGGCGTTAAAATCTGGCTCGAGGATGGGTTGCATTAAATTTGGGTTGGCAATCAAACCGTGTTTGAAGGCTTCGGCTGCACCTTCGCGGAAGGTTCGGTCTGGCAAGGTCAGCAGCGTCTCGAGGCTGGCGAAAACACCACTGGGTTGATGGAACGCGCCGACCAGATTTTTACCTTCAGGAAGGTTGACGCCGGTTTTGCCGCCGACGCTGGCATCGACCATTGCCAGCAAGGTTGTGGGGCAAACGTAAAACGCAATGCCGCGCAAGTAACTGGCAGCCACATAACCCGCCAAATCCGAGGTTGCGCCGCCACCGAGCGCGACCACGGCAGCGTCTCGGGTCAAACCTTCTAGCGCGAGGCTCGAGAGGAGTTTGGCGAAAACATCCAGGTTTTTGCAGGCTTCACCCCTTGGTACGGTAAAAACCTTGACGCTCGAGCCGCCCGCTTCGAGGCTGGTGACGAGTTTGGTCAGGTGGTATTTCGCGGCGGTTTCATCGGCAATAACGGCAACCCTGGCATGGGGAACCCTCACGCGCTCGAGTAAATTCTGATCGATACGAACAGTATATTGCGGCTCGAGTTTAACCTGAACTTCGCTCATTTGTGCTCTCCCAAACTGCTCGGGTCAAATTCGACACCATCCTGCCAAGCCTCGAGTCGCGCAATGATTTCCGCCACAACCTCTTTGCGATACCGTCCGTCGGTGGACACTTGAATCGGCGCAGCGTCAAAAAACGGTTTGCGCATCTCGAGCAATTCATAGATTCGACCCAAGGGGTCTGGAACTTGCAAGAGTGGGCGGGTGCTGCGTTTGGTGCGTTCAAAAATCGTTTCTGGGCTGGCTCGCAGCGCGACCACCGGACCGCGCTCGAGCAACTTCAGGCGGTTTTCGTCGTTCATGAAAGTACCGCCGCCGCAGGACACCACGGCTTCGTCCAGGGCAATGCAGCGGTCCACAATTTCGGTTTCGTAGGCGCGGAAGGTGGGTTCGCCGTAAAGTTCAAAAATTTGTGGAATGGTTAAACCTGTGATGCGTTCGATCACCTTGTCGGTGTCGACAAAATGCAGCGCCAACGCCCGAGACAGTTCCCAGCCAATTCTGGATTTGCCCGTGCCCATAAAACCCACCAGTGCCACCCAGGAGACGGGACGTTCGATCAGAATGGGTTCACCTGTGCGCGGCATATCGGCTCGAGCTTACCATTCTCGGTGAGTATCAGACCACGGTTGGGTGTGATGAACAACACGAGTAACGGTGCGTGTACGCAATCTCGAGGGTCATTGCATATTTTGATGGCGAAGACCTGATACGGCTCAGTGCGGATCATGAAATCGCTCGAGAGACAGATCGATCAATCTGTCTCTTCAAACAACGCCAAATATTCACCGAAACCTTCCTCCTCGAGTTCCTCGAGCGGAATGAATCTCATGGCTGCCGAATTCATGCAGTACCGCAAGCCTGTCGGCGCCGGACCGTCGTCAAAGACATGCCCGAGGTGCGAATCGGCATTCATGGATCGCACCTCGGTTCGTTGCATCCCGTGGGCGTGGTCGGTGCGCGTGTCAATGTTTTCGGGCGCGAGAGGCTTGATGAAACTGGGCCAGCCGCAATCGGAATCGAATTGGTCGAGGGTGCTAAAAAGCGGCTCGTTGGAAACGATATCGACGTAAATCCCAGGTTGATCGTTGTCCCAATACGCGTTCTCAAACGGCGGTTCTGTACCGTTTTGCTGCGTGACTTGATACTGCTGGGGCGTGAGTCTCGAGCGTAGAGTTGTGTCGGAGGGTTTGATAAATTTTGCCATGAGGACCTCAGGATCAAGTCTAATTCAGTGTTTTAAAAAATCGATCAAATCTTTCACCAACTTTTCTTTGTGCGTGGCAAACAAGCCGTGCGGCGCATCTTGGTACTCGAGAAACCTGGCGTTCTTGATTTTCTTGGCGGCTTGGCGACCAGACGTGTCAATCGGTACGGTCTTGTCGGCGGTTCCGTGAACGATCAATATTGGAACATGAAAGGCTTCCAGGTCGGGTCGAAAGTCGGTGCTCGAAAAGGCTTTGGCGCACTCGAGCGTGCCTTTCAAACCAGCCATCATGGCGAGGCTTCGCGCCCACTCGAGCAATTCTGGGCTGGCTTGGCTCGAGCTTGGACCGCCGGCGAAAAAGTCCTTAAAAAAGCCTGCAAAGAATTTGCTACGGTCTTGTTTCATGGACTGCGCCATCTGATCGAACACGGCTTGATCGACACCGTTCGGGTTGTCGCTGGTTTTGAGCATGAACGGTACCACCGACGAGATTAGACCTGCCTGGACCACGTTCTTGGCATTGTGTCTTGACATGTAACGGGCAACCTCGCCTCCGCCCATCGAAAAGCCGATGATCGTGGCGTCTTTCGCTTCAGTCGCCTCAATCACGGCAGCCAAGTCGTCTGCCAAGGTGTCGTATTCGTAACCACTCCAGGGTTGACTCGAGCGTCCAAAGCCGCGCCGGTCGTAAGCTATCGCACGGAACCCAGCTTCAGCCAGCGCCATCGCGCCGTCGTCCCAGGTGTCGGCGCTCAATGGCCAGCCGTGCATCAAAATGACTGGGCGACCCGTACCCCACAACTTGACATAAAGCTTCGTACCGTCTTGGGTTTTTATGTAGTCCATGTCTTCCTCCGAGTGCTACTAGGTCTGAGTGTTCTTGAACCCCAAATTAACCACTGCGGCTGTCGTGAAGCTGAATTGAAACTGTGCAAGAGAAGAGCGTCCGCGCAACACGTTCAAGATAAAATCCTCGAGATTTTCGCTCGAGGATTCGGTACTTCAGACCTGAATTTTCACGGTTTTGGAACACGCAACTCGAGTGGGGAGGCAAGCGTTGCGCCTGAGCATTTTGTGGTTGCCCGAACCGAAACGTTTTTAAGGGTGGTACTCGATTGTGGGAGTCAAATACTGCATCCGAGGGATACAAAAGGGATTGTCCATATCGTCCTTTCTTTGACCTGCTTTGCTGAACTCAAAGCGCAAATTTAGGGTATAACCAAGGCGTCATTTCGGCGTCATTTAGACAACTTTTGATCGTTTTTAGGCACAGATTCTCGAGATTTTGGGCGTGACTTGGCGACAAAAAACTCCCGCCCAAACTTGGGCGGGAGTTGCTGGATTTATTGCTTTACTTGATCATGTACCAACCGAGGTTCGAGAGGGTGTTCCAACCGTTTTCAGTGTAGTAGGGTTTGCCACTAAAGCCCCAGATGCCTTCCGCCCAACCTGTTGCCGCCGTTGGTTTGAGGTTGAGGGCTGCGATGTAATGGCTGGCATCACCGGTTTGCCGTCCGACCAGCTCGAGGGCGGCACTTGGTTGTGGCAGGGAGATGGCGACGTTTGGCATCTGCGGGTTTGCGATGTCCACCAAACCTGCGGCGACGCTGACGGCGAATGGTCCAGATTGTGAGGCATGACCCATGCTGGTGTAGTTCATGTCACCAGCGCCAGAGTGCCAACCGTTTGCCCAGCCGAGCGGTGATTTGAAGAGTCCCAGGTACGAGTAGCCACCCTCGCCAATGCCGAGCACTGGACGTTTGGACAGGCGGACGGCGTTGGCTGCGGCGCTGCCGCCAGCCCAGGTGTTCAAGTAACCAGATTCGGAATCGATCAAGATCAGTTCAAATTTGGAAACCGCGCCAATGTTGGTGTCACTTAACGTTGCGGCATCGAGCAGGGTCACGTCAAAACCTTTTTTCTCGAGACCGATTTCGTAAGCTTGGGCAACACTCTTGTCTTTGCTGTACACGATTGCCACATGGTTTTTGCAAGCGCCCGCTGGAATCTCGAGGTGGAGCTTTGTGGCAAGGACGTTGTTGGTTTCATTGCTTTCGTCGATCCAGTTGCCAAAGTCCACTCGGGCGACGTAGTCGTGGCTGGTGTCCGCACCGACTGGGTTGGTGAAGGGGTAAGCCACGTTGACATCGACGGTGGCAACCTCGCCTGGGGACAGGCTCTGCAAGCCCACACCTTGACCACGGTAGCCAGCACCAAGACCAGCATCATCGGCATGAACCACTTGCACAATACCTTTGTCCAAAATGGCTGGGCTGGCGGCGGTGCCAATATTTTTGACGGTCACTTGACCGTAACCGTAGATCGAGTACGGGCGGCACGCGCCAAATTTGATGCTGCCATCAACCACGACCAAATCGGGCTTCTTGATCGCATCAGGTTGAATTTGCTTGACGGGTTCTTGCACACCCGCCGCACCCTTGCCAAAGTCGTTGTTGCCGGTCTGGGTGACATCGGTGATGCAATTCTCGAGGTTCTTGGGGAGTGTGCCCGCGTCCAGGCAGGTTTGTTTGGCGGCGGCTTGTTGCTCTGGGCTGGATTGAGGTTGGCTGCTTGGGAAATCGGGGTTGTTGAAACCACCGAATTGTTCGTTGGCATCGTAAACAAACAGCGAGTCGCTCAAGCTTGGAACGCTCCAAGAATTGGCATACTCGTGCACCAAAGCCTGGTTTGTTGGCGGCATCAAAATGCTGTTGTCGCGTTTGACAAATTCGTTGCCAAGGTCGCCGTCCATGTTGCCAAGCAAACCCTTCATCTGACCAACTCGAGTGGTGGCTGGGTAGACCAAAGCGTTCAAGTACGAACCTCCAGAGCTAACAACCAGTTTGTCGCCATTGGGGTATTTGAAGCTGTAACTCGAGCCTGAAAGGGTGATTGAATATCCGGCACCCAGATCGAGTCCCGTGGCTGGAACCACCGTGCGAACACCAGTATCACCGACGCGCAGCGGGCTTTGACCGGCAGGTGGATTGATGTACAAACCAACTTTCTTGCCGTTCATTTGCGTGGCAATGGCGGTGTTGACGCTGACCGCCGTGCTGCCGCCCCAAGGTTGATGACGGGCTTGAACCCTAAATTGGCTGTCGCTCGAGAAGCTCAGGTCGTACTCGCCGACGGGTTGGAATTCGTAACCGAGTTGATCGAGCGTAATCAGGTGCGGGTCGCCCCAACTGACGCCAGGTGTGCCGACTGGGTCTGGCGTGACCTCGACGGTCGTGACGTCGTGTCCGATCTCGTCGGCGTTGCGAATCGCCATCTTCGATCCTGCCTCGTAAGCGCCAATAAACGTCTCCTCGCCGTCATTGTAGGCATAAACGCGCACTTTCACGGTCTTACCGACAGGCAGTGTGCCCGCAGGAATATCAAAGCTGCGTGCCGTGCCTGGCAGGTCGCTCGAGCGCCAACCCGTGCCGCTGGTTGGGTCAATCAACCACGTGGCTGACACCACAAAACGGTCTGGATTGCTGGTTGAAGTCCAAGTGACTGGCGTGATGGCGGTGGCATTGACGGTTGCACCTGCGGCTGGAGCAATCAAAACTGCGCTTTCTGGCACGACATCGTGGGCATACGCCAAGCAGTCGCCGTCGGCGGTCAAAAGTTCGACGTTGCCACCGACGGGAACAGCGGCAGCCAACGTACCTTGATAAATGCTCGAGCCTCCATTAAAAGCGATGTTCGCAGCGTTGACTTTGACGGTGGCGGTGGTCAAGTTCGCGCCGCTTTTGGTCAGCCTGATGTTCTAATAATACGCGCCCATGTCCGTTCCAGAAATTTTGTAGCGCGTGCAAACCAGTGGTTTGGTTTCAGGTTCGACGCTGCCTTCACTTTCGCCGTCGTCACCGATGGCACGCACACCAAACTTATGGAGTTTTTCCGCGCCAACGTTTTTGACCGTAAACGACAAGCGCTTGGCGGCATTGGCGGCTCGGGTTTTGGTCGTGCTGAGGTTCGAGATCGGGTCGGAGTTGACCTTCACGCCATCTTGGTAAACATTGTAGCCTTTCACTTTGGCATCGAGCACGGCATCCCAAACCACTGTCACGTTCGCATCGTCGGCAATCGCCAGCACGTTTTGCGGGACTGCCAAACCTTTTGGCGGATCAGTCGTCACGTTCTGGTTGCATCCCGCCAGCAGCACAAATGTCGCCACAGCCCCCAAGCTCGAGAGTTTCTTGGCATCCGCCGTTATTGCGCCCATCCACTTGTCAGACCAGTTTTTCATGTTCGTTCTCCTTTTCAAAGCCCTGAGCGCGTATCTCGCGGTTCGGCTTTTGATGGGATAAGAGTACGAAAATGGGTCTGAACCGAACCTGAACGGATTGAAGCTGTGCAGTACAACTTCGATGATATATTCCTGAAATCAAATTTTGAGTCTCGAGACTTCAAAAAGGCAGCAAATGCTTGTCTACCCTCATCCCCGACCCTTCTTGCCCTTAAAGCAGCACCTGCGGGCTTGGGCGCTTCTCCCAACATCAGGAGGAAGGGAGCCTATTTCTTTCCACGTATGGCTCGAGGTGTTCAGGTCGCAAAGTTTTCTGGCATTCGGGTTTGATGCCCGTTGACACTGAGGCGCAAAATATCGGCGGCTCGAGTTGGGTATTGCGCGATCAACTCTGCGGCGATCCCAGCCTCAAAAACGTTGCTGGTGAACCCTGGCGACATGGTGCAACCAAAGAGCGAGTACCGACCACCTGGCAGCATGTAACCCGCCTGCCAAGAGTTTGCAGGCACAACAAACT
>CAXTTL010000172.1:0-10419 GCA_964247135.1 uncultured Deinococcales bacterium | reverse complement strand
TTTTTAGATTGCGGTTATCGTTTGGCGCGTCAACCATTATGAAAACCGCTGTAAAACGTGCTTTGCTCGAAGCCGTAGAAGTATCTCATGGACGGGCAAAAGCCGCCCGAGTTTCGGTACGTGAAATCGAATCGGTGCAAGAAGTTCGTCAGAATCTCAAATTACCTCGAGCCGAATTTGCACGACTGCTTGGTGTTTCGGTGCGTACTGTCGAAGGTTGGGAGCAAGGGCGCAGAAACCCAAGTGGGGCAGCAAAAATGCTTTTGCGGGTGGCAGTACGAAGCCCTAAAGCAATCTTGGATGCTTGGCACAGCCTTTAACCTCGAGTTTTAAATCTTCGTAACCTTCTGCCGTCCCGCTATCGCCCGTCCCAGCGTGACCTCATCCGCGTACTCGAGCGCCCCACCCACAGGCAGCCCGTAAGCGATCCTCGAGACGTTCACGCCCAAAGGCTCGAGGCTGCGTTGCACGAACATGCTGGTGGCTTCACCTTCGACGGTGGTGCTGGTCGCCAGGATCACTTCGACAGGAACGCCAGCGCGGTTTTGAATCCGCTCGAGCAAGCCTGCGATTTTGATTTGTTCGGGTCCCACGCCGTTCATTGGGCTGAGAGCGCCGTGAAGCACGTGGTACAAACCTTCAAACTCGCCGCTGCGTTCAATCGCAATCACATCGCCTGGTTCTTCGACCACGCAAATGATGTTCTGATCCCTGCTTGGGTCGCTGCACACCGCGCACAAGTCCGTGTCGGTGATGTTGAAGCAAATCGGGCAGAGTTTCAAGATTTTTTTCGCCTCGAGAATCGCATCGCTTAAGTTTTTGACGTCTTGATCGGAACTCGAGAACAGATGAAACGCAAGCCGTTGGGCGCTTTTGGGTCCGACCCCAGGGAGTCTCGAGAGTTCGCGGATGAGTTGAATCAAACTGTTGGGGTATTTCATTTATCGCATTCCTGGCATTCCACCAAGCCCACCCATGATTTTTTGGACTTCGGCTTGTTGGAGTTCATTGGCTTTGTTCTGCGCGTCTTGAATGGCGACCAGCAGCAAATCCTCTAGCGCCTCGACATCGCTGGGGTCAACCACCATTTTATCGAGTTTGATGCCGCGTACCGCACCCGAACCATTGACGGTCACGCTGACCATGCCGCCGCCTGCACTGCCCACAATCGCGGTGGCGTCGAGACGTTCCTGCATTTCGGCTTGGGCAAGTTGCGCCTTTTGCGCTTGTTTCATGAGCTTTTGAATGTTCATGAATTCAGTTTACCGCGTTTGGGAAGTTGTGACAAAACAATACGGATTCTCGAGCAATCAATAAAACGCCCTTCTCGAAAGCGAGAAGGGTCAAAGAATCCAAGTCCTAGTTCCATCTTTTATCCTGCAAACGCCCACTCGAGCAACTGATCGTAATCGCGTTGCGCTTGCGCAAAAATCCGGCTGTAACTTGCCATGTCCTCGAGTTGAATCACAATGGTCGATTTTGAGCTGGCTTCGGCTTCGTTTTTGCGCATGAACATGGCAATTAACGCGCCACCTTGATATTCGATGGTGTGAAGGCGGGCTGGTTTGCGGCGCAGCTCGCTCGAGAGGTCAAGGTTGAAACGTTCGGTTTCGGCAAGCAAATGCCCAAGTTCGCTGGCGCGGGCGACATTGCCAACCTCGAGCGTGCCGTCGCTGCGAATGATGCCGGTTTGTCCAATGCCGCGTTCGCGGCTGATGTCTGCCAGCCATTGGTGGAGGGAGTTGTGCTCTTGGGTCGGGCTTTCAGGAACACTTGGGGTTTGGGCAATGACGACAGGTTCGGGAACTTTAACGGTCACGACTGGCTTCATCGAGAACACGCCGAGCAGGTCGTCGATTTGGCTCGAGTCGGCGAGGGCGGCAGCCACGGCGCTGGCGGCGGCATACTCTTGACGGGCGTGAAGAATCAGTTCTTCGGCTTCTTCAAGGTTTTTCTCGAGGCGGGTGCGGGTTTCTGGGGTGATGCGGCTCATGTTGCGTTCGGCGGCGAGCGCATCGCTCAGGCGTGAAAGTTGCCTGATGGTTTCGCCGCCCATTTCGCGGTAACCTTTGGACTCGGCAACCAGCGCATCGGTTCTGGAACGCCATTGGCTGAGGGCAGATTCTTCGTTTAAGCGCAAATCCTCGAGTTTGTCCCAGGCGCTGGCAAGGTCAAGCAATTTGCCCGCCTCGTGGGTTTCGCGGGCGTTGGTGATTTCGCTCAGCAAGCCAGAGGCTTCTGGGATGGCGGCGTATTCGCGCACGGCACTCTCGAGTTCGGAGAGTTCGCGGCGTTGGGCGTTCAAACGTGCCTCGCGTTGCGCCCGCAAGGATGCCTCGAGTTGGTTGAGGTCTGGATGCTCTCCGAGTTTGAGCGATTCTCGAGCCTCATTGATGTCCGAGAGCAGTTCGCTGGCTTTGATTTGGCTGGCGCGTTCTTCGAGGTTATGAAGTTTGGTTTCAAAGACTTTGGTGGCTTCCAGACCAATGTTGCCCAAGCTCGTTTTGAATGCCTCGAGTTCGCCGGTGATGAATTCGCCCGCCTCGAGTTTTTTGCTGGCGGTTTCAAAACTGGTTTCGAGCGCATCGATTGAGGCACTGATTTCTGAAAGGTCGGGTAACGCTGCCAGCGAAAAGCGCAAGGTGCGCAAAGCCGCCGTTTCGCGGCTCAGTTGGGCTTGGCGCACGGCTTCAAGGCGTTCGGCTTCGGCTTTGGCGGCGGCGGCGGCGGCTTCGGCTTCGGCGCGGGCTTGGGCTTGGCGGCGCTCAATCTCGAGTTTTTCGGCGGCTTCACGCGCCGCTTTTTCGGCGGCTAAGCGTTCGGTTTCGACACGTTCGGCTTCAAGTTTGGCGACGGCAACGCGTTCTGCTTCGAGTTTGGCGGCGGCGATGCGTTCTGCCTCGAGCTTGGCTTCGAGTTCTTTGCGTTCCGCTTCGGCGCGTTCGGCGATCTGGCGCTTGGCGGCTTCCAGGCGTTCAGCTTCCAATCTTGCAGCCGTTTCGGCAGCTTTGCGTTCAGCTTCCAAGCGTTCGGCTTGTTCGCGGGCAGCTTTTTCAGCAGCTTTGCGTTCGGCTTCTTCGCGTTCCAAACGAATTTTTTCCTCGAGCGCTTTTCGTTCGGCTTCGAGTTTGGCTTCGAGTTCTTTGCGTTCCACCTCGAGTTTGGCAGCCAGCGCCAGACGTTCGGCTTCGGCTTTTTGCTCTGCCTCAAGGCGTTTTTGGGTTTCCAAAGCCTCGAGCGCATGTTGCAAACTGAACATCTCGTCGCTGAGGGCTTTGGTGATGTCCTCACGCACGACCCGCGCCTGGGTGTCACGCTCGAGTTCGGCAAGGCGGTTGTTGAAACCGCTGATCGCGTCAAGCCCCAAAGGCATGAAACTGAGCACCACTTCGCGCATTTGATTCAAGGTCGCGGTTTGACGGGTCAGGGCACGCTCAATCCGGCTTTGTTCCTCGAGTCTGGCACGTTCGCGTTCCTCAAATTGGCGCTCGAAGGTGCGGATCAAATCTTCTAACTTACCAATTTCGTCGGCAGCCAACACGTTCGAGCCGATCATGCCCTCGGCAACGGACAGGGTCAAGCGTGCCTCTTTGACATCCAAGCCGCTGCTGGCAAAACGTTCCAAGGCTTTGGGCAGTTGCGCGATGCGTTCGCGTTGACGCAGCAGTTCTTCGGCGTGGCGCGTCTCGAGGGTGGCTTTGAGCTGTTCAAAGTCTTCTTTGATCAGTTCGTTGTTGTTGTTACGTTCCCGCAGCTCAGAGAGTGCCACGCTGGCATCGGCGCTCGCCTCGAGCACCGCACGGTAGTCGCGTCCCAGGTTCTCGAGTTTGCGGCGCTCTTCGGCGAGGTCGAGTTCCTGCATTCGGGCTGAGGCTTCGGGTTCGAGTTCGGTAAAGTCAAAACTGATGTCCAAATCGTCGTCATCCGCAGATTCGATTTGTAAAATTTCTCCGGTCGCGGACGCGAGCGGCGCAACCACAGGTTCTTCGATAACAATCGAATCTTCTTCGGCTTCGATTGGGCTTGCACTGACCGCCACCACCGAAGATTCGACCAGTCGGCGCAACTCGACGACCAACTTGCGGGCGCGTTCGACCTCGGCTGGCGCGAGCGACTGCGAGGATTGAGATTCGGAAATCTGCCCGATCAGGGACTCGAGCCGTTTGACCCGAGGTCCGCCCATGCTTTTGACGCGCTCAAATCCTGCCAACAGTTCGTTGATGTCCTGCCCTTGGCGCACCAAGGAATCTTGCAGTTTTTCCTCGAGCAGCTCGAGCTGACGTGCCGCGTCGCGCAGCAAATCTGGAATCAAATTGCCGACTTGTTGCTGCTCTTGAATGACCTTGAGTTGGCTGCGAAACTTCTGAACCTCAGACCATTCAAAATACAAGGTAAAACGCTTTTGTCCCGCATCGAGCGGCGCAATCAATGCCGCTTGGCGCTCAAGTTCGGCTTGGGCGTTGGCTGCCTGGCTGACGCTGGCGGGCGCATCCATCAGGGCAACTTTTGCCAAGATCGACTGGATTTTTTCTTTGGCGGCATTGGCTGGTAAAGACACCTGCAATTGGCGGTAAACGTTGGATTTCAAGGCTTTTTCGATCTCTCGGACATTGGCATCGGTGGGGCTTTTCCCCAAACGGCTTAAACCCTCATCGAGAATGGCTTGAGAACCCTTGGTGTCAGGGTCAGACTCGAGAAGCTTGAGGGTCGCTTGATAAATCTGATTCATCAACTCTCCGAACGGACAAAACAAGAGGACGGTAAGAAAAGGCGTCAGCGAATTTTATTCAAATCTAAAATTCTTCGTCCCATTCGACAATCGTGCGGTCAGGATTGACCGAAACATCGCTCGAGATGCGCGGGTCGGCAAGATCAGAACTGGTATTGATTAAACTTGGGTTGTTTGACATGGCTGCCGCCCCCGCCACGCCGCCAGCGGCGCCCAGCATGGCTGGGGACACATTGGCGCTGCCCATGTTGGTTTGGTTGTTGCGATTGCGAATCAGCCCGAATTGGGTGGCAATGCCCCTGAAGCCAGCCGTGGCAAAGGCTGCCGCCGCGATCATGAGAATTGCCCAAGCGATCTGAGCCAGCGGGTTTTGCAAGACCGACAGCGAACTCAAACCATCGAGGAAGGTCAAACCAGCCGTTTGCGACAAGACCGAACCGAGCCACGCCAGACCCTCGAGCAGCGGCGGGATGAACAGCAAAACCATCGAAATGCCAATGTAACGCCAGTACGGGTTTTTACCGCCGAACGCCAGGTTCAAGAGGTAAATCGCGTAACAGAACAACAAAGCGGCAACAAAGAACAAAATGCCGCGCAGGGTTCCCGCCCACCAGGGTTGAACCGATGCGGACAGGTTTTGCATGGTGTTGGCGGGTTGCGCATTTTGAAACAGGTTTTTAATTGAGACCACTTCGCCCAACAAAACCGCGACATCGACGGAGCGGACGCCGATGGCATTGACTGTCGCCTCAAAAACCTTGGAGGTCTGCGCCGCCTGATCTGCGTTGACCACCTCGAGTGCGGGTTTGACATTGCTATCAAACAAATTCTTGGCAAGCTCGAGGTTGGCGCGACCCGCTTGAACCTCGCCATTTTGGACTTGGGTCAGCGCCTCGCCGACGGTTGCGCTGAGTTTGTCGAGCAGAGCACCAAAGCTCGAGAATTTCTGATTGGCGAGGCTGGTGGCGAGCGCTCCCGCCCTGACGGCTGGGATGCCAGCTTTGACCAATTCGCCGTTGATGGTGTTAAACCCACTTGGCAATGCCGCCACCGGAGTGATGGGCGCAATGGCTGGCGTGGTGGGCTTGATGGTTGGCGTGGACGGATTGCTCGGGTTGCTCGGATTGCTTGAATTGCTGGGCGCGACTGGGGTTGGCGTGGTGCCCACTGGCGCAGTGCTTGCCACAGGATTGGAGTCACTGAGCGCAATGCCCCGAGCGCGTTTGCCAAAGTCTTGGGTGCGGGTCAGCAAACTGGCAATGCCCTGCTTAAACCCAGGCACGTCACCAGAGGTGATGGACTGCACCGCATTGGCAAAGCTGCTGACCGTCAAATCCTCAGAAACCCTGGGCGAATCTTGAACGATCAAAAAGTGACTCGAGGCACGGACCACCGCTTGATACGCCGTTGCTTTGTCGGCGACGTTGTCCCGAGCCAATTTTAAGGAATTGGTCATGATGTCCGCGACTTGCGACTCGAGAATCGAACGGGCTTTGCCGACGTCTTTGCGTTTGACAGCCGATTTTAACGTGCTCAGGCTGGCGGCAGGCATGTTGAAAGCCCCCGCCAGGGTGTTGGCGTAACGCGTGGCGCTCGGAATTTTTCCGGCGGTGATTTCCGAGAACAGACGGTCATACATCACGCGTTGCAAAATGCTTTTGACCAGCATCGATTGCGCCCCAAGGTTGATGGCGCTGCGTTGATTGACCGTCGAAACCGCTTTTTTCAGGGCGTTCGTGCCGGCATCAATCAATTTTTGCGTACCAATTTGAGGCTCGAGCCGCCTGAACAAATTTTGCGCACTTTGCACCCGTGCCAGAGCACCAGGAGGGTCGGAGGTGACCGATGTGCGGGCTGCCTCGAGCGAGGTGGCAATCGATTGATAGCCTGCGATCAAATCCAGAGCCGCCGTGGTGGCTGCCGGAGTGCTGGGCGGGGTCGTTGGCTTGGCTTGTTGCGCAAAAGCCAAGGAATTGAAAGTCAAACCCGCGACCAAAATAAAACCGAGCCATTTTTGATTCATGTTCATGAAGACCTCCAACCAGTGCCCAACAATTGATTCCTATTTTGTGTTTGCATGATTTTCCCCTTTAAAACAAGCTCGAGTGTACAAGTGTTAAGTGCTTTGCAGCATGATTTGATCGAGCGCGTTGACCTCAGACAGCACCCTGCCAACGTTGACCGAAGAGTTTGCCAAAACCGTTAAGATACCGTCGCCAAAAGGCGCGATAAAGGCGCTGGTGTTCTCGAATTGGGCATAAAATAACCGTGCCACCCGTGATTTCTCGAGCACCATGACCGTCGCCGCCACCACGCTCGAAAGGTGCGAAGCCGAACCTTCATTGAGCCGCGCCATGATGACTTGCCCAAACCTCGAGCAGAGCGCAACCCCAATCACGCCCTCCTGCGAGGCAAACCTCGAGAGCAGGTTTTCTTGCTCTTCGGGCGTCATGGCAAGTTTGGCTTGCGCCCTTAAACGCGCACTCTTGGACGCAACGGGTGGTTGGACTGAGGTGCTGGGAAGCCCTGAATTTGAATCGAGCTTTAAACCCTCATTGCCCTCCTCGGGTTCCTCGAGAACGACGTGTTCTGAACTGAGCGCATCGGTTTGGGTGGCATCTTTGATCCATAAGCTTTCGGTCAAGGTCGGCGTCTGAGATTTTGCCGCGCCAGCCTCGATCAAACCGGCTTCGGTCAAGCCAGCCTCGAGGTCCAAAATAAATTCTGGATTTGAAAGCTGATAGTCCGGAAAAAACACCCCAGATGCCCCAGGATCGATGGTGAGCGCCTGTTGCAAGGACGCCCCCTTGAGCGGCAAGCCAGACTCTTCGGCTTGCAACAAATCCAACTCCGCCCACAACAAATTGAGCGCCTGAATCGGATCAGCCGCGCTGGAGAGCGACCCAATTCCATCGGCAAGCCGCAACACCCGTGGGTTCGCCGAATTGTTAAACATTCTAAACTCGGCTTTGATCGCCTCAAGCCCCTCAAGCACCTCTGGACTGAGGATAGACGGTTTGGATTCTGTGAAACCAGCCTCGAGCTTACTCAGGATCACCCGAATTTCGCCTTTGGCTTGCGCCACCGGAATAATCTGTTGCAAACGCGCGAACACCGTGCTGCGAAGCAAGTTTTGCATCTCACCGGCGGTGACTTTATCGGCATTTGTGCCAGCAGTCCGCAAGGCATCCGCCACAATGTTTTCTGCCGCACGCCGCGAGACAATGCTGCTCAGGGCATCACAAACAGTTAAATAAACACGGTTGGGCATCAGTTTCGGCTCGCTTTCAAGACACTTCTAATGTTCATAGTATACGCGATAGGTTTATGGTCACGGACAAAAAACCGACGCAAGACAAAAGCTTCAAGCTCTAAGCTTTAAGCTCCAAGTCAAAGAAGTTCATTCTGTAAGGCTTAAACTCGAGTTTGGGAATGACCAGAAACCGCATTTTGCAGCGCCATCATGACCACCTCTTGGCTGGCGGCAATCAATGCCTGAATCGGCGCTTCTGACGTGCCACTGGCGATTGGTGAAACACTGAAGGCAAACGCCGTATCGCCATCAAAAGGCGTGTGCGAAGGTCGCGTCCCCCGAGCCAAACCCATTTGCGCCGCCTGTGCCAAACGGTAACACTCGAGCTTCGTTAGCGGCGCGTCCGTACCAAGCGCCACCAGGGTCGTGTTGGTATGCTCGAGAAACGCCATTTGATCGGTTTTTAACATCCGTTCAATGGACTCCAGGCGCGTAGGGCGCGAGCCGTCGGGTCGTATCGCACCCGCCAGCACCTCCCCCGCATCGTTGACAATGTCACCCGTGGCATTGGCAACCACCAACGCCGCCACCGTAAAATCGCCCACCCGCAGCGCCGCATTGCCCAAACCCCCAGGTTGCGCACACTCGAGTCCGAAGACCTTGCCGACCATCGCACCAGTGCCAGCCCCAAGCCGACCACCAGGCACAGGATCGCTCGAGGCAGCACGGCACGCCGCCAAACCCGCCGCCGCATCTGGGCGCACCTTCGCGTCACCCACCGCCAGGTCGTAAATCACCGCTGTTGGCACAATCGGCACTTTGCCCGCAGGAGTTTGCACGCCCTCACCAAGTTCCTCGAGAAATTCCACTACACCCGTCGCTGCCGCCAAACCAAACGCGCTGCCACCCGCCAGCAAGAGCGCATGAACCTGCTTGACGCTCTTATCAGGCTCGAGCAATGCCGTTTCACGCGTTCCAGGCGCACCACCACGGACTTCCACCGAAGCCGTCGCGCCACCTTTGGGCAGCAGAATGACCGTGCAACCCGTGCGAGCCACTTGATTGGTCCAATGCCCCACCCGAACACCAGGCAAAGCGGTCAGCGATTGATTCTCGAGCATGAAGCTATTCTAGCGGGTGAAGCAGTTAGGAAACCCTCGAGTTACACGTGTAGAGGAACAAAGCTCCCTTCTCCCGCCTGGCGGGAGAAGCGCCCCAAGCCCGAAGCGGTTTCGCCCGTCAGGTGCGTCTTGAAACCAAGAAGGTGCTGTCGTAAGGGGCAAGAAGGGTTGGGGATGAGGGTGGCAAGCGCAATTACTGCTTTCATAACTCGAGTCTCAACGTTTTTATTGATCTCTCCCCTACTTCACATTCCTGACCCTCGAGACGAACACACTGCCCAGCACGAAAAACGTCACGGCAATCAGGAATAAAACCAGATAACCGCTGTTGTGGCTGGCTTTGTTGCTCGAGTCGAGAATTTGCCCGAACAAACCTTCAAACAGTTGCGGGAAAACCATAGCGATGTGCCAAACGCCCATGTCCCTGGCATGACGGCGTTCATCGGGCAGAACGCTTGTGCCGAGCGCCCAGTCCACGCTGACGAACGCGCCGTAACCCAGTCCGAAAAGCAAACCCATGAGGATGGCGAGCGGGTAAATTTTCACCAGGGCAAAACCAAGTGCCGAAGCTGCCATGAAAAAACCAGCGAACATCACGACAGGTTTTTTGCCAATGCGGTCTGAGAGTCCACCGCTGACCACTGCCGTCAGCGCCGCCGTGACCGACAGCATCACCAGCAACAAGGTCAGTGCCAAACCTGCGCCTTTAATCTCGAGCGAGCCAATTTTAAAAACCCCGATGACATCGGCGAGAAAGTACGCCAGAAAGGGTTGAACCGCGTACTTACCAGTTTCCGTGAAAGCTCGAGTCAAGAACACCCAACGAAAATCGCGGTATTCGGGTTGAAAGAACGCCAGCAAATTCATTTTTTCCTCGAGGTTCGGTTTTTTGGCGGGTTCGCGGGTGCTGAAGTAAGTGATTGCCGCGCTGATACTTAAAACCGCAATGATGGCGATGTACTGCCCGTCTCGAGAGCCGCCCAAGGTGAACGCCACAACGCCGCCCGCAATTTGGCTGAACAATTGAAAAAAGCCCATCACACCGCTGGCACGACCCCGTTCGTTCGCGGGGACAACATCGGGAATCAGGGCAGTATACGGACTGGCTGCAATCGCATTCCCGAGTTGCACCAGCAAATAACCTGCAAAATAAACGACATAACTTGGGGAAAACATCATCACCAGCAAGCCAAAAACGTTGAGCATCGTGCCGCCCGCCAGGAAGCCCATACGTTTGCCGAGGCGATCTGAAAGCATTCCCAAGAACGGCGGCAGAAGCAAGGGAATTAAAGCTGGGAAGCCTTGCAGAATGCCCA
>CAXTTL010000171.1:0-10568 GCA_964247135.1 uncultured Deinococcales bacterium | reverse complement strand
TTACGTTTACCAAAACGGTTGGCGACAACATTTACCGACCGTCAGGTACAAACTCGAGCCAGACGGCAAACGCCGCAAAACCCCGACCGATATTCCAGACAAGAACCTCAGCCTGAACGGCTTTGTGCTCGACGACGCGGCAAAAACCAGGCTGGGTATTCTGCCACCCGCGAGTGAAACCTATCAGTTGTACAAAGCCGTCTCTGCCGTCTCCGGCTCGAGTTTGTTTGACACGGCACCAGCCACGGTTTTGATCGGCACCAGTTTCAGCGCCGAGGTCAACAAGCACGCCTTTCCGGACAATTTGGAGGTTGCCCTGCAAAGCCCCGTCGCCAACGTCTCGATCCCTGGCGGCGGCATTGCCACCAGCGCGGGCGAGTATTTTACCAGCGATGCGTTTTCACAAAACCCGCCTAAATTGATCGTCTGGGAAGTTCCAGAATACATTTACCGTACCGCCACCGACAAGGTCAGGCATTTGAGCCAAACGCTGGGACCTTGGATTTTGGGCGACTGCGGAGAGAATGGCATCTCGAGCAGCCTCAAAAATGGTGTGGTGCAATTTGCCAAACCCAGTCCCCGAAGCGGTTGGTATTTGCACACGCGTATCACCGCCAGCGGCGTGAGCCAAATCGAGTTGCGTTTTTTGGCGAGCGATAACCAGCGTAAAGCCTTGACCGCCACCCGAGCCGACGACGACGATCCGCATGACCTGAATATTGCTTTGCCGGACGGCTTGAATGTCAGCTCTTTGAGTGTCGTGGCAAGTGACGGCGATGTCAACCCGAAACTCGAGAACACCAAAATCTGCGCTTTGAAATAGGTTCGGTACAATCAGGACTTCATTCAAAATTCATCAGGTTTGTTCAAACTCGAGCAGACGCGTTTTGAAAGGACCCATGAAACCCACCAAGATGTTGAGCCTGTTGATCGTTTTGACCCCAATAGCCCTGGCGCAAGGACTGTACGCCCCAGAACCGCCCGCCAACTCGAGCTTCGTGCGAATCATTGACGCGGAGTTGGGGGCGTCACCGATAGCCGTTAAACTCGATGGCAAACCCTGGATTGCCGCGCTGACCGCCCAAGGGATTCTGCCCTATGAAGTGCTCAAGGCGGGCAATCACAGCTTTGAAATGCAAAGTGGAACCAACAAAACAAGTGCCACGTTGACAGCGAAAGCGGGCAAGTTTTATACCCTGGCAATCGTCGGCGCGAGCAACAATTTGAGCGTCAAAAGCTTTAACGACAAAAAAATTGCCAACAAAGTCAAAGCCCAATTGCTCGCCTACAACTTCTCGAGCGACCTGCTCAGCATCAAAACAAGCGATGGCACCAGCGTTTTTAAAGATTTAAAGCCAAACGCCAGTCAAGATATTTTGGTCAACCCCCTCAGCATCAGTTTTGACGCCTACAGCAAGGACAAGAAAAACTCGAGCTTTAAATTGCGGCTGCAATCGACGCAGTCCTACTCGTTCGTGGCATTTCAAGTGGGCGACAAAACCAAAGTGGTGGCGGTCAACAGCACGACCACCCCTGTCAAAAAATAAACCCGAGACAACCCAGGTTTAAATCGCGTTAGGATAAAAACATGAACAAACGCAGCGCCGTGATTTGTCTTGTGATCTCGAGTTTGGGCTTTCTCGCGTCTAGGGTGTACTCACAAAATCCGAGCACGCCCGTTCAAGGTTACAAAATCTTAAATACCTACCTGCACGACCCAACGGCTTATACCGAAGGACTGCTCTACAAAGACGGGTTTTTGTTTGAAAGCACCGGACAAAACGGGCACAGCGACATTCGCAAAGTGAAGCTCGAAACGGGCGAGGTGATTCAAAAACAGCCCCTTCCAGCCGACAAATTTGGCGAAGGTTTAAGCTACCTGAATGGCAAATTTTATCAACTGACGTGGCTCAGCAAAACCGCTTTTGTCTACTCGAGCAATTTTAAACTCCTCAAAACCCTGCCATATGACACCCAAGGTTGGGGTTTGAGCACCGACGGCAAAAACCTGATTCAATCCGACGGCTCGAGCACCATTTACTTCCGCAACGCCAGCGATTTTAAAACCATCAAAACCCTGGAAGTGACCGACGGTGGAAAGCCAATCAATCAGATCAACGAACTCGAGTGGATCAACGGCGAAATATGGGCAAACATTTGGTATACGAATAAGATTGCCCGTATCAACCCGACCACCGGCAAAATAACGGCATACATTGACCTGACGGGCTTAAAACCAAAATTTGGGACCGAAAATCCGGATGCGGTTTTAAACGGAATTGCCTATGATGCCGCCACAAAACGTATTTTTGTGACCGGAAAATACTGGGCATTTTTATACGAGATCGAAATCAAATGAAACAGGCTCGAGGTTGGCTCGAGCCGAGAAGGACAGAGTGGTTCAACACTGAGCTTCAATTCATGGTTTGATCGGCTCGAGTTGATAGATGCCCAAATGAATCAAAAATTGTGCCAGCCCAAAATAGATCAACAAGCCCGTTGCATCCATGACCGTTGCCAAAAATGGACTGGAGGTTAACGCGGGATCGACTTTGAGTTTCTTAAACAAAATCGGCAGCAACGCCCCAGTGATGTTGGCAAAAATGGCAATCAGAAACATCGAAATTGCCGCCGTGAGCGCCAAGCCCAAACCCTGATTTCGGCGAAACAACACAATTCGGGCAAAAGCCACAATGCCAATCGTCGCGCCAATCAATAACCCAGCACCAAGTTCTTTGAACATCACCCGCCAGGCGTCGCGCCCTCGAATTTCACCCAACGCAATCGCCCGAATGACCAAGGTCGCCGATTGCGATCCTGTATTGCCACCAGTCCCGATCAAAGTGGGCAAATAAACTGCCAGCAACGGTGCAGCCTTAATCAGTCCGTCGTAAGCCCCGATCACATTTGCGGTTAAACTTTCGGTCACAAACAAAATCAACAACCAGCCAATGCGTTTGCGCCACAGCAAAAACGGACTGGCGGTTCGGTACTCGAACTCGCCACCCTGAATCGCCGCGCCCTTGTAAATATCATCGGTGGCTTCCTCCTCGAGTACGTCAATCACATCGTCAATCGTGACAATTCCTTTTAGAACCCCAGATTCATCGACAATTGGCATGACCGCCAAATCGTAATCGCGCATCAGGCGCGAAACCTCTTCTTGACCTGTGTCGGTTCTGGCAAAAATAATCTCGAGCCGCGCCAAGTCTTCGACTTTTGCCATTGCGGGTGCGGTGATTAACGCTTGAAGCGGAATGATGCCGCGCAATTGACCGCCTGTGTTCACCAAATACAGATTCTGCACCGTCTCGGCGTGGTCTGCGGCTTGGCGCAAAAATTGAATCGCGTGCCCGACGCTCCAACCCTCACGCACCGCCACAAATTCTGGCGTCATCATACCGCCCGCGTCATCGTCGGGGTACAACTCGAGTTCGAGCGCACTTTTGGCGAGGGTCGGCGGCAAACTCGAGATCAGATACGCCCTGGCATCCGCGTCCGACTCGAGTTCGCCCAGCAAATCTGCCATTTCGTCCGGACCAAAAAACGCGCCCATGACCCGAATGCGGTCGCTGGACAGATCGGGCAAGAAATCGCTTTGATCCTCGAGCGACAAATCCGTGAACGTGTTCGCCGCCCGTTCGACCGGCATCAAACGCAAGAATTCCAAGCGTTCGTCACGGGTTGCATCCTCGAACGCCGCGTCCACCACGGTTTCGGGCTGGCTTCGCAGCAAACCTTTAAACTCGTCGCGCCGACCCTCTTTTAAAACCTCGAGCAACTCGAGCGGCTGTAGCGTTGTACCTTCAAGAATCATGATTTCACCTCCTGATGCCCGCAAAGAGCAACGCCCGAACATTTGGTGACAACATTCAGGGAATGGAGCACGATACCGCGCCCGAAGCGAATTCAGGTCAGGAAGTCATGATGAACTCAAACAGATTTTGTTTGGAGCGCGGCATGAACACCCGAAGTGCAAGATAACGGCACTGACCCTGAACTGGGAATGGGTTCCATAACCACCTCCTAAAACTCGAGTGTGAAGCTGTGAACTCGGGTTGTCTTGAACGCAAGGTTCAAGACAACGTGATTGTATGCGCAAGTGCATAATCGTGTCAACCAAACAACCTGAGCACTCGAGTTTGCACTCATTTCTTGGCTCGAGATTTAAAAAGTAAACTAAGATATTTAAAGCCACCATAACTGACTCAATTGATACTCGAGTTGTACTGACTATGGGTGATGCCGATAAGCTGTAAGACATGCACTATCAATCTGAATTTCTGGGTTGATAACCCTGGATTGATCCATGATGACCAGATTAAGTTCTCTTGTGTTATCAAACCTACGTGTTTGAAGTATAGCGGAGTCTTTTTGGTTAACCAAAAATAATTCAAGCTCCTTCCATTGCGTGTATTTTGTCGAATGAAAGTGCATTTTAATTTTATTGATATTCTCAAATGAGTGAAAAGTTTTCTCATTTCCCATAATTTCGTATATTCCATCTTTTGATACCATAATTGTGTATTGAAAAAAATGTTTTAAAATTTCAAAAACTACAAAAATACAGATAAAACACATGAGAAAAAAAACAATTGTTATAATTTGCATTTCAAAAGATTTTGTGGTTGGTAATTTAATTATGATAAGTTTTCCAAAATTAAAAGAGGTTTCGATCAACCACCCCAATAGAATAACTCGAGCGACAATGTTCGCCCACCATTTCAAACCACGCTGACTGACCACCGTTTTCACAAAAAATCACTTCCCTGGTTGCATTACCGAAAACGCATTCCAGAGAATCTATACGACAAACGCACTTTCAAAGTTCCAAAATGAACATCTCGAGGCTCAAGCGTTTTTGTTAAACCGTTCCATCCACCTGTCTGGCGCAGCCAAAGCTTCAAAACCAAACTGCGAATACAAGCCGTGTGCGTCTCGAGTTGCCAACATAAACCGTCGCAGGTTGGTTAACTCTGGATGCTCGAGCACGGTTTGCAACAAAAACTTTCCAAGCCCGCGCCCTTGGTATTCCTCAAGCACAAACACATCGCACAAGTACGCGAACGTGGCGTGATCGGTGACGACTCGAGCCAGACCAATTTGATTGCCCAGATGGTACAAACCAAAGTTTAAGGAATACTCGAGCGATTTTTTGATGGTGTCCCGTGAACGTTGATTCGCCCAGTACGCGCCAGCAAGAAAATGGCAGATCACCTCGAGATCGAGTTTGGTTTTGTCAGTCGAGATTGAAAACCCTTCCAAATTCATGCTGCCCCTTTCATGCGGGCGAACCTCGAGAGGGTCGCGCTGGCAATCACGATGATGGCGGCAAAAATCGTTTGAACGTGCAGTTGTTCGTGCAGCAGCAAAACCGCCCAAACCATGCTGAACAAGGGTTGCAAGACTTGCAGGGCGCTCGAGCGGGCGATTCCAGCCAGTGCCAAGCCTTTGTACCAGGCAAAAAACCCGAGGTACATGCTGATCGCGCCGACGTAAACAAAACAAATCCAGACAATGGGTTGTGTTGGGAGGCTCGAGGGGAGACTGAACAGCACGGGTGGAATCAAAAATGGCAAGGAAAAAATCAATGCCCAACTGACCACGCGCCAACCATCAATTTCTTTTGCCAGAATGCCGCCCTCGACATAACCCACCGCGCCGAGCAAACCAGCGCCAAACAGCAGCAGATCGGCGGGTTGGGGTTTGCCGGCGCCTTCGATCACGGCAAACCCCAGCACACCAACCACACCGAGCGCCACCGCCGCCCAGAACAGGGGAGAGGTACGTTCTCGAGTTCGGATGACGGCGAGGGTGGCGGTCATGGCGGGAAGCAAGCCTGTGATGACCACCGCATGAATGGCGGGAATGGTCTTGAGGGCAAGGCTCGAGAGGAGCGGGAAACCAAACACAATCCCCAGCGCGGTGATGCAGATTGAACGCCAATAACGGCGTTCGAGAAACGGTTCGCGTCTCGAGATCAGGACGATTGCGGCAAGTGTCGCGGCGAGCACGGCGCGTCCCAAACCCACAAACGTTCCACCCAACACTGGCACGATGACTCGAGAAGCCGTCAGCGTCATCGAAAACATTAAGATTCCGAGCAGGGCGTAAATGGTTCCCTCGAGATCGTGTTTGTGATTGGTGGTTGTGGTTTTAAGCCTCAAGTCAGGCTGCTCGAGTTGCGGGTTCATGATGCACCCCGCGCGGTTGGTGTTACTCCGGTTTGCAGGGTAACGTTACTGGGTCTGTTCATGTTATATGATAACACCATGGAAAGCGAAATGCGCAAACCGATCAGAGCCTCGGAACATTTGGCGCTTCAAATTCAGAGCGAACTCGAGGGATTGCTGCCAGGAACGCAAGTTCCAAGCGTGCGCGAGTTGACGAGGCGCCACAAAGCCAGCCCAGTCACCGTGCAACGCGCCATCACACATTTGGTTCGGGCGGGTTTGATCGTGACCAAGCCAGGGCATGGCACGTTCAAGATTGAGCCGCCCAGAGCCGTTAACTCGAGCGACCTGGGTTGGCAGAGTTTAACCTTGGGAGCACGAACGATTGTCAGCGACGAGATTCAGACCCTGCTGAGTCCGCCGAGCGCCTTAAACATTCCGCTCGGCAGCGGCTACCCCGACGAGAGCCTGCAACCGTTGGCGATGCTGGCAGCCGCCATGACCCGTGCGGGCAGGCGACCAGGCATTTGGGCGCGGGCACCCTTGGACGGACTCGAGCCGTTGCGGGCGTGGTTTGCGCAAACCGTCGGCGGTGAGGCTCGGGCGAATGATGTGCTGATTGTGCCTGGGGGTCAAGCCGCCGTCTCGAGCACCATGCGAGCCATCGTGCCGCCAGGCGAGGCGATCTTGTTTGAAAGCCCGACCTATTTTGGGGCGCTCGCGGTCGCCCAATCGGCTGGCATTCGCGCGGTGCCGGTGCCAACCGATTCTGAGGGCATCCGCCCAGATTTGCTCGAGGTTGCCTTCAAAAACACCAATGCTCGAGCGGTGTATTTGCAGCCGCTTTACGCCAACCCGACCGGCTCGAGCCTCGGTTTGGAGCGTCGCCGTGCCGTGCTGGACGTGGCAGCATGGGCAGGGGCGTTTGTCATCGAAGACGATTACGCCCGCGAACTGACCTTGGACGGGACGGCGCTGCCGCCAATGTTTGCCCAGGGCGACGGGCGGGTGGTCTACATTCGCAGCCTCTCCAAATGCGCCGCGCCGAGCCTGCGGGTTGCCGCCGTGATCGCCAAGGGCGCAGTCATGAACCGTTTGCGCACGACCCGAGCCGTCGATGATCTGTTTGTCAGTTTGGAGCTTCAGGAGGTGGCTTTGGAACTGGTCACGAGTTCAGGTTGGCAAAAGCACCTCAAGCGCCTCCGTGACCGCCTGAGGGCACGCAGGGATGCCACCTTGAAAGCCCTGGCGCTTGACTTCCCGCAGGCTCAAGTGACGCACGTGCCAAAGGGTGGCTTCAGCGTTTGGCTCGAGCTTCCCCAGGGCAGCAACGAAATTCTGTTCGCCCAACATGCTGCGACCGCCGGCGTGCAAATCAGTGCGGGCAGGGCATGGTTTCCAGCCGAAGCCCCAGGTTCTTTTGTGCGCCTGAGTTTCGCCGCCTGCGATCAACCCATGCTCGAGGAGGGCATCAAGCGTTTGGGCAAGGTTTGGCTCGAGCAACATCTGCCGTAGCGGCGCATGGCAATGCGCCTCGAAAGGACACCGATTTTATCTGCTCCAACTCGAGCTTTTGATTGAACACGTTAAAACCAATGTGTGATGGTCAAAAACAACTCGAGTTGTGCGCGTTGTGCAACCCGAATCGAGACAGAATTTTCCTGATGAACCTGGTAACGGCTGCGTTTGCCGCCTTTTTGCAGCTCGCCAACTGCCGCACAAACCGTTCGTGACGCCAGCCCTCGACCTCGAGACGCTGGCGGCGTGTAAACCCCACCAATTTCCCAAAGCGACCCGTAATTTTCAAAGGCAAAACAGACCGACTCGAGCTTTTGATCGTCGTTGAAAAGTTCACAGCAAAAAGCCCAACCGTCATCCAGCAACGGCTCGAGCCAATCTTGAGTGTGACCTTGGGTGGCAATGAATTCAAAGAACTTTTGACTGGGTTTGGTGCTGATACAAACATGACTGTCGCTCGAGTACGGTCTGATGTCGGTGAAAGATAAAAACGAGGTGATGGGTTTGATATCGAAGCGCTTTTGAACCTCGAGCGCGTCGGTATCGGATTTGAGTTTGAACACCACTTTTTGCTTTGCATCAAGTTCCTCGAGCAACCAAGCCGTCAATATTGGATGGTCGCTTGAGACGATGCAAATGCAGTCGGCATTCGGGTAATGCTCTCGGTCATACGCAAAAGCGCTTGGCTCGAGCAGAATCATTGCGGCTTCGCCAAAAGTGTTGGACCGATAAAAACATCGCGCACCATCATGCGCAGTTAACATTTTCAAAGCGACAATGTTTTGCATCACATCACGCTCGAGGTATTTCAAAACTTGCTGGTTCAATTACTCACCTTGGGTCACGGCATTGGCTTCATGATGACTGGTCAATGACCCAGGTTTTCCAATCAAATTCTCAATCTCGAGCATCACCTTGGAGGTGATCTCTTCAGCGTTGCCTTCTGGTAAAATTGGTGCGCCGTAACGGACCCTAAAGCGTTTGCCGCCAAACCAGTTGCGCTCGAGGATGATGCCAGCCGGAATCACGGGCACTTTGGCTCGAGCGGCGAACAACCCGACGCCGTCTTTTGCCGCCTGTCCGTTGCGTGTACCTTGCGGAAAAATCACCAGCAACTGCCCGCCTTTCAGAATTCGCAGTGCGGTTTTAACGGCGTTGATGTCGGGCTTGCCGCGATCCACCGGAAAGGCGTTGCCCGAATATTGAAACCATCTTCCCCACGGCGTGTTAAAATTCTCTTTCTTGCTCATAAAATGCACCCGGCGCGGTGTGGGTTGCCCAACGGCGAACGGATCGATCAGGGTCACGTGGTTGGCGGCAATGATCGCGCCACCAGTGAGCGGAATGTACTCTGGATGCTCGAAGCTCAAACCCAAAAAACCGATGTAATACCACCAGAATTTTTTGATGAAATCAAAGTTTCTGGGCGCGTTGGACAAATCAGGATTTTTGTCGTTCACGATTTGGCTGCTATCGCCTTTAAGCTCGCAGCAATCACCTCCTCGAGATTCAAGTTATCCGTGTCAAGCTTGACTGCGTCTTGCGCCGCCCCAGAATTGATGGCGTCTTTGGCGTCTCGAGCGTCAATCATGCGTTTGATATTTTCAAATTCTTCGGGGCGCTCTAAAGTTCGGCGTTTGGCACGAACGCCACTCGAGGCGGTCAGGAACAATTTCACGCCGGCATCAGGAAAGACCACCGCGCCCATGTCTCGCCCTTCGGCAACAAAAGGTGTCCGAAGTGCTCGAATTTGCGTATTCACCCAAGCCCGAACTTTTTGATGAAGCGCAACCACACTGACATTGGCGTCGACCAGACTCGAGTGACAGAGTTCGGTGATGTCCCGCCCATTCAAAAACACTCGGTTGCCATCGTTTGCCGGCTCGAGTTTGAGCAGGTTTTGCTCGAACATTCGCAAAATCTCAGCTTCGTTTTCGAGGCTGATTTGATGATGCAACGCCGCGTAAGTCACGGCGCGGTACAAGAGTCCACTCGAGACAAAAGGCACGTTTAAAGCCCGAGCAACGCCCTGAGCCACGCTGGATTTACCACTGGCTGCCAGCCCGTCGATGGTGATCACGCTTGAGTTTGAAAGTTGAATCCGTGTAAAGGGCATCTCGAGGCTCACCAATTCAGTATATGCCGAGCCTGACAAAATCGATTGTTTTGCGATTCACAAGTTTTAAAGCCCGTTGACCTTAATGGCAGACTTTGAGGAGGGATATTTGGTTTAAACTTTGCCGCTCGAGCGCTGCAAAATTCCAAAATCGGCACGGGCAAATTGTTTACCAAATACCGGCGCATCAGCAACTGGCAATAAAAACGGTTCGAGTTCGATGCTCGAGCCGTTTTGTTCGGGTCGCTTTACAAAATATCTTTGATTTTTTGCTCCATGTCAATCTCCGAACCTGGTCCGTAACCGAACACCCAGCTCGAGACTTTACCGTCCTTGCCGACAAACAAATTCCAAGGTACGCCGCTGCCGCCCCAAGCGCTAAACAAGGCTCGAGTCTCGACCATTGGGTCGTTTAAGCCGTACAAAACGATGTAATTGATCGGGTTTGCGCTCAGGTATTTCTCGGCGACATCCGGCGTCTCGGCGTAATTGATGCCCAGAACGATCAAGCCGCTCGATTTGTATTTGTCGAAAAGGGCATTAAGTTTTGGCATTTCGGCACGGCAAGGTGGGCACCATGAACCCCAAAAATTGATGATCACCGGTTTGCCCTTGTAATCGCTCCAGGACACCACTTTGCCCTCACTGGTGCGCAATTTAAAATCTTGCATCTCGTTGCCTGGTTTGATCCCTTTGGCAACCGGATCGGTTGAAAAAATAATTTTTCCGAGACGATCTACGCTTGACTCGTCAAAATATTG
>CAXTTL010000170.1:0-10599 GCA_964247135.1 uncultured Deinococcales bacterium | reverse complement strand
CGATGGTTATTTTTTAAGTCCGATGGTCTTCAGGCGCACCACGCAATTGCAACCACTTTCGGTGCTGGTCAGCGTCTCGGTCTTTGGGTCGTTGATGGGTTTTGTCGGCACGTTTTTGGCGGTTCCGATGACCATCATCATCAAAGCCATTTACGAAGAGTTGTACTTGCCCAGCGTTGGCGGCGAGGGTGTCAGCGAGGAAGACATTGCGGGTGTTCTGAATGTTCCGCCGCCAGAGGAGGCGCTCGAGGGACCGCCTGAAGCCCCGATTGAGGCAATTCAACAACCGGTCGGTCCAACAAGATCGAGCGAACCGAGCATCAAGGTGCTGGAAATTCCCACGCCAATTTCAACCGAGTCGGTTTCAACTTGAATCTGGTATGGCTTCAAGATTTTAAAGCCATGAGATGTTACTTGAAAACTGCCCGTAAAGGCTCGGGTTTTAAAACCCGAGCCTTTGTTTTTTGTCGTGCCAAACAATACTTCACACTATACATCAAGTCTTCAGCCGCTACTCAGTTTGCTGGCAGCCGTGGCAAAGCTCGGCATTGAAAGATAGGTTCAGCGCAAAGAGCGCCCCAAATAAAAGGAGAACACCATGAAAATCACAACATTATTGGCACTCGGTTTGATATCAGTCGCCGCCTCGGGTTGCAGTTTGTTCGGCAACGCCATCAACGGTGGTCCTTCGTTCGCAGGTTCGGTCGAGGGCACTCAACCAGCCGCCGTCAATTACGGTTTGGCTTTGGTGCGTTTCACCACGCCAGGCGGCGCAAGTCAGGAACAATCTGAAACGGCTGCCTTTGCCACGTCGATTGCCATCAACGGTGGTACTGGTGGTTTCACAGGATTTTTGGTGCCAAACATTGACCTTGGCAGCGACACCCAACGCTTTTACAAATTTGTGGTTTACGAGGACAAGACCGGTGACGGCAAGTACGACCTTGACGCCACGGGCAACAATGGTGAAAAAGACAAGGCTCTGGCAGACAGCACCAATGGCAAAACCGCCAGCGGCAATCGCTTTTTGTTGTACTCCAAGACCGATGCCGAATGGACGACAGGCAAAATGGTCAAAGCCGGTTGGAACCTGATCACCGATGTCAACAAAGACACCACTACCGTGGTGACCATTGGACGCAGCGATGATTTGATCACCCAATCTTTGGGCGGAATCACCATCACCTACTAAATTTAAGTCTTTCAGGCTCGAATAGCGGATTCAAGTGATCTTAAACCACTTGAATCCATCAAAAAAGGAGGGTTTCAATGAAAAGAAGTGAGTCAAACTACATGCGTCGCGCCCAAGCCGAATTTCTCGAGGGGACAGGTTTGAAAACCCCATACGAAGCGGTCCAACGCGGAGTCAAAATGATTGAGCAGTGGTGTGATTGCGTTGAAGCCCACCGACAAGATTATCTCGAGCGTAGCAACCGTCCTTCGGTCAATAAGCTTTCGATTCCGCGTTATTCGGAAAAGCATCTTTTATAAATGTTAACGGAAAGGACTGTCATGGATTGGGTCTTTGTTATTTTGGTTGGCGCCTTGATTGGCTGGCTGGCTAGTATTGTTGCCGACACTGAAAATCAGCAGGGGGCGCTTGCCAACATTGTCACTGGCATTGCGGGCGCTTCGGTTGGTCGTTGGTTGTTTAGCAATGTTCTTCATATTGGAAGTGCCAGCGCTGCCGGTTCGTTTTCACTTTACGGCATCGTCTGGGGCGTTCTGGGCGCTTTGATCGTGATTTTCTTGTTGCGTTCGCTCAGGTTTATTCGCTAAATTCGCTCAGGTTTATTCGCTAAATTATTTGGCTCGAGTTTCCAGTCATCTCAGACAGCTTTGAATCAAACCAAGAATTGAGGTTTTTATGGATTGGATTGTCGTCATTGTCGCCGGTGCCTTAATTGGTTGGTTGGCAAGCATTTTCATGAAAAGCGATGCTGAACAAGGTCTAATTACCAGCATTATCATTGGTATTGGCGGAGCGGCGCTCGGACGCTGGTTGCTCGGCGACGTGATTGGTTTGAGCGGCGCTCACGTTGCGGGCGCTTTTTCGGTGGCTGGTATTTTCTGGGGCGTGGTCGGTGCTGCCATTTTAATTGGTTTGCTGCGGGCGCTGCGGGTGGTTCGTTAATTCGGGTGGTTCGTTAATTTGAATCTTGAATAATCTATTTATGTTTACGCGTCACCAATGATGGTTTCATCCGACTTGAAAGACAGGGATGAAGACCATCGTTGTTTTTGTCACCCCGTAAATCATTGTTTTTGTTAACCCGCAAATGAACCAAGAAACCCGAGCTTCTTTCAATCGCTGCCCTTGTTGACTGGCAGGCTGATGATTGCGGTTGTTCCGCTTCCCAGTTCACTCTCGAGCCAGACCGAACCGCCGTGGGCTTCGGCGATCAGTTTGGCGATTGACAATCCCAGCCCCGTTCCGCCAGGGTCGCGCCCTGGGGTGCGTGAACGGTCCACGCGGTAGAAACGCTCGAAGACGTGTTTGAGGTCTTCGGGGGCAATGCCAGGTCCTTGATCGGAGATTTTGATGACCGCTTTTGAATCTTCAGCATTTTGCCGGTCGATCTCCAGGGACACCCGAATCGTCTTGCCGCCTGCGGAGTATTTGACGGCATTCTCGAGCAGCACCAGCAACAATTGTTTGAGGCGGTCATTGTTGCCCATGACCCTCACTGGGGGCAATTTGTCAGACTCGAGCTGGTGTTGGCTGCTCAGGTGCTGGGTCACCTTTAAGCTCTCTTTGATCAGTTTGTCCAAACGCAGCGGCGTAAATTCGCTGTGTTGTGCGGCATCACCCCGTGCCACGGCGAGCAGGTCGGTGATGAGACGCGATAACCGTGCCGCCTCCCGTTCGGCGTCGGTCAGCATCTCGAGGCGATCTTCTTTGGAAACATCTTTGTAGCGCAACAACAACTCGAGGTTGCCACGGATGGCGGTCAAGGGTGCTCGAAGTTCGTGGGCGGCGTCTGAGACAAAACGGCGTTGGGCTTCGTTGAGGTTGGTCAATTTGAGGTCGCGTGCCAAAAGCAGACGGGTCAACCTGGCGCGTTCGACATCTACCCAGGTGCGTTCGGCTGTGTCTGAGACCAGTAAAATTTCGTTTTGCGTCCAGGCTCGAGGGTTGGATTCTTGAACGGTCAAGATGGCTTCGAATTTGCCGCTTTTGATGAGTGGTACGCTGAGGTTAGCCGAGACGCCAACCTCAAGGTAGGCTTGGCGTTGCGCTTGGTTGAAACGTGGATCGGTTTGGGTATTTTCGATGACCACGATTTTCCCCAATTTCAAATCGTTAATGATCGCTACGCCGTAGTCTTGCAATTTAAAACGTCCGGTGACTTTGGGTATGATCCGTCCATCGTCTCGGTGAACCACAAAGTGTTCACCGTCGGCTTCGATTTCAGAGTAAACGACACGGTCTGCATTTAAGTTTTTCGAGAGCAGGGCGGCAGCCTCTATTTGCACCGACTCTGGATTCTCGAGGTTGCGCAAGGTATCGGCGAGCAGCAAACGGTATTCGTCGCGTTGGGCAGCCAAACGCAACGTGGTTTCCGAACGGCGACGGTCGGTGATGTCGGTAAAAATAACTGCCACCTGACGGCTCTGAACCCCACCAACCCGCATTGCCTCGACCTCGAAGATTCGACCCATTGCCTCCGAGCCTTGTTCAAAGCGGTACGTCTCACCGGTTTGTGCCACTTTGGCATAGGTGTCAATCCAGTATTGCTCTAAACCTGGCACAAGGGCGCGGGCGCAAAAACCGACGGCGTTGTACAATCCAGTGTGGTTTTCAAAAGCCAGATTGGTCTCGAGAAAGCAGTAGTCAACAGCGTTATTTGCGTTATCGTATAAAATTTCGATGATGCAAAATCCTTGGTTGGAATTGACAAAAAGTGTGCGGTAACGTTCTTCGGAATGTCGCCGCGCGGTGATCTCTTCGATCATGACTGCAACGCGTATGACTTCAGAGGATTGATCAAAAATGGGTTGCAAATGCTCGAGCCAAACCCGTCCTCGGTCTGGTCCGATGCCTTCAACCTCGAGGTTTTGAATCGGTTGACCGGTTTTGAACACTTCCAAGAGCGCCGGTTCGAGCTTATCGGCAAGCTGCGGCACGATTTCGCACACGGTTTTGCCGATAAAGCTTGCAGGGTCGCTGCCGTTCATGGCGGCAAGTCCAGCGTTGACGTAAACGTATTTTAAATCTTGATCGATCACGGCAACACCGTTTGGTGTTGAGAGCAGGGCTTGGAGCAATTGTGTTTCAGAAAATTTCATGCACGACCTGCCTGGACAAAATGAGTAAGTAATACCGAATTTGCCTGGATTTTGATTCTACAGGAAACAAAAGTCTTCTGTCGAATCAGAAATCGTCTTCAATTTTGTCAAACAGCTTCAATTTGACCCAGATGCTCACTCGAGCCAGAAATTCTTAAACGCACAATCGCCAGCGTCCCAACGCCAACTTCACTCTCGAGAAAAATCTCGCCGCCGTGTTGGGCGACAATCCATTTGGCAATGGGCAAGCCCAAACCTGTGCCGCCAGGGTCGGTGCCCCTCGGGCGTCCCTTGTCAACGCGGTAAAAACGCTCGAACACCTGGGTCAGGTGCTCCTCAGAAATACCGATGCCGCTGTCTTGCACCCGAATTTCTGCCCACTGGGGATCGCAATCGAGCGAAACCCGAATCCAGCCGCCGTCTGGCGTGTACTTGATGGCATTCTCGAGCAAGATCAGCATTAATTGTTGGATACGGTCATGGTCGGCTTCGACGGTGCAATGCTTGAGACTCAGCAGTTCAAAATGATGGTTTTTGGTCAGGTGTTGGGCATGACGTAAACTTTCACCCACCAGCTCATGCAAATGGATCGGCTCGAGGCGTAAGCCCTCGCCCGCGTCGCCCCGAGCCAGCGCCAACAGGTCGTTGACCAACCGCCCCAAGCGTGCCGCCTCGCGGTAGGCATCTTCGGTGGTCTCCTTGCGGTCAACCGGCGGCATGTTCGGGTAGCGCCGCAGCAACTCGAGGTTGCCTTGAATGCTGGTCAACGGGGCGCGAAGTTCGTGGGCGGCATCGCCCACAAAACGCTTTTGGGCTTCAATGATGCGGCGCAGGGTCATGTCGGCTATTTTACGTTCGGTGATGTCTTGGGTGACCCCATTGATGTCAATCACTTTGCCTTTGGTGTCCAACCTTGCCATGCCGTACTCTTCGACCCAAATGTTTTCGCGGGTGCTTTGATTCCAAATTCTGAAACTGGCTTGGTACGCCTCTTTGTTTTGCTGGGCGCGGTCAATCACCTCGAGATAGGCTGTAAGGTCCTCGCGGTGAATGTCGTTGTTGCGTAGCTGAAAGGTTGCCCAGGTGGCGTTCGCGCCCAGCACCTCGCTGGCATTTTTGGACATGGTTAACGTGTCATCTTCGATGCACCAGTCCCAAGCCACCATTCGCGCGGCATGAAGTGCCAAACCCGAACTGATCTCGAGTTGGGTGTTGCTCTGCTCGAGTTTTTGCAGCAATTCTGCGCGTTCGACGGCGTACTTTAACGCCCGCAGAATGTCGTCGCCATTGCCCTGCCCTTTGACCAAAAAGTCTTGGGCACCGTTTTGCAATGCTAATACGGCGGTCTCGCGGTCGCTGATGCCGCTGAGCACCACAATCGGATGATGCGGCGCCAATTCCCTGGCTTTGTAAACCGTCTCGAGTCCTTGGGTGTCGGGCAAGGAGAGGTCCAACAAAACGGCGTCGATGTTGTTTTCCCCAAGAATGCCGGCAGAATCTTGCAGGCTGGTTTTGTGGATCAATTCGACACTGGGGTCCGCTTCGGAAAGATACTCCCGAACCAGCAAGGCATCGCCCGGGTTGTCCTCGACCAAAAGAATTCTCATATGGGTACGCTCGTAAACCGCCTTCATGAATGAGACGGCAGCCTGACCACGGTCAGCCAAAAATCTTCCAAACTGCGAACCACCTGCATAAATTTTTCAAAATCCACCGGTTTGGCGATATAGCAATTGGCGTGCGAGCGGTAAGATTTGGCAATGTCTGCCTCGTCCTGCGAGGTGGTCAAAATCACCACCGGAATCACCCGCAATTCCAGATCGTCTTTGATTTTCTCGAGCACCTCCAAACCACCCATGCGCGGCAAGTTCAGGTCGAGCAAAATGATGTCTGGACGGGCAACACCAGGGGTTTGAAGGTATTCAAAAGCCTCCACGCCGTCGCGCATGACGGTCATGTTGTTGCGAATTTTGCCCTCCAAAAACGCCTCTCTGGTGAGTTGAACATCGCCAGGGTTGTCTTCGACCAACAAAATTTCGATCATTTTTGTTCCACTGTTTGGCATGGTTTTGGTCCTTTAGGCTGCTTTCAGGGTGAAGTAAAAAGTGGTGCCCTGATCGGGTTGACTGCTCAGCCAAATGCGACCACCGTGATACTCGATAATTCTTTTGACAATGCTCAAGCCGATACCGCTGCCCGCAAAGACTTCCCTGGTGTTGAGGCGCTGAAAAATCGTAAAAATTCGGTCGAAATAAGCCTGTTCAATTCCAATTCCGTTGTCACTGATTGCAAAACGCCACTCCTCGTTGGACTCCGGCTCGCTGGTAATTTCGACCCTGTGCGCCGTATTCGGACGACGAAATTTTAGGGCATTGCCAATCAGGTTGGTAAACACCTGCTCGAGCTGACCCTCGTCAGCCATGACCAAAGGCATGGTGCCAATGACATTCACTGTTGCCCCCTCCGTCGCCATCTCGAGCGAACGCAGGGCACTTTGCAGCACAGCGCCAGAATCGACTGCCTGCATCTTTGGGGCTTGCCGGTTCAACCTCGAAAACGCCAGCAAATCCTGAATCAGGCGCTGCATTCGGTTTGCACCGTCCACGGCGTAATGAATGTACTGATCGGCGCGGCTGTCAAGTTGACCCTTGTAGCGTTTCTCGAGAAGCTGGGTGTAACTCGAGATCATGCGCAGCGGTTCTTGAAGGTCGTGCGTTGCCACATAAGCGAACTGCTCGAGGTCGGCGTTGGAGCGCCTCAGGGCTTCGGTTCTGGTTCGCACGGCATCGTAAGAGGAGTTGAGACTGAGGGCAAGCCGTCCGATTTCGTCGGGACTGGTAATTTTGGTTCTTAAATCCTCATCACCGATCAGTTGCGCCTCGGTGGTCTGTTCAATCAATTTGAGTGGATGCAAGACAAACACCTGCAAGCCTCGGCGCACCAGCAAGCCAGCGATGGCGATCAGGGCAAACAAGGTCCAGGGCAGAATTTGAACCCAACCGATCAAACCAGTCACCTCTTTTCTGCCATTCAAAAACGCTTTTTGAGATTTATCGTAAAGGTCGGTCAACTGCACCCGAAGACGATCAAACCGAACCTTACCAGCCGGTGCCACCACAGACTTAAAAATTTGCGCGTTCAGATCACCCAGTTGCAACTGGCTTTTCACCCAGGCGAGGTAATTGTCGACTGAGGCTTTCACATCGTTCAACTCTGACAGAAAAAGTGCGTTTTCACTCAAATTCTCGAGCGCGGTCTTGATCTGTTCAAGCCCCAATTTGTACGGATCAAGAAAACCTGGTTGGGCGCTCAGGGCATAGCCGCGCAACCCAGTTTCGACATTCAACAAACCCGTTTGCAAGGCTGCGGCGTTTAAGAGTTCAATACGGTACGAGGCGGTCAAAGCAGATTTTTCTTGCAAACGAGCCGCCACAAAAACCATTGTGGCGGTCATAAAAAGCGAAGGAATCAAAATCATAACCACCAACAGATCGAGCTTGGTGCTGAGTTTTGCGCGGTAAAACCACGCCAACAACGAATTGTTTTTGAGCGGCGCCAACATCATGAGCAAGATTATCCCCAATTCAGCCTCAAAAAAACCTGAAGCCAAACTGAGGACAAACTGAGGCGCCACCCAAACCAAAGTCTGACTCAACCGCCAGGCGAATCGCTGCCTTTCTCGTTTGAAACTTGATTTTCATTCATCTGTTCTTCTTTGGCGCCAAGACCACGGCTGGCTTTGGGCGTTGGCGCGTCTTTGGGTTTGAGTTCCTCGTGCAAGGCATCGGCTTGATTCGAAGCGGCTGGCGGTTTGGGGGCTTTTACCGGATTCATGTTGACCTCTTAGCTGGTGAATCCAACAAATGCGCCTCGAGAAACCAGAGCTTCTTGTCAATCGCGCGGCTGATCTCGGTAAACAAATCGGCGGTATCAAGATCATCCTGGGTGTCCTTGATGTTCTGACGCACCAGCGCCCCAAACGCCGCCACCCGAGCCACAACCGCCTCCAAATGCTCCTGGCAACTGACCGCCTCCAAATCGTACTCGGGCAAATTCGAGGTTTGGGCGGCGGAGCGCACCGTGCCGTAAACATAACCGCCCAACTCCGTGGCGCGTTCGGCAATATCATCGACAAAACCCAAAACCTCTGAGGCGACCTCGTCGAACAGTTCGTGAATGGCAATGAACTGCATTCCCTTGACATTCCAATGCGCCTGTTTGAGCTGCGAGTACAAATCGCTAGAATCCGCCAGTCGAGCATTCAAAATGCCAATCATCGTCTCTCGGGTTTGGACTTTCATGTCGATGCTGTTTTCAAACATCACTTTTTTGGCATCGGCGCTTGCTTTTGGTTTGGCTTCCGTCTTTTTAAGGATTGGTTTCACGTCTGTTTTCTTTGACATGGTCTTGCCTCCAAGGATGATGCGAATTTTCAAAGCTTAAACAAACCAAAGTTTAGAATCGAGACTTGTGGACAAGCTTGGCATCAACTGAATTTCGCCTGAATTTTGACATTGTATTCCGGCTCGAGATTCCAGCTCAAGCTCTAGCGCATTCCAGCTCAAGCTCTAGCGCCATTTTTTGACACTGCAAGGGCATCCTCAGCTCGCCCTCAGTTTGGCTTCAACCAAAATCTGTAGCCATTGGTTGTAAATTAAAGACTGTGAAACGCATTTTGGTGATCGACGATGACGTCAGCGTTCGTAACTTTTTGAAACGCGGCTTGTCCTTTGAAGGTTTTCAAGTCGAAACCGCCGAAAGTGGCGAAACCGGCTTACGCGCCGCCCTGGACCGCGCACCGCACCTGATGATCTTGGATTTGATGATGCCAGGCATCGACGGTTTTGAAGTCCTGCGCCGCCTCCGCGCCGCAGACGTACAACTGCCCGTGATCATGCTGACCGCCAACGACGAACCGGAAGCCCAAATGGAAGGCTTGAACACCGGCGCAGACGATTACGTGATCAAACCCGTTCACTTTGACGTTCTGATGGCACGGATTCGCGCCATCGAACGCCGATCAAACGGAACCATCTCGAATTTACTGCGCTTTGACGACATCGTGCTCGATGTCGGCGCATTCGTCGCCAAACGCGGCACCAGGGTTCTGACCCTGACCAGCCGCGAATTCAGGTTGCTTCAAGAATTTCTCGAGCAACCCGAACGTGTGATGAGCAAAAAATACTTGCTGGATCGGGTCTGGGGCGAAGAATTTTTTGGTGACGACAACGTGGTCGAAGTTTTTGTCTCGCAGTTGCGCCAAAAACTCGAGGAAAATGGCGAACCGCGTTTGTTGCAAACGATTCGCAACGTCGGTTATGTGCTGCGGATGCAGTAAGGGTTTTCAAAACTAAAAATTTATTTGTGACCCGAGCAAAAATGACTTTGACGCTCGAGCTTTAAAACAACGCCATCTGCGGCACTGGTTTGTTCTCCTCTGGCAGTGCGTTCAACTCGAGAAACTCGAGTCCCAATTTCTCGAGCACGGTGCGGGCTGGGGTTGAAATGCTGGGCGCCGCCAGAATCCCACGCACTTCACCTGGCACTTGTTCGCGCACGGCATTGACGTAGCGCTCGAGTTGATGCACGGCTTCTTGGGTGGCTTTGGCGCGTTTGACCTCGACGATCACGTAGCGCCCAAGGTTGTCCATCGCGTACAGGTCAATGCCGCCCACCCCGACCAGCAGTTCGCGCTCGAGGACGCGCAAACCTGGTTCGATGCTGCCTGGGTTTTGCGCCAGTGCCTCGTGCATTTGGGCTTCTGAACCGTGCAGTTGGAACATTTTTTCATCCCGAAGCTCGAGAGAAAACGCCATAAAAACTTTTCTGAACGTGACCTGCACCAGTTCGTTGGGTTTGAAACGCTCGGCGAGCAGCATCAGGCGGTCATCTTCGTCTCGGGTCACCCGCAGGTCGTCGGTGCGCGGTTGCCAGTTGATGGGTTTGACCCCCCTGGCGCCGTGAACCTGAATGCTGCCGTCGCTTTTCACCATCACGACGTAATCGCCGGCTTCGGTCAGGCTGGCGGGCGCGTCCGACGTAAACGACCTCGCAAGTGCCAGCGATTTGGACAAACTTTTTCCTGCGAAGGTGTTCTTGCAAAAACACTTCAAGTTCACTGGTGCTGGGTTGCTCGAGAATCTGCGGGTTCACGACAGCAGTTTAACGGTTATATTGGGTTGCATCATGCGTCAGAAAAGCCGTCAGGGTTCGTTGTGACCCGAGCCATCGTTGTGATGGGCGTTTTGGGTTCTGGCAAAACCACCCTTGGCACGGCGTTGGCGCAAGCATTAAATTGGGTTTTGCCGA
>CAXTTL010000169.1:0-10610 GCA_964247135.1 uncultured Deinococcales bacterium | reverse complement strand
ATTGGTCGCAAGCGCCCTGGCGATGGCGACGCGTTGTTGTTCGCCGCCAGAAAGTTGATTTGGACGGTGGGTGCTGCGTTTGCCCAGCCCAACTCGAGATAGCAATTCTTTGGCGCGTTTGGTGCGCTCGAGCCTTGGCACGTTCGCCAGAGAGAGCGGTAGTTCGACGTTTTCCTGAGCGTTTAAAATGCTGATGAGGTTGTAATTCTGAAAAATAAATCCAAAATGCGCCAGTCGGTAACTGGCAAGTGTGGTTTCTGGCATGGCGGTGATGCTGTTGCCGTTGTGGGTGACAAAGCCGCTCGAGGGAACATCAAAACCCGCCAGCAAATTTAAGAGCGTGCTTTTGCCAGACCCGCTTGGACCGACGATGGCGGTGATTCGACCCGCAGCAAACTCGAGCGACAGGTGGTTGAGGGCGGTCACGGTGTCCTCGCCGCTGGGGTAGACTTTGGAGATGTCGCTGGCTTGTAAAATCGTGCTCACAGGTGCTTAATTCCTTCCCAGGGCTTGGGTGATGACGAGCTTGCTCGCAGTCCTTGCGGGCAGTAAACCCGCGAACAAGCCGAGCACCGCCGCCACGCCGACCGCCAACAAAATCAACCTTGGGGTCACGGCGGCGATGGACACGCTGACCAGATCGCGCACGGCAAAATTCACCACGAACGAACCCAAGTAACCGACCAACACGCCACCAGCGCCGCCGATCAAAGCCAGCAGCATACTCTCGAGCACGACCAGGCTGAAGACAAAACTGGGTTTTGCGCCTATCGCCCGAATTACCCCAAACTCTCGGGTTCGCTCGTAGACGCCCATCATGACGGTGTTCGCCACGGCAAGACCGCCGACGATCAGGGAAATTAAGCTGATGCCGAAGCGAAACGCGTCGCCGATGGCGATGGCTTTGTCCAGAATGCTCAAGACATCACCTTGGGTTTTGGCGCTCAAATCTGGGAATCTTTTGTTGATCGCATTGGCGACTTTGCGCGAATCTCCGGCATCGTTCAGTTTGATGGCTATGCCTGTGGCTCGGTTGGCAATGCCGATGCCTTTTGCCAGTGCCCCGAACGGAACAAAAATAAAGGAATCGGTAAAACCATCACCTTTTTGCAAAATCCCAACCACTTTAAAACTGACGTCACGGTTTAAGCGCAAGACACTGCCCAGTTTTAAACTGGCATTTTTGGCTGCCGTCGAACCGACCACCGCAATGTTCGAGAACGCGTCTTGGGGCGTGAACATCTTGCCCTCGAGCAATTTGAGATTTGGGTAAATGTCGCCCAGCGGCACGCGTTCAAACGGATACCCCGCAATCAGATAACCCTGCCCCGAAAAACTGCCTCGAGCCGTCAGAATGTACGGAATGACTTGTTTGATACCGAGTTCCTGAGCGACATCTTCAAAGCGTTTGGCATTCTCGAGCGGCACGTCGGGAATTGGGCTGCCAAAGACGCTCGAGCCTTCGTTGCCCGCCAGGGTGACTTGCAAATCCGGTCCGACGTTGCTGATCTCGGCGCCCAAAGCGCGTCTGAATCCTTCGCCCAAACTGAGGAAGATGACCATCGACGCCACCGCCACAACAATACCCAGCACGGTCAGAAGCGTCCTGACCGGACGGCGCAGCAAACCGCGTTGCGCGAGAACAAATAAGTCTGCGAAATTCATGGCTCGAGTCTAACGCGCCGAGGGCGGGACGAACGTGACGATGGCTCGTAAAGACAATGTGCTTGTATCTTTGTTAATTTTTTCGCGTTACGCTTCGAAATTCAGGTTTTTTGACACAAGAATAAACCACAAAAGCACCATCCCACCAAGTATTCCACCAATGGCGAAGACCAATTGCACTCCAAATCTCGAGCCAATACCACCTGCCAGAAAAGCCCCAATCGGACTAATCCCCCAGGTGATAAAACGGTTGGCGGTGTATACACGTCCAAGCAATTCGTCTGGGACAAGTTGTTGGCGGATTGTGGCAACAACGATTCGCCATAAGCTCGAGCCAAGACCGCCCACAAACATGGATGTGCCAATCAAAAATGGATTTGTGGTAATGGCAGGAGCAACCACCAAAATGACAGTGCCAAGCAAATCAAGCATTAGAACTGGGCGCCTTCCAAAATAACGCTCGAGGGTGGTGCATATATTTGCGCCCAGCGTGCCACCAAGTGCCATTGCGGTGAGCAGCAAACTGTACTCAAAAGTACCGAGTCCCAGAGTCCCAGGTTTGATGACAAACAACACCAAGACCGCACTCCAGAACGACCAGCACAAGTTCATGGCGGCAGTCAATAGGGTCAGAATGCGTAGCAGGGGTTGCCGCCACAAAAAATGCAATCCAACCAGAAATTCCGTCCAGAACGGGCGGACACTCGAGACTGGAGGTTTAAATTGTCCTCGAATTTTTTTTAAGCTGATGGTGCTGAACGCGTACAAAATTGTACTGATGCCGCAGGAGAGCATGATACTGATTGCCGTCAGGATACCTGCCAGTGGTGGTGCAACAAATTGATTGAAGATGTTGATTCCAGCCTCAATTCGGGCGTTGGCGACGCTTCGTTCATGACTCGAGGTGAGGCTTGGAATGATGCTGGTAAGCGCAGTATCAACAAGAGTTTCTCCAATACCAAGCAGCACGGCAACAGCGTACAAGAGCAGTATTGAAACAAAATGAAAGTACAAACCCAAGGTTAGACCCAGCAAAACAATTGCGCGAGCGATGTTGACTGCAATCATTAAACGGCGTCGGTCAGAGTGATCCACGATTCGCCCCGCAAGCAGTGCAAAGATCAGCCACGGCAAACTCAACATCACATTCAAACCTGCAATCAAATTTGGATCGCGTGTCATTGAGACCGCAACGATTGGCAGGGTGAATTGGTATAACCCATCGCCAAGTTGCGAGAATCCATTTCCAGTCGTTAGCCATTTCAGGTTGAGATTGCGTTTTGGTGTGGCTGCGGTTGGTGTTGACATCACAGTACTTCCTTACCATTGAAATATATTTCAATGGTAAGATTAATTCTCTTACCTGTCAAGTGAATTTTAATGGTAAGATAAAACGATGTCGTATCGAACGCTTGAAACACTCGAATTTGTCGGCAATGCCATTTGCCTTGATTTTGTCAATTCATTGATTGATTACGACGATCAACAGCACGACTACCTCGAGAGTTACGAAACCTTTCTCGAGTGGTGCCTGTACGCCAATGTGTTGTCAAAAGATCAGGTCAAAATACTGAGAGAGCGTACATTAAGTCAAACCCGCCTTGCGAACCGCGCATTCAATCAGATACTTGAGTTTCGTGCCCTTGTCAAACGGGTATTGTCAAGTTTTACAACACAACAAAAACCAAATGACGATGATCTTGAGAAGATCAAAATGCTTTTTGCACAAGCCGTAAAAGCCGCCAAACTTAAGCAAAAAGACGATGGTTTGTCAGTGCAATGGCAGGACACAACCGATCTCAACACACCATTGCACAAATTGGTGAACTCGATGTTCGAGCTTTTAATCTCGAGCGGTAGCTGCAAACTCAAAGCCTGCCCAGGTTGTGGTTGGATGTTTCTGGACACCAGTAAAAATGGTTTGCGACGCTGGTGCAGCATGAACACTTGTGGCTCGAGAGATAAAATGAAACGCTACTATCAACGTGGTAAACCCAAATCCAACTGAAGATACAAGATTTGGCAATGCCTACCATGATCTCGTGGCGTCGTAGCTCATGGCAATGATCGCGTTTACGCCGCGGACCTTGGCATGGTCAACCGTCAATTCATACGCCTCTTCCCTGGCTTTCTCGGCAAACGAAGTAAACAACGTGATAGCGATTTGACACTCATGGTTTACCTCGGGTTTGAAGATTTTTGTGCATTGAAGGTATCACAAAAATATCTTGACGCTCGAAAGTCATTCTCGAGTTGAGCATTTGATATTCTCGAGCCATGAAATCCCTTCGCTCCAGCGCCCAAAAAGTTCAAGACGTGCTCGATACCTTCAACCTCGAGCATAAAGTCATTGAACTCGAGATTCCCGTCAAAACCGCGCAACAAGCCGCCGATGCCGTGAATTGCAGTGTCGCGCAAATTGCCAAGAGTTTGATTTTTATCTCCGAAACGGGCAAACCTGTGCTGGTGATCGCCTCGGGTTCAAACCGCGTCAATGAATCTCGGGTTGCTGAAATCATTGGTGAAAGTATTTCTCGAGCCAGCCCCGATTTTGTCCGCTCGAGCACCGGATTTGCGATAGGCGGCATTCCACCGGTCGGTCATGCCGTGCAACCCGTGGTGGTCATTGACCAAGACTTGCTCGAGCACCCCAGCATTTGGGCGGCGGCGGGACATCCAAACAGCTTGTTTGAACTGAATCCCGCGCACCTCGAGCGCATGACGGGCGGGACGGTGGCAAACGTCCGAGAAGATTAGCTCTTCGTTTTTGGAGCGCTGACCACAAGCGCCACCGCCGCCGCGCACAAGACCAAACCCAGCAACGCCGCAACCCCCAGGCGTTCGCCAAACAAAACATAAGCCTCGAGTGCGGTCAACGGCGGCACGAGGTAAAACAAACTCGAGACGCTGCTGGCAGAAGTCTGGCGGATCAGCCACATTAAAAGCAAAATCGCGCCCAAGCTAATCACCAGCACAAACCAGGACAGTGCAAACACAAACTGCAAGGTCCAATCGATATGCACTGGCTCGAACGTGAACGCCAAAACCGCGAACACCAAACCCGCCGCGAAATACTGGACAATTGTTCCAGTCACGAGTGGAATCTGGGTGGCGTTGCGTTTCTGGTAAATCGTTCCAACCGTACTCGAGACGAGCGCCACCACGCAAGCCACGATGCCCCAAGGTTTGACGGGGTTGCTCGAGGCAACCAAAAACTTTTCGGAAACCGCCAGCAGCACACCCACAAAACCCAGGGTCAAACCCAACCATTGACGTGCCGTGACCGTTTCGCCCAAGACTTTCGCGGCAAGGCTCGAGACCAGCACAGGTTGCAAATTCACGATGATCGAACTGATGCCCGCCGAAATCCCAAGTTTGATCGCCATGAACACACCACCCAAATAACCAGCGTGCAACAACAAACCAGCAACCGCCGCATGGGAAAACTCGAGCCAGGATTTTGGGAAAGGTGTTTTCAGAACTCGAGCGATTAGCAGCAACGCAAGCGATGCCAGCACCATCCGCACCAACAAAAACGTGAACGGCGGCGCGAATGGCAAACCATACTTTGCGCCGATGTAACCTGTGCTCCACAAGAAAACGAAAACGATTGGGGCAACTCGAGCCAAGGTCATGGGTTTCAGTCTGGCTTGTGATGAATGGTTTTGTCTATGGGCGTTATGGCGTAACGCTCGAGGTTTATAACCTCATGACACCCAAAAACCGTTATGCTAGACCAGAATCACTGAAACGGTGCTCCCTTAAACTTATGTCAAATCAAATCGTTCAAGAACTCTCCAACTACATCTGGAACGTCGCAGACCTCCTGCGAGGACCTTACCGCCGACCCCAGTACGAACGGGTCATGCTGCCCATGACCGTCTTACGTCGCTTCGATTACGTGCTCGAGGACACCAAACCAGCCGTGTTGGAACGATTTGAAGAATTAAAACGAATTGGGAAATTTGAGCGTCTGGGCGACCGTATCGACAAAGACCTAAACCTTGTCGCAGGTAATATTGGTTTTCATAACCGCAGCAAACAAGACTTCAAGATTTTACTTGGCGACCCGAACAACATCAAAGAACACTTCATGGATTACCTGAACGGGTTTTCTTTTGAAGTCCGCGAGATTTTCAGGCATTTTGATTTTGAAAAAGAAATCGAACGCCTGCTCGAAGCAGACCGACTTTTTATGATCGTGCGTGAATTCGCAAAAATGGACTTGCACCCCAGCCGAATCAAAAACATTGACATGGGTTTGCTGTTTGAAGACCTGATAAGACGCTTTAACGAAGATGCCAACGAAACCGCAGGCGATCACTTCACCCCCCGCGAAGTGATTCGACTGATGGTCAACCTGCTGCTCGAGCCTGACACAGAAATTTTAACCAAAGACAACAAAATCATAACCATTTACGACCCAACGTGTGGCACGGGCGGAATGCTTTCCGAAGGGCAAAATTGGATTCTCGAGCATAACCCCAAAGCCGAAGTTTTCGTGTACGGACAAGATTACAACCCACGCTCTTACGCCGTTGCCGCATCCGATTTGCTCATGAAAGGCAACCAACGCAGCCACATTGCCCTTGGGAACACCTTAACCAACGATCAATTCAGGGAATCCGAAGATTCCAAACTCCCCTCGAAATTCGATTACCTGCTCGCCAACCCGCCATTTGGCGTGGATTGGAAAGGGCAACAACAAATTATAGAAAACGAACACCAAAACCGTGGCTACGCAGGACGTTTCGGACCAAAACTACCCAGGGTCAACGACGGCGCGTTGCTGTTCTTGCTGCACATGGTCGCCAAATTTGAACCCATCAACAAACCCAACACCAAACTCGAGAATGCCCCACTTTTTAACAACCAAAAAGACAATGGTGGGTCTCGAGCCGCCGTGGTTTTTAACGGCAGCCCGTTGTTCACAGGCGGCGCTGGCAGTGGCGAAAGCGAAATACGACGTTGGATGATCGAAAACGATTGGCTCGAAGCCATTGTTGCCCTGCCCGAACAAATGTTTTACAACACCGGCATTGGCACGTTCGTTTGGATTGTCACCAACCGCAAAGTCAAAGAACGCAAACACAAAATTCAATTGATAGACGCTCGAGAACGCTGGACACCAATGCGGCGCAGTTTGGGCGACAAACGACGGTATTTAAACGACCAAACCATTGTTGACATCACCCGCGAACACGGCGCGTTTGTTCCCAGCCAGCATTGCAAAATTTTTGACAGCAAATACTTTGGCTACCGCCGCATTACCGTCGAACGCCCGTTACGACTGCGTTTTCAGATCACTCGAGAAGCCAAAGAAATCTTCTTGGACGCCGCACCCGAATACTTGGATTTGATTCGGATACTCGAGCCACAATTTGGTAATACGGCACACCACGACTGGAATATTGTTCGGGACGGTGTTGAAACGCTGGTGAAAAAACAAAAGATCAAATGGACAGCCAAAATCCGTAAATTCTTCAGAGACGTGTTCACCCAAACCGACCCGTTGGCAGCACCCGTGATTAAAGAAACGGGTCATTTTGCGGGCAGCATCGGTCAGATTCACTTCCCAGACCACAGCATTCCAGCGCACTTAACACAAACCGAACTCGACGAGATTTTTGGCATTACTCGAGCCGCCAAAACCAAGAAAGACACAAAGTACGAACCCGACCCGAAACTCCGCGATTCTGAAAACGTACCGCTTTCTGAAGACATTGCCACGTTTTTCTTGCGCGAAGTGCGCCCGTTCGTGCCAGATGCCTGGATAGACCCAGACGCAGCCGACGAAAAAGACGGTGGCGCAGGTAAGAAAGGTTACGAGATCAACTTCAACCGCGAGTTTTTTAAGTACGACCCACCACGGGCGCTCGAGGTGATAGACCAAGAATTGAGCGAGGTGGAAGCACGGATTTTAAAATTGTTAAGCGCAGTCACCCATTAAAATCTGTGCTCGAGCATCATCCTCTACAGCCTTCAATTTACCCGAAGCCGCATCCGCTTCGATTTGCAAATCCCAAGCTTCGGACTCGAGTTCTAAAAACCAGTCCCGCAGGGTGTCACGGTCTGCTTTTGGCAATTCCAGAATTTGTTTTTCTAAAACCTCGAGTTGACTCATACGGTCATTATACCGTGCTGCGGTTGATTTGCCGTGTGTGTTAACCTGTAATCTGTAGTAGATTAAAGTTTTTTACCTACAAGCTGTAAACAACAACTCGCTCTAAGCAAGGTGATCGAATGAAAGTATCCCACATTGATTGGATTCAACAAATCCCATCAGGATGGGAAGTAAAGCCGCTTAAACGAGTGGCTTTTCATACCGTCAGCAACGTTAATAAAATCCCATCGTCAGACGAAGAACCAGTCAGGCTTTGCAATTACACTGACGTTTACAAAAATGATTTCATCACACTGAATCTCGAGTTCATGAAATCTACTGCAACATTTGAGGAAATCGAAAAATTCGGTTTACTCGAGAACGATGTCATCATCACAAAGGATTCCGAATCTTGGGATGACATTGCAATTCCTGCGCTGGTTAAAGAAACAGCCGATGATCTTGTATGCGGGTATCACCTCGCTTTGCTACGTCCCGACAGTGAAAAATTGGATGGGCGTTTTCTCTTGCGGTGCTTGCAAGCGAAAGCCATTCGTCTGTCTCTCGAGCTTGAAGCTACTGGCGTGACGAGATTTGGATTGCCAAAAGATGCCATTGGGGATTTGCCATTGCCCATTCCCCCGCTCGAGGTTCAAAAACGCATTGCAGATTACTTGGATTCCGAAACCACACAAATTGATGCTTTGATTCTCGAGAAAGAACGAATGCTGGACTTGCTCGAGGAGAAACGCGCTGCGTTAATCAGTCAGGCTGTGACCAAAGGGTTAAACCCAAGTGCGCCAATGAAAGAATCTGGTCTCGAGTGGCTGGGGAAAATACCAGAACATTGGAAGCTCGAGCGAGCAAAACAGTTTTTTACGTTACGCGAGGAAGTTTCAGAAGCGGGAGAAGAGGAATTGCTCACGGTTTCGCACATTACGGGCGTGACCTCGAGAGCCGAAAAAGACGTGAACATGTTTAAAGCAGAAGACATGACCGGTTATAAATGCTGTCAACCTGGTGATTTTGTCATTAACACGCTTTGGGCATGGATGGGAGCAATGGGAATTGCTTGGCAAGAAGGGATTGTTAGTCCTGCATATCATGTTTATACGCCTGGGGAACAACTTAAAACGGAGTATGTAGAATTGTTCTGTCGGTCTAAACCATTTGTTGCTGAAGTCATTCGATTCTCGAAAGGCGTTTGGTCATCACGGCTTCGGCTTTACCCCGAATCATTTCTTGACATGAAAATTCCAGTTCCAACACTTGCAGAACAAAGCAAAATTGTTGCAACTGTTGCGGTAGAAACACGAAAAAATGCGGAATTCAAAAAAGAGCTTGATTATTCCCTCGAGCTTCTACGCGAACGGCGCAGCGCACTGATTACCGCAGCCGTCACAGGACAACTCGAGTTTGATAAAGTAAGCTCGTGATCCTCAAAAACCTCAGCCTGACCAATTACAGGGGCTTTGAACAACTCGAGATTGACTTTCACGAAAAAGTGAATGTCATTGCGGGTATTAACGGTGTGGGCAAAAGCAGTGTGCTTCATGCACTGCGGGTGCTTTTCTCGAGGCTTTTAAAAGATGTTGCTTTTGACAAAATGGTTAAAGCCAGTTTCACAGAAGATGACGTGCAAAGTGACCAATCATCGTTAAATGTGGGCTGCGAAATTAAAATTGATAATATTACGTTTCGGGCGGCAATCCAGCGAAGCTCGAGCAGTCAAAAATGGCGTGAAATTTGGATGAAAGAGCTTGAAAAAGTTACTACTGATGCTTTGCTTTTTAAGCAACGCAAAGATAAACCCGCGTTATCCAATGCTAACGGTAAAATTCGAGGTTATAAAGCCTTATTGACATCCCGTGAAGATCAATATGCTTTGCAATGGGAAATAATGGAATTTGAGTTTGGTCTTGGACTTTTAAATCGTCCTTTGCAAGTTTCAGTCTCAGACTTACGAGCAAAACCAGACTTACCGTTCGCAGTTTACTATTCACCTCTTCGGCACATTTTTAAAAGAGTTACCAAACCGCTCGAGAGTATTCCGTTTGGCATAGACCAAGCGTTTGAAAATGCGCTTCAAGAAACCGAAATTGACCTCCGACATTTCATGCACTGGTTTAAATTTCTCGAGCAATCGGACAACCCTGATACAAAAGAAAAACGCGAATTTTTGTTGACGGCATTGCGTAAGTCAGTAGAAACGTTCATTCGAGAATTTTCTAACTTGCGCCTCGAAGAAACACCCAAACCACGCCTTATCGTGGACAAAAACGGTGTGGCGCTCGAGTTAGGGCAACTCTCAGACGGTGAACGCGGTTTGCTGGTGCTGGTGTTTGATTTAACACGGCGGCTGGCACTGGCAAACCCAAGCTCGAGCAACCCAATTGCGGAGGGTAAAGCGATTGTCTTAATTGATGAACTCGAGCTTCACTTGCACCCAAGTTGGCAACGGGACGCGCTAAGGCGTTTAACGGCAACTTTTCAGAACTGCCAATTTATTATCACCACGCACTCGCCGCAAATCATTGGCGAAGTTCCAGCCGAGTGCATTCGATTTTTAACCCGAGACGAAACCGGAAAGGTCATTCAATGGATTCCGCCGCAAGCTTTGGGTTTGGATTCTAACCGTGTGCTAGAAGAACTCATGGGTGCGCCCTCGAGAAATGCTGCCATTGATGCGGAACTTCAAGAATTGTTCCGTAAAGTGGATGCCGAGGATTTTGTTGCGGCTCGAGAGATGATTGCAAAAATTCAGAAAACGCTTGGTATTGAAGACCCTGAAATTACTCGAGCGGAAGCACTGATATCATTTCTCGAGGAATCTGAATGAAGA
>CAXTTL010000168.1:0-10707 GCA_964247135.1 uncultured Deinococcales bacterium | reverse complement strand
CTTTTGACCGGCGCGTAAGATTCCAGAATGTCTCGAGAAACAACTTTGGAAAGCTCGAGTTTGACGATTTTGGCGGGACTCGAGCGTTCAATTAAAGCCGAAAGGTCGCCGTCAAAAATGATATGCCCTTTGTCCACCACGACGATGCGTTTGCAGAGCGCCGTCACGTCTGCCATGTAGTGGCTGGTCAGAATGACGGTGGCGTTAAACCGTTGGTTGTACGCCGCGACAAATTCCCGAATTCGCACTTGCATGTTGACATCAAGACCAATGGTCGGTTCGTCCAGAAATAAAACCTTCGGACGGTGCAACAATGCCGCCGCGAGTTCGCATTTCATGCGTTCACCAAGGGAAAGTTTGCGCACCTGTTTTTTGAGGATGCCGTCCAAATCGAGCAACTCGCTGAACTCGCCCATCGTGGCGCGGTACTCGAGGTCGGGGATTTCGTAAATCGCTTGGTTGACCAAAAAACTGTCCGAGGCGGGCAAATCCCACAAGAGCTGCTGCTTTTGCCCCATCACCAGCGTGATGGTTTTCAGAAAACTCGAGCGTCGTTCAAACGGCGTGAAGCCCGCGACTTTCGCCATGCCGCCCGTCGGGTGCAGCAAGCCCGCCAGCATTTTCAGGGTGGTGGTTTTGCCCGCGCCGTTCGCGCCCAAAAAACCCACCATTTCACCTGCACCAATCTTAAAACTGACGCCATCGACGGCTTTGACGGTTTTGGTTTTGCGGCTAAAAAACGACCTTAAACTGCCCGCAATGCCAGGCTCTTTTTCGTTCACCGTGTAATGCTTCTCGAGGTTGGCGACTTCAATCATGAATACTTTAGCTTAACTCGAGTGCCGTTGGGCGGGCATGGGCAAAGTAGCGTATTGAATTTTGGTTTCTCACGGTTTTTGGCTGAAATTTTTCGGGGCGAGAAACCGGTTCGGATTTGTGAATAGAAATCCTGACCGAATGAATTGATTGGTTTGGAAACAGTATTTAAACTCGAGGATTATTTTCTAAAACCCGAGTTGGTTGGGCATTTTGTTCGACCCAATCTTTGAGGCTGTAACGTGTTCGACAAACACGTTCGAAAAACTTGTGGTTATACTCGCGCTACGATGAAATTTACCGATGGTGCTTGGATGATGCAGCCAGGGGTGCGTGCCGCGTACCCTGCCGAGGGTTTTGATGCCAGTTTCACAAACGGCACGCTCGAGTTGTGCGCCCCAACACGCCACATTCGGCATCGCGGCGACACGCTCGAGGGTCCAATCTTGGCAGTCAAATTGTCCTCGCCGCTGGCGGATGTGATTCGGGTGCGGCTCGAGCATTTCACGGGCGTTGCGGTGTTGGGTCCGCATTTTGAGGTGGCGGATTCGAGTGTCTCACTCGAGCATTCCATTGCGCCTGAAATGGCGAGCTTGACCTCTGGGGCGCTGACGGCTCGGGTGAACCGTCAGAACTGGTCTGTGGAGTTTGTGGCGAACGCTCAGGTGCTCACGCGCAGTCCGTCTCGAGGGATGGGTTTGATGCGCAGCGAACACACTGGAAACTTTATGGTTGAACAACTGACGCTCGGTGTTGGCGAGAACGTTTACGGTTTGGGAGAGCGCTTCACGGCGTTTGTCAAGAACGGACAAAGTGTCGAGATTTGGAATCGAGATGGCGGTACGGGCAGCGATCAGGCGTACAAGAACATCCCGTTTTACCTGACCAATTGCGGCTACGGCGTGTTCGTCAATCAACCCGAACGCGTCGAGTTCGAGGTCGCCACCGAGAAGGTCTCTCGGGTTCAGTTTAGTGTGGCTGGCGAATCGCTCGAGTATTTTCTGATTTACGGGGCAACGCCAAAAGAGATTCTCGAGAAGTACACAGTGTTGACGGGTCGTCCCGCACTGCCGCCGGCTTGGACGTTTGGCTTGTGGTTGTCCACCTCGTTCACCACCAATTACGACGAGGCGACGGTGAATGGCTTTCTGGACGGAATGCAGACTCGAGATTTGCCGCTTTCAGTCTTTCATTTCGATTGTTTTTGGATGCGGGCGTTTCATTGGTGCGATTTTGAATGGGACCCAGCGGTTTTTCCTGACCCCAAGGGCATGTTGGCAAGGCTGCATGACCGTGGTCTAAAAGTCTGCGTTTGGATCAACCCATACATCGCCCAGCGCTCCAAATTGTTTGCGGAGGGTCAAGCTCGAGGATACTTGTTAAAACGCAAGGACGGCAGTGTTTGGCAGTGGGACTTGTGGCAACCTGGCATGGCGATTGTCGATTTCACCAACCCCGACGCCTGCACCTGGTACGCCTCACATTTAACGCGTCTGATGGACATGGGCGTGGACAGTTTTAAAACCGATTTTGGCGAACGCATCCCGACCCAGGACGTGCAATGGTTCGACGAAAGCGACCCTGAACGAATGCACAATTATTACTCGTTTTTGTACAACCAAATTGTCTTCAACACCCTGCAAGCCCATAGCAATTCCGCCACGGTTTTCGCCCGAAGTGCCACCTCAGGTTCGCAGCAATTTCCGGTGCATTGGGGCGGCGATTGCGACTCGAGTTTTGAGAGCATGGCTGAAAGTTTGCGCGGCGGTTTGTCGCTGTGCCTGTCGGGTTTTGGCTTTTGGTCGCACGACATTGGCGGTTTTGAGGGAATGCCACCGCTCGAGGTCTACAAGCGTTGGATTGCCTTTGGCTTGCTCAGTTCGCACAGCCGCTTGCATGGCAGCACGTCTTACCGTGTGCCGTGGTTGTTCGATGATGAATCGGTGGATGTGCTCAGGCATTTCACGAAATTAAAGTACCGTTTAATGCCGTACTTGTTTCAAAAAGCCGTCGAAGCCCACAACACGGGCATTCCCATGATGCGAGCCATGATGCTCGAGTTTCCGAGCGACCCGATGTGTGACGCGCTGGATCGGCAGTACATGTTGGGCGATTCGCTGCTGGTCGCACCTGTTTTTCGCAGCGATGATACGGTCACGTATTACGTGCCGACAGGCACTTGGACCGAATTTTTGACGGGAAAAACAGTCACTGGTGGGCGTTGTATTACCGAAAAACACGATTTCTTAAGCGTGCCGTTGTTGGTGCGTCCTAACACCCTGCTGGTTTTAGGCTCGAGCGATGGGCGACCCGATTACGATTACGGCGCAACACCAAGTTTGGTCTTGTACGCCCTCGAGGATGGCTCGAGTGCCAGCGCGGTTGTGCCGACCTTATCGGGCGACACTGATTTTTCGGTCACGGCAACGCGCCGAGGAACCACGATTTCGCTGGCGCGTTCAGGCACGGCTCGAGCCTTTCAATTCAAGGTTTCTGGAACGAACATTGACCAAACAATCGAGGGCGGTCATCAAGAAATCACCCTCGAGAAAATTTAAAAATTCTTGTGACGTAGGGGCGCATAGCCATGCGCCCTACGGTTTTTTGGGCGCTGCGGTGCTCTCTCGAGCCACCAGTTTGGCGGGTGCCAGAATTTGTTCGCAAATTTCTTCGCCTGCCAGTTTTTTCAAGAGCAATTTGGTCGCGGTTTGGCTCATGTCAAACAGTGGAATGTCCACCGAGGTCAATTTGGGGATGCTCCACTCCGCCACTTGCGCGGTGGTGATGCCGATGACCGAGCAATCGTCGGGCACCCGAATGTTGTGGCTGTACAAGGAACGCAGCACGCCAACGTGGCTGTGACCTGCGGCAAAAATGGCGGTCACGTTCGGCTCGAGCGTCAAGAGTTTTTCGGTGACTCGGTAACCATCTTCGACATTAAGACGCTGTCCTTCAAAAACGCTGGTGGCAACAAAATCATATGTGGCTTGAGCGCGTTCGATGCCGCGTTGCACATAGTACCTGTTCTCGAGCGTCGATGGCTCTGGGGCGATCAAACCGATGCGCCTGTGCCCAAGCTTGACCAAATTCTCGAGCGCCACAAACACGGCTTGTTCAAAATCAAAATCGACTGAGGTCAGTCCAGTCAAGTTTTCGGTTCGTCCGAGCAGCACAAACGGGTATTTGCCCTCACGTAGAGCCTCGATGCGCGGGTCGTTGTGGGTGGTTTCGATCAGGATCAAGCCGTCCACGGTTTGGTTGCGCAGCAATTGCACGGTTTGCTCGGCGCTTTGTCCGACAAAAATAGCCATGTTGTGATGGGCGGCGCTGGCGGTGGCGCTGGTGGACATCAGCATTTCCATGCTCGAGGCGTCCCAGGTCGGCAGTTGCGGTGCAATCATGCCGATGCTGTAACTGCGGCTCTGGCGCAGGCGTTGCCCGAGGGCGCTGGCGCTGTAATCGAGTTCGGCGACCACGGCAATGACCCGTTGCCTGACCGAATCAGAAATGGATCGCTTGCCGTTGAGGGCGTAATGAACTGTACTTTGTGAAACTCCTGCACGTGCCGCGACGTCTTTGATGGTTGCCATAATGCCTTTCCAGGAGTTTACCTCAGCCCGAGGGCTTGGTGTTGCGAAAAGAAAACGGTTGACAATCGAATCGATTCGATTGTAGGATAAACCTACATTCAAATGCAAACTGGCTCACGCCGACCACCCAGCACTCGAGGCTTTACTTTCGCAGCACTCATGTTTTCAGGTGAATCGATGAATAGCGCAACCAGCAACCAAACCAAATCCTCACTCGAGACCAGCCTGCCGCGACAGAGCACCCGCGTTCGCTTCTGGAAAACATTCCTCGATCAGCGTTACCTCTACCTGATGTCCGTGCCTTTTGCCCTGATGGTGCTGGTTTTTAATTACGTGCCGATTTGGGGCTGGATCATGGCATTCCAAAAGTACCGCATCGGCAAGCCGTTCTGGGCACAGGAATGGGTGGGTTTTCAGCAGTTTGTGCTGTTGTTTCAAGATGATCGTTTTTACAATGCGCTTTGGAACACGCTGGGCATGAGTTGCCTGGGTTTGGTGGTCGGTTTTACCGTTCCGATTGCGTTTGCGCTGCTCTTGAACGAACTCAGCAACGGTATTTTCAAGCGTTTTGTCCAAACCGTTTCATACTTGCCACATTTTGTCTCTTGGGTGGTGGTCGCAGGCATCGTTTACAAAATGCTTTCCACCGACGACGGTGCGATCAATCAATTGCTGCAACTTTTTGGGCAAAAACCCGTGCAATTTATGGCAAAAAACGAGTACTTCTGGGGCATCGTCACCGTTTCAGACCTCTGGAAAGAACTCGGTTGGAATACCATCATCTACCTTGCCGCCATGACCGCCATCGACACCGAACAATACGATGCCGCTCGAGTGGACGGGGCGGGGCGTTGGCAATTGATGTGGCACATTACGCTGCCTGGCATCAGTCGGGTCATCATGATCTTATTGGTCTTAGCCATCGGGCATCTGATTGCGATTGGTTTTGAAAAACAACTGCTCTTGGGCAATCCAATGGTCAAAGATGCCTCGCAGGTGCTTGACTTGTACGCTTTAAACTATGGTTTAGGGGCAAACAACTTCTCGTTTGGTACAGCCGTCAGCGTCATCAATTCGGTGGTCGGTATTATCTTGCTCTTTGGCACAAATGCCATTTTCAAATGGCGAACAGGCGAGAGTGTCCTATGAAAACCAGTCCTGTGAAAACCAAAAAACAATTCGATTTTTTTTATGCCTTTAATGTTTTTCTGCTCACAATCGTTTTAATTGTGACTATTTACCCATTTTTAAATGTCCTCGCCATCGCGTTTAACAATTCAAACGATACCGTTCGCGGTGGTATTACCATTTTCCCTCGAGCTTGGACGCTCGAGAACTTCCAAACTATTTTTAGGTTTAGCAATATCCCGCAAGCTTTTTTGATCTCAGTTTTGCGCACGGTCTCTGGAACGTTTTTAAGCGTTGCCGCCTGTTCAATGGTGGCATTTGTGCTCAGTCGCAGAGATTTTCAAGGGCGGGCTTTTTTATCACGTTTTTTGGCAATCACACTGTTTATTTCTGGAGGTTTGATCCCTGGTTTTTTACTGATGCGAGATTTACATTTTATGAATTCATTTTTGGTTTACATTATCCCAGGCATGGTCAATGCCTTTAATATTTTTATGATCCGTTCTTATATCGATGGCTTGCCCTACGAGTTGCAAGAATCGGCAAAGATGGACGGCGCCAACGATTTTACCATTTACTGGCGGGTGATTTTGCCGCTCTGTGCCCCCGTTCTGGCAACCGTTGCTTTGTTTGTGGCGGTTGGGCAATGGAATTCTTGGTTCGACACGTACTTATTCAACGGCAGCAACCAAAGCTTAAGCACACTGCAATTTGAACTGATGAAAATTTTACAATCCACCCAAATCGGGCGCGACGCCGCTTACGGCAATGATATTGCCAAGCAAATGCAGCAAGTCAGCCCCGATTCGATCAAAATGGCAATCACCATCGTGACCATCACGCCAATACTGGTCGTTTACCCATTCTTGCAACGTTACTTTGTCAAAGGCATGACGCTGGGTTCGGTAAAAGGTTAGTCAATTCGGTTTTTTTGTTATTCGTTCGGTTGTCTACAAGGAGGCAGTATGAAAACCCCTAAGAACCGTTGGACTCGTCTGATCGCCGTTGGTTGCATTGCCACAGTTGGCATCACCTCGATCATGGCATTGGCGCAGAGCGGCGCGAATACGCCAATCACCTTTACCGCTTTCGCCTCAGACCCGAATGCCAACTGGAACAACATGCAGGACGACGTTGGTAAGTTTTTAACCCAAAAAACGGGTGTCACCTTAAAACCAGAATTTGCGGTCGGCGACCCGATCTCGAAAATCAATTTGATTGCCGCCTCTGGACAATACCCAGATTTTATTGTGCCAAAAGGACAACAGGGCGTTTTGGTCGATGCGGGCGCAATGCTTGACCTGACAGACCTCATTAACAAATACGCGCCAAACATCAAAAAAGTGATTGGCAAACAATTTGATCGGATGCGTTTTACCCTCAAAGACCCGAAAATTTACTTTATTCCAAACCTCGATTCGATTGGACAAATCGATTTTGACACCGACGCCTGGTACAAACTGCAACTCGGCGCCTTGAAAGAGCAAAAATACCCCAAAATTAAAAGCTTGCAGGATTACGAGAAAGTCATCACCACCTACGTCAAAAAGCACCCAACCACCAGCGACGGCAAACCAACCGTCGGACTCAGCCTGCTCGCCGACGATTGGCGTTTTGTGATTTCGGTGACCAACCCTGGCTTCTGGGCGACGGGCGCATCGGACGACGGCGAATATTACATCGACCCCGTCACTTTTGAAGCCAAAGTTCACCTCTTGCGCCCGGAGGAACGCGAGTACTTCAGGTGGCTGAACCACATGAACGACATTGGGCTGCTCGACAAAGAAAGCTTCACCCAAAAATACGACCAGTACCTGGCAAAAATCGCCTCTGGACGCGTGGTCGGTTTGATCGACGCCAATTGGGAAATCGGCACGGCGGTCAATTCCTTGAAAGCCGCCGGCAAATTTGAGCAAACCTACGGACGATTTGGAGCGACCCTCAAACCAAACATGAAAGCCGCCTACAACCAACCCACAGGCTTCAGGGGCGGTTGGGGCATCGGCATCACCACCTCCTGCAAAGACCCTGTACGCGCCATCAAATTCCTCGATTACCTCGCCAGCCCAGAAGGACAGGTGCTCAACAACTGGGGCATTGAGGGCAAGCAGTACAACATCGTGAACGGTAAACGCGTGATTCCAGAAGCGGTGCAAAAAGAAAAGAGCAACAACAACAATGTTTTTGCTCGAGCCACCGGCATTGGCAGTTACAACTGGTCGATTCGTTACGGCGACGGGGTGAAAGACAAAACAGGCAATTACTACACCACCAATTACCCAGAACAAATTGCCGCCAATTACTCGGATGAGGAAAAATCGGCGCTGGCTGCCTACAACGTTAAATTCTGGAACGATTTGCTGCCCAAACCATCATCGTTCAAACCAAAACCTTGGGCTGCCGCCTGGTCAATCCCGGTCGCTCAGGACAGCCCTCTGAACGCTTTCTGGAACGACGAGCAAGACATTACGCGCAAGTACATCCCGCAAGCCATCTTGGCAAAACCCGCCGATTTTGACAAAATTTACGACAAGCTGGTGGACGAACTCGAGACCAAAATTGGCAAATACTCGAAGCTCGAGACGCAATTGGTGCAGGATCGTTTGAAGCTTTGGAACATTTTGAAATAAAATCTAACGCCATTCAAAACCTGTCATCTGTTCCTCGAGATGGCAGGTTTTCTAGCTGAGGTCACATGAAACTCTGGTATTCGCAACCCGCCACGCGTTGGAATCAAGCCTTGCCAATCGGCAACGGTTTGTTGGGCGGCATGGTTTACGGCGATGCTTTTGCCGAACGGATTGAACTGAACGAAAGTACGCTTTGGACTGGAGCGCCAAGTCAAGATTTGAACCCAAGCGCCAAAAACTTTCTCGAGCCTGTGCGGGCGTTGCTGCGCGAGGGACAGTGGTTTGCGGCGCAGCAGTTGCTCGAGGCAAACATGTTGGGGTTTTCATCACAAGCGTATCAACCGCTCGGGACGTTGCTGATCTCGGGTCAGGAAAATCTCGAGGCGGCAACATACCGCCGTGAATTAAACCTCGAGACGGCGGTGATTTCTGTGGAGTCTGGCACTCAAAAACGCGAAACGTTTATCAGTTACCCAGATCAGGTTTTGGTTTACCGTTGGCGTTTTACGCAACCGTGCAGCTCCATGACCATCCGCCTCGAGTCACTCCACAAACATTCGGTGCAAGCTGAAAGCTCGAGGTTGATTTTGGCGGGTCAGATTGGCAATGGTTTGTGCTTTTATGGTTTGTTGCACGTGCAAACCGACGGCATACTCAGTTCGACTGAAAATGGTTTGACGGTTATCGGCGCAACTGAGTTCACGGTTTTTTTCACGGCTGCCAGCAATTACCAAAACTGGCAAACCATGCCAAACCCACAAAACCCTGAACCTGCAAAACGTTGTCAGGCAAGACTTGAACAAGCCATCAAACTCGGTTGGCAGATGTTGCTCGAGCGACACTTGAACGATTACCAAAATTTATTCTCTCGAGTTTGGCTTGAACTCGGCACCGACGAATGCTCGCATTTGCCCACCGACACACGACTCGAGCAATACCAAAACGGCACGACAGACACGGCACTCGAGGCGTTGTACTTTCAATTTGGACGTTATTTGCTGATTGCCTGCTCAAGAAAAGGTGGGCAAGCCGCAAACCTTCAAGGCATCTGGAATCCGTACCTGCAACCCCCCTGGAACAGCGATTACACCATCAACATCAACACCCAAATGAATTACTGGTTGTCTGAAACTTGCGCCCTGCCCGAATGCAGCGAACCGTTGTTTGCGCTACTTGAGGATTTAAGTGTGGCGGGACAAGCCACCGCGAAAATCCATTACGGTTGCCAGGGTTGGACGGCGCATCACAACACCGATCTGTGGCGCAAAACCACACCCACCGATGGCAGTGCCAGTTGGGCATTTTTCCCGCTGGCTGGCGCGTGGTTGGCGCGTCAATTGGTTGAGCATTGGTTGTTTAGTGGCGATGAAATCTTTCTCGAGCATCGCGCCCTGCCAATTCTGAAAGGCGCAAGCGAATTTATCCTCGATTGGTTGATTGAAACCCCAAATGGAAATCTTGGTTTCAGTCCCTCGAGCAGTCCAGAAAATCAGTTTTTTGATGAGGCACAAAACAAATGTGCGATCAGTCAATCCTCAACCATCGATTTGTCGATTGCTCGAGATGTTTTGGAAAGCACCTTAAAAGCCACCAAACACCTCAAGCTCGAGATTGAATTGCAAGAAAAAATTGAAGCCGTGCTGCCCAAACTCGAGCCGTTCAAGATTGGATCAAAAGGGCAACTGCTCGAGTGGGAACAAGAATTTCTCGAGGTTGAACCAGGGCATCGGCACGTCTCGCACTTGTACGGTTTGTACCCTGCAAATTTATTCGGCAACAATTCAGAACTCAAAACTGCCTGTCAAAAAAGTTTAGAACTCAGGCTCGAGCATGGCGGCGGTCACACGGGCTGGAGCGCGGCTTGGATCATCAATCTTTTTGCCAGACTCGAGAATGCGGACAGCGCTTACGCGTTGCTGCAACAACTCTTACAAAAATCCACGCTGCCCAATTTGTTCGACAACCACCCGCCGTTTCAGATTGACGGGAATTTTGGTGGCACGGCAGGCATCGCAGAAATGCTGCTGCAAAGCCACAATGCCGAAATTCACCTACTGCCCGCCCTACCAAGCGCATGGCATTCAGGCAGGGTTTCTGGACTTCGTGCTCGAGGTGGACTGACGGTGGACATCACATGGCAAAATCATCAACTGACATCCGCTGGCATCAGGTCAACCAAAGCCTGTACCCTCGAGATTCGCTATCAAAGTTTGTACCAAACTTGGCAACTCGAGGCTGGTGAAACTCGAGTCTTAAGGAGTTCAGCATGAATTTAGGGAAGATTCCTTACGGTGGCGACTGGAATCCTGAGCAGTGGGACAGGGCAACCTGGGACGAAGATGTACGTTTGTTTAAAGAGGCTGGCATCGACTTTTTAAGCGTCAATATTTTCTCGTGGACACTGCTGCAACCCAGTGAAGACAGATTTGACTTTGGTTTGCTCGACGACATTTTTACGCTCTTGCAGGCAAACGACATTAAAATTTGTCTCCCTGTCCCCAACCTTCTTGACCATAAAACGCACCTATCGGGCATGGTCGTCT
>CAXTTL010000167.1:0-10761 GCA_964247135.1 uncultured Deinococcales bacterium | reverse complement strand
AAGGGACGCCTGCTGCACACCCATAAAAACGGAATTTCCGAAATCGACGGGATGCTCGACGATTACGGCTTTTACGCCCTCGGATTGCTCGAGTTGTACCGCACGACCTTCAACCGCGAGCACCTCGAGTTTGCGGTTCAATTGACCAACGCTGCCATCGAATTGTTTTCTGACCCGAACGGCGGCTTTTTTGACACGCCCAAAGACGGCGAGAAACTGATTGTCCGACCCAAAGGTTATTTTGACAGCGCCATGCCGAGCGGCAACGGCGCAATGGCAATGCTGTTGATTGAGCTTTCGCGCTTAACGGGCAAACATGAATGGGAACAATTGGCGCTCGAGCCGATCAAACACATGCTGGAAGTCATGCACCGCCAGCCCACGGGTTTTGGCAGTTTGCTGCAAGCCCTGGAAGCCCACGCCAGCCCGATGCGCGAAGTCGCCATCATCGGCAACCTCGAACATGACGACACCAAAGCTTTGCTCAAAGTCCTCAACTCGAGATTCTTGCCGCACGTTGCGGTGGTCGCCGCTCCGGCAGGGGAGGGCTACCTGCCCGTGCTCGAGCAACGCGAGATGATTGAGGACAAAGCGACCGCTTACGTTTGCGAAAACCTGGCGTGTCAAATGCCCGTGAATACACCCAAAGAACTCGAGCAGCAACTTCAACCGTCCTGATCGAGAATAATCGTGATTTTCTGCCAAATCTTGCGCGACAAACCCGAGGTCAAATCCTCGAGTTCATTGACGCTCTGGTTTGCGGCGGCATCGTCAAAATTATTGACGTACAAAAATGCGATTTTGGACACCAAACTGAGCATCTCCGAGCAGTAATCCAAATACCGCGCCAGGTTTTCGTTGTTTAAACCGTGCTGACCCGAGCCTGGGGCTTTGGTCAGTTGGTGCATGTCGATGATGTGCGCCACGGCGCGGAGGTTGGTGATGGCATCGATCACGCGCCCACGCTTGATGCGAGATTCGATGGTGATGAGCGAAAAAATTCCAGCCACCAGCAAAACCAGCTCGTTGGTGATCGACTCGAGCATCGAGACCAAGCTTTGCAAATCAATTTTGGACACGCCAATCTGTGACCTCGAGACGGTGAACATCAGTGCCACGGTGACAAACAATAAAAAGAGTCCAATGCCGATCCTTACCGACCAGAGCGGCTTGATGATCCAGGTTGCCACCTCTTTGGTGTCTTTGGAAATTTTGATCAAGTCTGTACAAACGCGACTTAAACCAGAATTCGGGAACCGTTCCAAAATTCGTTCCAACAATCGCTCGAGGGTTCGGGTGACCTCAATGGAACGCAATTCTGGACGATGCCAGGATTTGGGATTGACCACGGGGGCGGATTCGGACACCTTTGCAGTTTACAGTCCAAACTCGAGCGGCACCCGAGACTGATAACTTTCAGCGTAACGCGCCCCAATAAACGTGCCCCAGTACATCATTCTGGCTTTTCGGCGATCTAAAATTTCTGGACTCACGGTTTCGGAAACGGCTTCGCCGGTGAATTGGCTGGCGTGCGCCAAGACGGCGGCTTCCCAAACATCCATAACATCGGTGACATTCACCAGCAGGTTCGCCTCGATGGGCGAGTTGCCTTGGTAATACAACACCTTGGAAACCTTGTGCGGTTCGCCAGATAGTTTGGCTTTGCGCAACCCCGCGAAATGCAGCGCCGCAGTCGCCACCTTCGCCGCCCCAACATGGTCTGGGTGACGGTCTGTCTCGTGCGGGACAAGCAAGGTTTTGGGTTTCAAATCACGGATGACTTGCGCCAACTCGAGCCGATACGTTTCAGAATCCTGAATTGCACCGTCGTTCCAACGCAGGTTTCCACGGAAACTCAAGCCCAGAATTTCTGCCGCCGCCCGAGCCTCCGTTAAGCGAATTTCGGGCGTTCCCAAACTGCCCATTTCGCCAAGCGTCAACTCGAGAATCCCAGTGCGTTTGCCTTCAGATTTTGCCCTCGCCAAACTGCCGCCGCAACCAATTTCGCCATCGTCGGGGTGAGGCGCAATGCATAAAATATCCAAGGACTCGAGCTTGCCAAAAGTCATGATGCTCGAGTTCATTCGGATTTTTTCTCGGGTTCCGAAACCGGAATGTGCTCCTGCGGCTCGGACCTGAACAAAGCGTCCACCGTACCAGGTTTTGCCGTGTCGCTCGAGACGACCCGAGGTTCGCGCTGGTCGATGCGGCGCTCGATGCCCGCGTACATCCGCCCGAGGTTGTCGCGGTGCTTGAAGGCAATCATGAGCGCCAAACCGCCCAGCATGAGCACTTTCCACCATTCGCGCTGCATGGCTATCGCCAAAATCACACTCGAGGCTGAGGCAATGATCGATGCCGCACTGGTGAAGCGCGTCACCAAAACGGTAATGATAAACAACGGCAAGATGGCGATGCCCAGCCCGATGTCAAGAAACGCAATTGTGCCGAACGACGCGGCAACGCCCTTGCCGCCCTTGAAGCCCAAAAAAATGGAATAATTGTGCCCAATCACGGCGCACCAACCGACCAGCATCACTTCCCAACTGGGCATTCCAAAGGCTTGCGCGATCAAAACCGCAACACCACTTTTCATGATGTCCGCCAGCGCCACGACCAAACCAGGACCCCAACCCGCAGATCGCAAGACGTTGCTCGCGCCCGTGTTGCCCGAGCCAACTTTTTGCACGTCAATGGCATACGTTCGCGCCACCAGCACCCCGAACGGTATCGAACCGAACAGGTATGCCACGACCGCCACCCAGAGAAAGTTGTAGTTCACCAACACATCATAAGCACGCGAACAAAAGAAAACTCGAGATTATGCCACGTTTGAACCGAGTTGAACAAAATCTTCAAGAATCTGGGCGCTCGAGTTGCAAGTACAGGGCACTGTGGTCGAGCATTTCACCGCCATTTGCAGCCAATTCCGAGAACAAACCGTGAACACGTTCGGTCAGTGGAAGCTCGAGTTTGAGTTTTGATGCGACCTCGAGCACCGCGTTCAAGTCTTTAATTTGATTTTTGACCGTGCCGCCAGGTTCAAAGTTGCCCTCGATCATCCGTAAACCGTGAAGCTCGAGAATCCGAGACTGACAAAACCCGCCCATAATGGCTTGGCGGACTTTGGCGGGATCGGCGCCCCCTTTTTTGGCGAGCAGCAAGCCTTCCGCCACCGCGCCGATGGTGATGGCAACAATGCTTTGGTTGACCAATTTGCAAAGCTGTCCGCTTCCGTGCGGTCCAACGTGCGTGACCTTGCCCAATGCCTCAAGAATGGCACCAGCCCTCGCAATCTCAGCCTCGAGTCCACCCGCCATGATCGCCAGCGTGCCGTTTTCTGCGCCAACCGTGCCACCCGAAACTGGCGCATCAATGTATCTCAATCCTCGATCCTCGAGCAAATGCGCATGATCCTCAGCAATGGCGGGCGCAATTGAACTCATGTCAATAAAAACGGTTCCTGGGGTGCTCGCCCCAACCAAACCGCTCGAGAACAAAACCTCAGTCACCGCCGCGCCATTCTCGAGCATGGTGATGACGGCGCTCGCGCCTTTTGCAACTTCTGGCAAACTCGAGACAAGTTCTGCCCCCGCCGCCGCCACCTCGAGCGCTTTTTCTGGCGTTCGATTCCAAACCCGCAGCTTGAAACCAGCCTGTAAAAGATTGAGCGCCATCGGTTTGCCCATCAAACCCAAACCCACAAAGCCTATCGTGCAACCAGGCTCGAGCCTCACGGGCGTTGCAGCCCTTGGGTGTTGAGCGTGATGGCGTACAGACTCGAGCTTGCTGCGATAAAAACCCGATCTTTGTTTGCGCCGCCAAACGTCAGATTGCCAACTTTTTCCGGCACCAGAATTTTGCCGAGCAGCGTGCCGGCGGGGGTGAAGACCTGAATGCTGTCTTGCGAGCTGGTGAAAACCCAACCGTTTTTGTCGAGTCTAAAACCATCGGGCAAACCAGGTTCGATCACCGCAAACACCCGCCCATTTGCCGTGCTCGAGTCGTCCAGCACATCGTAAGCCCGAATGTGATGCTTGCCGTTTTTGTCGTGGCTGGCGCTGGTGTCTGAAACATACAAAATCTTTTCGTCGCTCGAGAATGCCAAGCCGTTCGGTTTTTCCATGTCGGTCACCACCGCGTCAATGTCCAAATTCACGGGATCGAATCGGTAGACGTAACACCCCGCCTGTTCCTGCATACCTCCGTAACCCTCGTTCGGTTGAATCAAGCCATAAGACGGGTCAGAAAACCAGATTGTGCCATCAGATTTCACGATCACGTCATTGGGCGAGTTCAGTTTTTTGCCCTCAAAATGGCTGACCAATTTCGTCCAGGTTCCATCCGCCTCGAGCCTCATGACCGCCCGTTCACCGTGCGAACACGCGATGATCCGACCTTCTAAATCGAGCGTGTGACCGTTATGAAATTCTGAGGGCTTGAGAAATTCGCTCAACCCGTCCACCTCACTCCAGCGCAACAAGCGATTGCCAGGAATATCAGACCAAATCACGCTTTGATCCTGCTCGAGGTACACCGGACCCTCAGACCAAACTGCCCCAGAAGCCAGTTTCTCGAGTTTGGAATCGGGCAAAAGAATGCTGTTAAAACGCTCGTCAAAAATCTCGAATTGGTTTGTCATCATTACCTTTAGATCATGCGCTTGAAGTTTCTGAGGATGAAAAGAAGCTCGAGTTTAAAAGTCAGCGATTCACTCGAGATTCCAATGATACGGAATCAACGAGAACACTCCGTTATTCCGCTTCGCTCCACAACTCCGTTAACCTCGTTGATTCCGTACTTTTGCCACTCCCGTTGGTCGGGGGAACAGTCGATAAAGCATGACTGTTCCCCGCAATTTGGTATGAAACTCCCTTCTCTCCCAGGAGAGAAGGGTCGGGGATGAGAGGAAGGACAAGAATTTGAGTTTACAAAATTTATTTGCCCCAAATCTTCTTGTAACGGTCGCGGTAGCCGTTCTCTGGGTCGAACAGGTTCTTCTTGCCGCCGTCGTAATTGACGTTGCCAGGCACGACGATATGCACCGGAATCTTGAAGCCGCTCGGTGCTTCTTTGTTGATCGCACGGTTGATCTCGTCCACCAATTGCCAGCCTTGCAAATTGATCGGTTCTGGAATGGTGGCGTATTGGTATTGCTTGGTGCGCACGCGCTGGTAGGCGCTTTCCGAACCGTCGCCCGCCGAAATGTTAAACAACTGACCGCTCGGGCGGATGTTGGCGCTGACCAAACCAGGAACCATGCCGTCAAAATACAAATCGTTGATGCCCAGGCTGTACGTCCACTTCTTGCCGTACTTTTGCAGCAAGTTCGAGGTCACGGTTGGCATGTCTTTGGTGGCTGTGCCAAGGCTTTGAACTCGAGTCTCGAGTAAGGTGCAGGTTTTGCATTGCCTGATGATGTTCGCCATCGCATCGGATTTGGCAACCGCAATCGCGTAGGCGCTGTCGGTGAAGACCACGACGCCCGCCTTGCCGTTGGAGTTGGCAATTGCCAGATAGGCTGCCGCTTCCGAGGTGTCCTGGGCTGGCGTGGTGACGTTGGTGAACATGGTCGGGTTGGTTTGCGGTCCTGGCGTGCCTGCCGCGTGCCAGCCTGCCACCACAATGCCCGCCTTGTTGGCTTGCTCGACCAGATCGGCTTGTTCGGTGGCGTCAAAACCACCCAGAATAATCGCATCGGGTTTTTGCACGATGGCTTGCCCCAAGGCGTCGCCGTGACCCTGAACCGTGCCGCGCCCGTCGAGCAGTTTATAATCCCAACCGATGGCTTTTGCTGCCTCGCTGACGCCGTCTCCCACACCCTGAGCGCCACCGTTGCGTTGGTCGCTCGAGACATAAATAACGGATTTTCCAGCCGCCGCTTTTGGACCCGAGGTTGGACCGGTCCATTTGTTGGCTTTGCTGGCGGCATCTTTGACGAATGCCTTGGCTTTGGCGACGATGTCATCTTGGGCATTGACGTTGTACGCGGCTGCCACGGCGAGCGCTGCACCAATCAGGGCAATACCCAGAACTGCATTTTTGTGCTTCATCTTTCCTCCTTGGAGTCTTACTTTTTGACAGGCTCTTCACTCGAGCTTTTGTCCGGTGGGGATGGGGGAGTGCTGTGCTGCGCAATTTCTCGAGCGCGTTGCAGTTGAACGCGGCGGCGACCTGTCAGACCCGCCAGACCGATGGCGATTAAAAGGGTCAAGCCGTTGAACATCGGTTCGACGTAAAATTCTGCGCCGAGTTGCTGCAAGCCGGTAATGCCGATTGCCAAGACCGCCACGGCGATCAGTGTTCCCCAGACGTTGACGCGCCCTGGTTTGAGGGTGGTCGAACCCAAGAATGCCCCGACCAGCGCTGGCAACAGGTAACTGTCGCCCAAACTGGTCTGACCGATGCGAAGTTGCGATGCCAAAATGACGCCCGCGAACGCCACGATCATGCCTGAGAGCACGAACGCCAAAACGATGTATTTGCGGGTCGGAATGCCGTTGAGTTTCGCCGCCTCTGGATTGGCGCCGACCACGTAAATGTAGCGTCCAATCGGCAGGTACTCGAGCATGATCCACAGTGCGAGACTGATGACGAGCGGGTAAATTGGCAATATTGGAATGCCCAGAATACTGGCTTTGGAGAGTTCAAAAAAGCTGGTTGGCAGTGTGCCAACGACCTGCTGCCCGTTGGTGTACCACAACGCCAGGGCGTTGATGACCGTGGCAGTTCCGAGCGTCGCAATAAACGCATCGATCCGCGCAAATTCGACCAGACTGGCATTGACCACGCCGATCACGGCACCGCCCGCCAAAACAATTGGAATCACCAGTTGCCAGGGAATGCCAAAACGGGTTTGCAACGAGATTGCCATGATCTCCCAGAGCATCACGCCAAAACCTATCGAGAGATCAATTTTACCCGCCGCCATCGGCATCATGACCGCCAACGCCATCAGGGCATTGATGCTTTGGCGTTTGAGCATACTTTCGAGGTTGAGCGCCGTTGGAAAAGTCCTGGGCAGCAAAATCGAGAACACAACAATTAAAAACAGCGTGATCACGACCAGACCGTAAACCGGAATAAGCCGAACGATCACCTGCCCCAGCGGTTTGCCGCGCAGGTCGTTCGGGTCTGGCTCGAGCGCATCGGATTTGAGTGATTGCATAAAAAACCTCGAGAGATTAGTTTGTGAGATCGCCCGCCGCCGCGTGGACCAAAGCGGGAACGGTTAAGGCATTTCCTTCAAGTTCGTCAGCCACACTGCCACGGTTAAACACGAGTGCTCGGTGACAAATCCCAGCAATTTCCTCGAGATCGGTGGAGACGAGCAGCACCGCCGCGCCAGCCTCGAGCGCCGCCACCAGAAAACCGTAAATTTCGGCTTTTGAGCCGACATCCACGCCCAAGGTCGGTTCCTCGAGAATCAAGAGTTTTGCCCCAAACTCGAGCCAGCGTCCCATCACGACTTTTTGCTGGTTGCCGCCCGAGAGCGTGTCAAGCGCCTGTTCGGAATCTGGGGGACGGACGTTGAAGCGTTTGACCCAAGCTCGAGCGTCGGATTTCTCTTTTTTGGGTTGAATCGTCTGGTGAAGTTTGAGTTTGCGATTGGCTGGGTTCATGAAAAAGTTTTCACGCACGCTCAAGGTCATGGCAAGGCTTTCCTCACGGCGGTTGGAGGAGACAAAACCGATGCCCGACTGCATTGCCGCCAGCGGTGAAGACGTTTGAATCAGGTTGTTATCAAGTTTGATCTGCCCCGCCAGAATTGGCTCGAGTCCAAACAACGCCCGCCCGATTTCGACCTGTCCAGCGCCTTTTAAGCCCGTTAAACCGAGTGCCTCGCCTGGACGAACGCCAAAATTGACGGTGTCGAGCGCCGCCACCTGCAAACCTGACACCTCGAGCAAGGGCTTTCGAATGGTTGGGTTTGAAGCTTTGGGATACGCCTCGGTGATTTTATGCCCAACGATGGTCGTGACCAATTCGGATTGATTGGTTTCTCGGGCATGGCACAGACTCACCAATTTGCCGTCGCGCATGACGGCAATGCGGTCGCTGATCCTAAAAATTTCGTCCAGACGATGCGAAACATAAATGATACCCACGCCGGCAGCCCGCAAGTGGCGCAGCACTTCAAACAAACGCTCCACATCCGCCGATGGCAAGCTCGAGGTTGGCTCGTCCAAGACCAGCAATTGGGCTTCCTGGGCGAGTGCCCGCGCGATGGCGACCAAGGCGCGTTCGGTGCGTGACAAACTGAAAATTCGTGCACTTGGGCGGATGCCGCCGCCCACCACTTTGAGCATTTTGGTGGCTCGGGTGTTCGCACTGCCCCAATCGATCAAGCCGTTTTTCTTGGGGAATCCAGTGCCAAACGACAAATTTTCGGCTACGGTCATCCATTCGATCAAACCCAAATCTTGGTGAATGAACGCAATCGGCGCTTTGGGCTGAAAAGACTCGAGTTTGCGTCCCTGAAATAAAATCTCACCGCTCGAGGCGGCATGAACGCCAGCCAAGATTTTGATGACCGTGCTTTTTCCCGCGCCGTTCTGCCCCAGCAGTGCCAGCACCTCACCGGCGTTCACGGCGAGCGACAAATCGTCAATTGCCAACGTGCCGCCAAACTGCTTGGAGACGTGCTTGAACTCGAGCAATGCAGGTTTGACGCTCGGTGGCATTGTTGCGGGTTGTGAGGTTGAGAGCATGTTCAAAAGAACCCCGTGGATGACCAAAAAATCGAAAGCGCAAAACGCTTGAACCATGAAACTGGATTGTAAATTGTTCCAAGGATGATAGCGTTATCATGACAAAAATACAAGCCCTCAAAAATGCAATTCTTTGCCGCCCAAGATTTTGAATCAGCGACAGCCTAACTCAAACTCGAGCCTTCCATAGGACCCAAATCAATCAAACCGCAACGAGACTTTCATGGCTTTTTTGCGGTTCGATGCCAGTTCAAAAGCATTCACAGCATCATGAAAACCAAATTGTGCCGTCAGAATTGGCGTCACATCGATGCGTTTTGAAACCAAAGCGCCGACTGCCCAAGCAAACTCGTGGTGAAAACGAAAGGTACCCAAAAACCCGAGTTCCTTCGCCAAAATTCGGTTGATCGGCGCACTGCTCAATCCAGGCGGCAAAATGCCGATCTGCACCATGCTGCCGCCAGGACGCGTGGATTGCACGCAAGTCTCGAGCGCTTTGGCGTTGCCGCTGGCTTCAAACGAAACATCAAAAATGCCTTTATGATCTTGGAATGCCTCGAGTTCATCGGGATTTGAAACGGAATTGACAACATTGGTCGCGCCCATCGCTCGCGCAATCTCGAGCGGCTCGTCGAACAAATCAACGATGGTGATTTCGCTCGCGCCAGCCATTTTTGCCGCCGCGACGGTCAAAACCCCAATTGGACCCGCGCCGGTAATCAGCACTTTTGCCCCCATCAACGAGCCAACTCGAGCCACCGCATGAAGCGTTACCGCCAGCGGTTCGGCGCAAGCAATCACGTTGTAGGCAATGTCTTTGGGAACCACATGACACTGAAAATCGGCGACTTTAAAGAATTCTGAAAAGCCGCCCTGAACATGCGGAAACAGTGCCGCGCTGCCAAAAAAGCGCATGTGTCGGCACAGATTGCTGCGTCCCGCCAAACAGTAATCGCACGCCCTGCACGGTCTGGATGGATCAACCGCGACATGATCGCCAATTTGTATGCCTTTTACAGCATTGCCGATGTTCACCACCTCGCCCGAAACTTCATGCCCGAGCACCATCGGCTCTTGCAATTTAAAATCGCCGACGCCGCCGTGATTGAAATAATGCAAATCCGAACCGCAGATGCCACCCGCACCAAACCGCACCAGCACCTCATTGGCTTCGGGTTCTGGGATGTCTCGAGCTTCAATTCTTAAGTCTTTGGCACTGTGAATTACACATGCGAGCATGAAACCTCCTGTTAAAAAACAAATGGGGTCAACAACGGTTGCCCCGCAAAATGCGCCGCCAAGTTGCCAACGATCAAATCTCCCATTGCCGTGCGCGATTCCACCGTGCCGCTCGAATGATGCGGCATCAGCACAACATTCTCGAACTTGAACAAAGCTTCGGGAACGTGCGGTTCGTTGGCGAACACGTCCAAACCCGCCGCGCCCAACGTCCCAGCCTCGAGTGCCGCCACAAGTGCCTCCTCATCGACTATCGAACCTCGAGACACATTGATCAGTGTGCCTTTTGCGCCCAATGCCTCGAGGACGGATTGGTTGACCATTTTCTTCGAGGCTGGACCACCGGCGGCGGTCACGATCAAAAAATCGCTGCCTCGAGCCAGTTCGGTCAAATCGGCAATAAAATGGTACGGCTGATCGCTCTGAGCACTGACATCGGTATAAGAAATTTGCATCTCGAAGGCGGTCAAACGTTTTGCCAGCGCCTTCCCAACCCGTCCAAGACCGACGATTCCAGCCCGTTTGCCCGTCACCCGCCGGGTCAACGGCATCTCGCCCTTTTGCCCCCACTCGAGGTTACGCACGTATTTGTCGCCGCGAACCAGCCGTCTGGCGCTCGCCATCATCAAACCCACCGCCATGTCTGCCACATCAGCGGTCAGCACATCGGGTGTGGTCGTGACGGCAATGGCTCTGGCTTTGGCGCTCACCAAATCTATCGCATCGACGCCGACGCCGTAACAGGCGATAATCTCGAGCTTCGGCAGGGCGTTCATGATCTCGCCGCCGATTCCCACCGAACCGTTGGTCG
>CAXTTL010000166.1:0-10912 GCA_964247135.1 uncultured Deinococcales bacterium | reverse complement strand
AATCGTTGAACGCGACATTTTGAGTTATCTGGCACGGATCATCTCGGGCGAGTTGGATGTGCCTGCAATTTCTGCTACTGCCCCGCTCACCAATCCAAACATCACATCGTTGCCCGCTCGAGCAACCCCAACTTGGTTAAAGTTGCTGACCCCAAGCACTCAACTCGAAAGCGCCTTTGAAATTACGCCAGCATGGTTAGCCGCCCGCGACTTAAAAGGCTTGGCACTCGATATTGACAACACCCTGGCGCCAACCCATCTGCCAGGCAACGAAACCCAAATTCGGGCGTGGCTGGCACCGTTGCGCCAAGCCAACATCCCAATCCGCATCGTTTCAAACGGTCATCCGAAGCGAATCCTCGAATTTTGCGAATTGTTCAATCTAGACCATGTTGGGATTCTCGGCTTGCGGATGGCGGCAAAACCGATTCCCCAGGCTTTTGGACGCGCCCGTCAAGAGCTGGGGCTGCCTGCCAACCAGATCGCAATGGTGGGCGATCAAATGTTTACCGACGTGCTCGGCGCGAACCTGGCGGGCATGTACAGTGTGCTGGTTAAACCCTTAAGCGAAAAATCGATGCCGCACACCAAGCTGATTCGCAACCTCGAGAAACTCGTGCTGGCACGGCTCGAGCGCGAAAAAGGTTAAGGCTCTGGTCAAAAGCCAGAAGCTGTGATACAGTTCCAAAGCTCCCAAACGGGAGAAGCCGCATTTTGGCGAATGCGACGTGCGTGAAAACGCATTGCGCGGTTCAGGGACACTGAACCGACGCTTCGGGCAGAAAGTTTTGTCCGCAAACCCAAACGGGTTGAGAAGAGAAAAATGGCAGACGTTAAACCCAAGAACCGCAAGGCACGCAAAACCGAGAAAAGCAAGCGTCGTGGCGAAAGCCAAGAAAAGCGTCACCGTCAAAGCCTGAAGCACCGCGCCGTCAACCGCGCGTTGAAGAGCACCATCAAAACATTCAGCAAAAAAGCCTTGGTCGCCGCCACCGAAGCCGCCACCGACGCCGTGACCTTGGGACGCAAAGCCGAAAGCTTGATCGACAAAGCCGCCAAAGGCAGCACCTTGCACAAACGCGCCGCAGCCCGCAAAAAGAGCCGTCTGATGAAAGCCATCAACAAAGTCAACGCCGCCAAAGCTGCGTAAATCTTAGAATTTTAAAACCGTCAGGCGAACTGCTTGACGGTTTTTTGATGTCTCAAAGCTCATCAGCGCTCACCAGCCCCAAGTGCCAGCCTCGCCTTTGAACGGTCCGACAATGTCGCTGGTGATCCAACCGCCGTAAAAATTGCCTGGTTGCGGCACAACCCGTTCGCCATTCACAAAACACCCATCACCGCCCCGCAGCGCCACCCGAGCGGCATAAAACGCGACATGGTCTTTGATTGGCAAAAAAGGCTCGCTTGGGTCGGGATAAAACCAGGCAGCCTCGAGTACCGAAGGCTGACCAACCCGAAGGTTGTAATATTTCGCAGCGCCCTTCCATTCGCAAAAAGAGGAACCGCCCGCCAACTCGAGGTGTTCTGCCTTGATGTCAATGATCGGAATGTAATACACGGGCGGATGACTCGTCTCGAGCACCCGAAATGCGCGGCTCGAATCCACGATTTTGACGCCCCCAGCAATGATTTCGATGCGTTTTAAACTCGGCTCGAGGCGCGGTGGGCGCGGGTAATCCCAAACCGATTCTTGATCTTTGGCTGGTTTGATTGGCACTGGTCGGTTCATGCCGTCATTGTGGGGGTTTCTTGAACATAAAGTTGTGTCTCGAGCCACCGTTTACAATTGTCAGCCAACATCTGCAATAAACTCGAGTTATGGCTTTTTTTACCCAGATTCCAAGCGGCGCAATTCGTGTGACTGGCAGTGACAGGTTGGATTTTGTCCAAGGACAAGTTTCGCAGAATATAAAAGCGCTGCCTATTCCTGGTGTGGCACGTTCATTGATTTTGAACGTGAAAGGACAGATTGAGTTTGATGTCCGAATTTACCGTAGAGAAGAAGATATTTGCATTTACACTGTTGGCGGACTCGAGAGTTCATTGCTAACTCGTCTTCAAAAAATGATCGTTTTCGATGACGTACAACTTCAGGACATTTCTAAATATATTTCTGTTATACATGTTTCTGGAGAAAATATTGAATTTATTCATAGTAATATTTATCCAGATAAAATTTATACTTCAAAACAAGATTTATACGTTTGTGAATGTATCATGGGATTTTATGAAAAATCTAATGGGGTTTTCTTAGTTGGAAATAACAATCGCGGTAACGAAATGGGTTATGACATTCATATTGAAACGGCTCATCTCGAGACTTATTGTGCATGGCTCGAGGAAAAAGGCGCAAATCTATTACCGTTTCCAGACCTCGAGAAATTGCGAATAAATGCAAAATTCCCAAACGCGCACGCAGACGGTTTTACGGGAATGCTGCCCCAGGAATGCGGGCTTTTGGAGGGTGTCAGTTTTAAAAAGGGTTGCTACGTTGGGCAGGAAATCATGGCGCGATTGGATGCTCGAGGTCACAGCAATAAGACTTTGGCGCGGGTGAACCTTGAGACGCACCTGGAAACTGGAACGCCAGTGATGTCTGATGGACGAGAAGTTGGACAACTTGGGCATGTTGTGCCGTTTGAGACAGGATTTACGGCGCTGGCGGTGTTGAGAATTGATGCGCTCGAGAAAACGAATCTTGAAGCTGGGGGCTTGAAACTCGGGCTTGACTTCTCTTCTATATCCCTCAAGCGATAAAATGACCTTCACAATATGCTCTGTCCATGCTAAACTCTTGAGGTGCAATTATGTTACTAGCAGAATTAATCTCGGTTGGAACCGAACTCCTGATGGGCGAAATCGTTGACTCCAACGCCGCCTACCTCGCGCAAGAACTCAAAAATCGCGGGGTCTTCATTCAATGGAAAACCATTGTCGGCGACAACCTCGACCGCATTATCGAAGCCATCACCCGAGCCAGCAAACGTTCAGACATCGTGATTCTGGGCGGAGGACTCGGACCGACCGACGACGACCTGACCCGAGAAGGCATTGCGGCTGTGGTCGGTGAAACCCCAGTCATCGATGAGGTCTACCTCGAGAAGCTCAAAGCCTTTTTTACGGCTCGTGGGCGCAGCTACCCCGAGAGCAACAACAAACAGGCTTGGATTATTCCTTCAGGTGAGGCACTCGAGAATCCCGTCGGCACGGCGCCTGGTTGGTTTGTGCGCCTTCCAAACTCGAGCACCGTGATTGTCGCCATGCCTGGACCGCCCCGCGAGATGAAACGCATGTGGGCGGAGCAAGTCCTGCCGCGCCTGAACCTGCCCTCGAGCGGCTTTTACCACCGCACGTTTCGCACCTTTGCCATCGGCGAAAGCCACATTGCCGAACGTCTTGCCGACCTGACGCAAAGCGCCAACCCAAGCGTTGCCACCTATGCGCGGCGCGACGGCGTTCACGTGCGCGTTGCCGCCAGCGCCGCGACGCTGGAGGAAGCCAAAACTTTGGCGCAACCGATTGAGGCAAAAGTTCAAGCGGCACTCGAGGGGCATATTTACGGTTACGACGACGAAAGCCTGGCGGCAATTGTCGGGCAATTGCTGGTCAAACGCGGTGAAACCATCGCCACGCTCGAGAGTCTAACGGGTGGCTTATTGGCGGACGAACTGACCAACGTTTCAGGCTCGAGCCGTTACGTTCAGGGCGGCGCCATCACCTACTCGAACGAGGCGAAAATCAAAATGGGTGTCAAAGCCGAAACGATTGCCGCACACGGCGCAGTCAGCAGCGAAACGGCGCTCGAGATGGCGATTGCTGCCAAAACGCAATTCGGTACAACTTGGGGCGTCAGCACCACAGGCGTCGCAGGTCCAGACGCCAGCGAGGGCAAGCCCGTCGGCACTTTGTTTGTCGGCGTTGCAGGACCAGACGGCGCTGAGGCTTACGCACTGCCCACGGCGGGAGATCGGCGCACGATCAAAGAACGTGCGGCGTTAAACGCGCTCGGGCAACTCTGGCGGCAGCTCACAGATCAGGTCAAAACATGATTCAACTCGAGACACCACGACTGACCATTCGCGGCTTTGAAACCGACGATCTGGCGGCGCTGTATGCCATTTGCAACGATAAAGATGTGATGCAATTTGTGGGCGACAACAAACCGTTGAGTCTCGAGCAATGCGACCACTGGATTAAGGTTTCCAAAGCGAATTACCAACGCCAGAATTTTGGGGCAATGGCGGTGATTGAAAACTCGAGTGATACCATGATTGGCTATTGTGGACTGGTCTTTGGCGAGGACACCAGCCAGCCCGAAATCATTTACGGTTTTGCCAAATCCGCTTGGGGGCAAGGTTACGCCAGCGAAGCCACACGCGCCATGCTCGAGCATGGTTTTCAAACCGTCAAACTCGAGATCATTCTGGCGACTGCCGACCCAGAAAACAGCGCTTCGTTAAAAATCCTAGCTCAAAAACTTGGCTTTGAATTCACACACCACAAAAATGATATTCACGGTTTGCCGACTGCTTTTTTTAAGCTTGAGCGGGTCAATTGGTTAAAATCGCAAGCAAAGTTGGTGAGCGCATGAGCGACAAAAAACCAGAAACCCGAGACGCGAAAACCAAACCGCGCCCAACCACACCGCAACTCTACAATCGGGGCAAAAAACCAGCACCCGCCAAAACAGACCCTCGAGAAACCACAACCGAACCTCGAGAAACCAAACCAAAATCGGCAAATTCAATCGCGCGAGACAAGAACAACGCCAAAAAAGGTCAACGCAACCAAAACCGTGTCAAGCCCGAGAATTCCAAGGCTCGAGCGCGGGCGGGCGTACCGCAAGAACGCTATTTTTTTGGCATATTTCTTCCCAAAGAACTTCACCCAGCACTCGAGGACATGCAAAAAAAACTGGTCGGCAAATGGTGGAAAGCCACCCCGAGCGATCAATTTCACGTCACGCTTTTGTATCTTGGCGGCGCGAACAAGAAAATCCTCGAGAATGCTCAAAAAGTTGCGCTCGAGATCGGCAAACAACACCAGGGTTTTAGTGCCAAACTGCGCGGCACGGGATTTTTCCCCAACGAGGGCGGACCCAGGGTTTGGTTTGTCAAAGCAGAATCTGAGATTTTCGCTGCACTTCACGAAGCGCTGCGCGACAAACTCGAGGTTGTGCCCGAAGAAAAATTTAAATCCCACGTCACGCTCGCCCGCAAAAAAGGCGCCAGCCCCAGACCCGCCCCGATGGTGCTCGATTTGGAATGGCAAATCACAGAATTTGCACTGGTAAGGAGCGTTCTAACCAAAGAAGGACCCAATTACACCATCTTTGATCGATATTTATTAGGAGACACCACATGAACCTCGACTGACACGACGCCTCGCAACCATCACGCCCGCCAGACAGCGCCCTCAAGGAATAGGAGCAACACCATGACACCAACCAGAAAAAAAGACGCCTCACAACCGCAAGTCGAACAGGTTGAAGACACCGCCGCACGCAAAAAAGCCCTCGACGGCGCAATGAGCCAAATCGAAAAACAATTCGGCAAAGGCTCGATCATGAAACTCTCCGCCGACTCGAGGCTCGATGTCAGCGTGATCCCCACAGGTTCGCTGTCACTCGACCTGGCGCTTGGCGTGGGTGGCATACCAAAAGGTCGTGTGATCGAAATTTACGGACCCGAATCGGGCGGTAAAACCACACTGACCCTGCACATCATCGCCCAATGCCAAAAACAGGGCGGCACGGCGGCGTTTATCGACGCCGAACACGCGCTCGACCCCGTCTACGCCAAAGCGCTCGGCGTCAACATCGAAGAACTGTTGGTGTCCCAACCCGACACCGGCGAACAGGCGCTCGAGATTGCCGAGCTGCTGGTGCGTTCGGGCGCGGTGGACATTGTGGTGATCGACTCCGTGGCGGCACTCGTGCCTCGAGCCGAAATTGAGGGCGACATGGGCGATTCGCTGCCTGGTTTGCAAGCGCGTTTGATGAGCCAAGCCTTGCGCAAACTGACCGCAATCCTCTCGAGAAGCAACTGCACCATGATCTTCATCAACCAAGTGCGCGAGAAGATCGGTGTGATGTACGGCAATCCAGAGACCACCACTGGCGGTAAAGCCCTCAAGTTTTACTCGAGCGTGCGGCTTGACATTCGGCGCATCGGGCAACCGATCAAAGTCGGCAACGATGCCGTGGGCAACACGGTCAAGATCAAAGTGGTCAAGAACAAAGTCGCGCCGCCGTTCAAAGAGGTCGAAGTGCAGATTTTCTTCGGGCGCGGCATCGACCAACTGAACGACGTGGTGAATTTGGCGGTGGGCTTGGACATCATTGAAAAAGCCGGCAGTTGGTTTAGTTACGGCGGCGAACGCATCGGGCAGGGCAAAGAAAAAGTGGTCGAATTGCTGACCAACAACAAGGCGCTCGAGGAAGAAATTCGTCTGAAAGTGCACGAGGCAATTCGGGCGGGCAAAGCCGATAAGATCGTGGCAGTGGCGATTCCAGAAGAAGCAGAATAAGCCATAAAGCTCCTGAAGCTCGAGAGAAACCGTTTCTCTCGAGCTTTTTTGATTTACACTGGTGTGATGGAAGGCAAAATTATTCTCGTCAATGGCGCATCAAGTTCAGGCAAATCCACACTGTCCAAAGCGCTGCAAGCCAAACTCGAGCAACCATTCTGGCATTATTCGTCAGACCACCTGGTTGCCGCCAACATCTTGCCGCAAGCGCGGATCAAAAGCCAAGAATTTTTGTGGTCAGATTTGCGCCCACAATTCTTTGCAGGCTTTCACGACAGTCTGCCAGCACTTGCAAAAGCTGGCAATAACCTAATTGTTGAGCACGTCATTGAAACCCAAGAATGGATGCGGTTACTACTCGAGCTTCTTGCGCCATTTGATGTGTTTTTTGTTGGGGTGCATTGCCCATTACCAGAGCTTGAACGACGTGAGCTAGAGCGTAGAGACCGCAAAATTGGTGAGGCACGTGAGCATTTGGCTTTCGTACATACCTTTGGTGTCTATGACCTCGAGATTGATGCCACGAACAACTTGGATGCCAATGTCCAAACTATCATTTCGGCATGGAAAACCCGCAAAAAGCCAAGTGCTTTTGATTCGATGCTCGAGCGATAATCTCAGGCTCTTTTCCTCAGCCACTCGAGAATCCCTTCTGCTCGATTCTCGAGTTCACCGTCAATCACGGCTTGGGCAGCCAGTTTTTTCAGGCGTCCGAGTTCTGAACCAGGTTTTAAATCAAAAGCTTGCATGATCTCGAATCCCGAAAGCGCAAGCTGGCGCTCGTCAAAAGTCACAACGCTCAGGTCAAAACTTTCGCAGCGCTCGAGAATACCCTCAACCCAAGCTCGAGGCTCAAAATTCGGTTCTGGTTTGTGGGCATTCATGTCAGCTTCACGCACCTCGAGCGCGATGCGCCAGTCTTCGCCCAGCGTGTTCATCCAGCGGCGCAAGGTTTTGCCGCTCGACTTTTTTGGGGGTCGCATGTGCTCACGCACGAGCTTGACCACCGAATGCAAGACTTCATTTGAGCAGCGCAGACGCTCGAGAATATTGCGGGTCATGTCCGCGCCAACGTCTTCATGGCGGTAGTAATGCGCCACGCCTTCAGTGCCAAACGATTGCGTTCTGGGTTTTCCAATGTCGTGGAACAACAACGCCACCCGAGCGTTCAGACTCGCGTCCCTGGAAACTGCATAACGTACCGCCTCAAACATGTGATTCTCGAGCGTGAGGTGATGATAGGGATTTTGTTGATCGTAGCCGATGCAAACTTTGTACTCGGGAATGATGCGCTCGAGCAAATCCGTGTCGCGCAAGAACTCGAGCGCTCGAAGCACCCCATTTGCAGATTTTGCTGCCAGCAAACTGAACAACTCGGTTTGAATTCGCTCAAACGCAACGCTGAGGATCAAGTCCGCGCTGGCTCGAGCATCCACCATCAATTCAGTACTGGGTGTGAAATCAAGTTTTGCAAGAAACCGTGCCGCCCGAAGCATCCGCAAGGGGTCTTCGGCAAAACGATCCGAGCCATTACCGACAGACCGCAAGACTCGAGTTTTGAGATCATCCTGACCGCCAAACGGGTCAATCAACACGCCATCGCTTACCCGCAATGCCATCGCGTTGACCGTAAAATCGCGCCGTGCCAGATCATCCTCGAGTTTGAGGCTGGCATCGTGTGAAACTTCAAAATCGCGGTGATGAACGCCCGTGCTGCGTTCGGTGCGGGGCAGGGCAATATCCACGGTTTCATGCTCGAGAGAAACCTTTAAAACCCCAAAACTTGCGCCGACAAGATCAACCCGCGCAAATGGCTCGAGTGCGGCTTGCAGCACGCCAAGCTCGAGGTTGGTCACCAGAAAATCCTGGTCTTTGTTCTCGAGTCCCAAAAATGAATCGCGCACCGCGCCGCCAACTTGGTACAGCTCTCCCCCATTGGCAGTCACGGCTTCAAGAATTTTTTGTTCGATTTGGGTCATTTAAACCTCGTACAACGACAGCAAAAACGCTTCGGCATAACTCGGATCAAGGGTTTCAGGCAGAACACTCGAGCTTTCTGAATCTCGCGCTTCCTCGAGTTTACGGTCAAGTTGTTCAACCAAAACCTCATACTCGAGTATGCCCATTTTGGCGTCCATCATCAGTTCGGCAAAATCGCCAGTGTGCGGATACGAAATGCGCCCAAAACTGTGCAACAAACGGATTTCCTCGAGCACCCGCAAACTGTGACTGAACGCCTTAAAATCCACACCCGCCTCGAGCGCCAATTTTGCGCGTCTGCCATATCGTGCCTCGACCTCCTGAAGCGGCGCGAGCGCCCAGGCGGTGGTCGCCGTGAAATCAAACATTTTCTCGAGCAACACGAGTTGCCTGATGCCTTTTGAACCGACTTGAACTCGAGCCATGCTTTCATCGGCAATTTGGGTCACGATCACATCGGCAACATCCGCGATGACCCCTTTTGAGGCTTGGGTCAGAATCGAGATCGCCGTTTGAACCGCGTGAAGGTGCCGACCTTTGGCGGTGTACTTGATCGCCTGATTGTAGGCAAAACCCATCATCCCCGAGAGGTTTCTCGAGAGTAATTTGGTCGGATCAAGTGCTTTTAATCGCTCGAGAAACCCCGCATCTGTTCCCTCGAGAATTGCAGTTGGATTGGTGTGTGAGAACAGCAAACTGACCGCGTTGATATCGCCTTTGGAAAGCAACTTCAACCAGAATTGTACGCTCCAAACCGTGACATCGACATCCTCGCTCGAGTTTTTGGCGTTGGAATTGTTGGTGTTTTGCGAAAACTGCTGCGGCGCGTTTTGCAAGTACAAGCTCGAGCGCGAAGGCAAGAATAAGCCTTTCACGTCCAAATCACTCTTGGGCGTGTTGCTGCCAAAAAGATACGAACCCGATTTGGACAGGTAAACCAATTTGTGTGGCTGAACGTCAATCATCAAAGCACCTTCTCGAGCCGCAGTGTACAAGAGAAAATCAGGTTGAGGTTGCGCCAAACGGCGTATTACAAGCCAAGTAACTCGAGTCCAGCAACCGCCCCAGCCCGAATGGAAGCATCGGCAAAGCTCGAGAGTGGCGTCTCGAGTGGATTGACTTCGATCAAGAACGCGCCCCTGTTTTTGGCAATTCGTCCGAGGCTGGCGGCGGGTTCGACCACGCCACTCGTGCCGATCACCAGGGCAACCTCGCAGCTTTGAAAGGCTTGTTGCGCCCGCTCGAGTTCACGGCGCGGCAGTTGTTCACCGAACCAAACCGCGTTTGGTCGCGCTCGAGCACCACAAATTGGGCAGTGTGGCGGGATTTCAAAACCCACCTCGAGGGTAAACCTGAGATTGCAGGACTCGCACCGCGCCTGCATGATGTTGCCGTGCAATTCGACCATGCGCTCCGAACCAGCCCTGGCGTGCAAACCGTCCACGTTTTGCGTGACCAGCAAGAATTCTGGTGTGCGTTGCTCGAGTGTTGCCAGTTTTTCATGGGCGGCATTGGGCTTGGCATTGGTACAGACCTCAAAACGCCAGGCGTACCAATCCCAAACCAATTTCGCGTCTCGAGCATAAGCTTGTGGACTTGCCAAATCTTCGGGATTGTACTGCGCCCACAAGCCCGTCTGCGCATCCCTGAACGTCGGAATGCCCGACTCGGCACTGATTCCCGCGCCCGTCAACACGGCGACTCGAGCCGCACCATGAAGGCGTTCAATGGCGATCTCGAGGTTCAATTCAACCCTCGAGTTTGGCAGAGGTTTTGGGTTTCTCTGGGATCAAAAAGCTCGAGATCAGCAGTAAAATCACGCCGCAAACCACGCCCGTATCGGCAATGTTAAAAATTGGAAATTGTTCGCCGCGACGGATTAGACCGTACACCGCACTCAGCCAATGACTCCAGAGCATGTCCACGACTTCGCCGCGCAACAAGCCGTCGATGGCGTTACCGAACGCACCGCCGACAATCAAACTGTAGGCGACCATCTGAATTTTGGGGAGTTTGGGTTGACGCACCACCCAGTACAAAATGGCTGCGCCGACCACAAGTCGCAAAACCACCAGAACAGGTGTGGCGCTCGAGAATAAACTCCAAGCCGCGCCCTTGTTGGTGGTGTGCAGCAGAGATAAAAAACCAGGAATGGTATGAACCGCGCCCGAAAAGTCATTGATGTTTGGAATGTTTGCCACGACCCAAGCTTTGAGCCACTGATCGAACGCCACCCAGACCGCGACAATTAAAAAAGGAAGAAACTGCATAAACACCAGTATACGACTTGGGATGAGATTGATTTTCAGAACTCGAGATTCTAACCATTGTGACTGGCAGTTTAGCGTTTCATACCAAATTGCGGGGAACAGTCATGCTTTATCGACTGTTCCCCCGACCA
>CAXTTL010000165.1:0-11030 GCA_964247135.1 uncultured Deinococcales bacterium | reverse complement strand
CTCAATCCAACGACTCGCCCAAAATGCGTGTTATAAGGAAGGTTGGGAATTCTACCAACAACTTCCAATGCCTTCTGCAAAGGATGATCGTTGGGCAGCCGTTTGTCTTTGGAACATGGGAGCTTTGGAAGACGCTCGTACTATGTTTACCAGATCAAAACGACGTGGTGAGACTGGCGCGTTGATTGGGTTGGCTTCAATTTGTCGTTTGTTAAATTTGCTCGAAGATTGCGAAGCGTATCTCGAAGCTGCATTTGACGCGCCCTTAAGTCCTGACGATTGGGTTCGAGCATTGCGCGAACGCGGCGATTTACATGCGACCCGAAGCCACTTCAAAGCTGCTATAGAAGCATATTCGGAAGCGCGTCTTGAAGCTGAATTGTGTCAAGATGCTAAAAGTTTGATTCCTATGATAGATCAATCACTTGGTTATATGTATCACTTACTTGGAAATGATCGAAAAGCGAAAGAAGTTTTAGACCGAGCATTATTAAGTACAAATCCTGCATTCCGAGCTTATGTTCATATGACACGAACATTTGTCTGTATTTACAATGGTGACTTCGCAAGTGTTGAAAGTATGCTTTTTGATCAAGATTTCCAAAGTGCAGATAACCCTTTCCTCAATTCGATTTATTTATACTCTAAAGGAATATACAAAATAACACAAAAAGAATGGCAAACTGCGCTATTATATTTTAGTCAATCTATTGAAATCAGTGAGAAAAATAGTTTTAATGAAAATGATTGCCTTGCTAAAATTGGGATTTGCAAAGTCCATATTGGGACTCGAAACTTTAATGAAGCTCGCGCAGCGCTCAAACGATCTGAAAATACCAGTGCCAATGATAAATGTCTTGCATTCCAAAATTTGACTGCGGGTATTCTTTGGACAAACCTCGGTCAACTCGAGAAAGCAAACGAATGTCTTGCAAATGCAGAAAAATATTATAAAGAACAGGAACTGGCTCGAGAGCTTGCCTGGACACACCTTCACTTTGCGGTCTGGCATCTTAAAAACAACGACTCCGAATCCGCATCAATTTCGCTCGAACATGTGTCAGACATTGCCAACTCGCTTGGCGGGAACGCTTTCTTAATGCTCGAGTTGCGCTTAATAAGCGACATTCAAGCGCTGGCAGACATTGCCACGCCGTATGGTTTACATGCACTTAAACCAATCCTGGAATCAAACTTTGAGGCAGAACAAGTTATTCTCCCGCTCGAGCATCGCCCATCGGTCAAAGAATTCCGAATTCGTGCCTTTGGGCAACCGATGTTGCTGGCGAACGGTAAACCAGTTCACTTGACTTCGACTGCCAAAACCCTCGAGTTGCTTTCGTACTTAATGCTTCACCCGATGAGCACGCTCGAGAAAATCTTGACCGAAGTTTTTGAAGATTCCGAACCAAAAGCGGCACGCAATAATTTTCATCAGATCAAACACCAGTTGCCGCTGTCTTCCAACGGTTTGGAAATCACTTATGACCGCGTGACGCGCACCTATTCGCTCGAACCTGGCACTGCTGGTTTGGCTTGGGATTATAGTGAGATTATGCGATACCTAAGCGTTCCCGTGGACAATGATCTCAACCTTGCACTCGACCTGTACGCTGGAGCCTTCCTGCGACACTCGAGCGCCGAATGGGTTGAGGAGGTTCGGTCTAACGTGGAATGGCTTATGGTGCGTACTGGATTGAAAGTGGTGCAAGACTTGTTTGAACGTGGCGATTTTGACGCCTGCCGCAAAATGACCGAGCGCTTGCGCAAAGTCGAACCGCTCGATCTTGGATTGAACGAGTTGCTGGTGCGTGCCACCACCGAACTCGAGGGGGCATTGGCTGGACGGCGCACGGTTGCCGAAGTCGAACGGACGTTTGGCGGGTACGGCGAATCGTTGCCACCGACCTTAAAGCAATTGCGTGAAGAACTGAAACTGACGTTAAACTGACGTCAGTTTGAAATAACCTGTATTTGGCATTCGGGAGGTGCCAAAGAACACGGATTTTAATGGCAACGTTATTGATCGAGACTTTACAATACTCGAGTATCAATACGTTAAAATATGCCCTCACAATGGTCAAAAACCACAACATCAGATTCTGCAAAAATGTATATTGAGGCTCGAGATTTTACTTTTCAAATTTAAAAAAACAAGGTGGTTCATGAACGACATTTCACTCGAGGCGTACACGGTTTTGCTCGTCTCGAACGAGTACCCCAAACTGGATGAGCACCGCTTTATGCTGCAACAAATGGGCTTGCGGGTTGCCCCGATGTTTCCTGGCGCGGCGGTGGTCGGTTTTTGCGGCGAAGGACGGATTGATGCCCTGATTATTGAAGGGCGCAATTACGAGAGTATTGCGCTGTGCAGGTCGATCAAATCCGACCCGAATTCTGAAGTGCCAATCGTCATGCTCTTGCACGAAAAATACTCTCACCTCGAGGCGGAAGCTTACGACGTGGGGGTTGATAACGTCATGTACTTGCCCGTGGACAGCGTGGTGCTCGGGACTCGGGTGCGGCGTTTGACCCAGCAGCATCAAGCCAGCCGTCACCTCGAGGATGCCACAGGCGTTCTGGGCGCGGTCGCCCGTACCGTTGAAAAGCACGACCCGTACACCAGCGGACACATCGAACGGCTTCGGACGCTCAGCGGTCATGTGGCGCACCGTTTGGGACTCTCAAACCTCGATTTGATTGCGGTTCGTGCTGCGGGTTTACTGCATGACATCGGTAAAATTGCGGTGCCCGTCGAAATCTTGCGCAAAACCACCGAACTGACGCCAGGCGATTGGGCGTACATCAAACAACACCCCAGCCACGGCGCGGAAATTGTCAGCACCTTGCGTCACGGCGACTTGATCGCGCCGATGGTCCGGTCGCACCATGAACGTTGGGACGGCAACGGATACCCAGACAACTTAAAAGCCGAGCATATTCCGCTCGGTGGGCGCATTATTGGCGTGGTGGATGCCTTTGATGCCATGACCACAGACCGACCGTACCGTTTGGCGCTCGAGCCTAAAGAGGCGCGAAGCCGCTTGGCGACGGGCGCGGGATCGCAATTTGACCCGAGCATTGTTGAGGCATTACTCAGTTTGTCGCCTCGGGTTTTGGCACCAAAATCAAATTAAAGCTCGGGTTATTTTTTCATGCTAGCCTAAAGGTCAAATCAACCTTGAGGTGAACGCATGGAATACCGCAAGCTCGGCAATTCTGGTTTGGTCGTCAGCGCACTCTCACTGGGCACCATGCAGTTTGGACAAGCCATGAACATGGGCAAACTTGACCAAACCGCCACCACCAACATGGTGAAATTCGCGCTCGAGCACGGCATCAATTTGATTGACACCGCCGACGTCTACTCGAGGGGCGAATCTGAGACGCAACTTGGCGTGGCGCTCAAAGGCATCCGCGAGGAGATCGTGCTCGCCACCAAATTCCGTTTGCCGATGAGCGACAACATCAACCGTTCTGGCGCAACCAGGGTCAACATCATGCGCGGTGTGGAAAGCAGTCTGAAACGCCTGCAAACCGATTACCTTGACCTGTATCAAGTTCACGGTTGGGATTCGTACACGCCGCTCGAGGAAACCTTGCGAACCCTGGACGACCTGGTGAGGCGCGGCATGGTGCGCCATGTGGGACTCAGCAATTACCACGCTTGGCAAGCCGCCACCGCATTGGCAACCCAAAAAAGCCTGAACCTCGAGCCTTTTGTCACCGCGCAACTGTATTACTCAATGGTCGGGCGTGACCTTGAGCATGATTGGATGTCGTTCGCCAAACACTCGGGCATGGGCATTCTGGTCTGGAGTCCGCTGGCTGGTGGTTATTTGAGTGGCAAATATTCGCGCTCGAGCGATGCAGGCAATGGCACTCGGTTTGCTGAGGCTGGACAGTTTGTGCCCTTCGACTGGGATCGCGGCGCACCCATCCTGGCAGCCTTGCGCGAAGTTGCAGCCCGTCACAATGTCAGTGTGGCTCGGGTGGCACTGGCTTGGACGGTCAGGCAACCAAATATCTCGAGCGTGATTATTGCCGCACGCACCCATGAGCAACTCGAGGACAACATTAAAGCCATTGATTTGAAACTCTCGAGCCAGGATTTTGCGCAGTTAAACGCCGCGTCCGACCCTGGAACGCCGTATCCAAAATGGATGGTCTTGCAACTCGACCAAGCCGAAGACCCACGCGCCAAAACCCTCGAGCCAGAACGGTTTGCAAACGGTGTGCCCTGGGAAGATTTACGGTTTAAAAAATAAGTCGCTCAAGCCATCGGGATTCTCCGACGCCAAAGTGTGACCCGACATCGAATGGATTCCAGCGAAACGGTTTAAGCCGTTTCGCTGGAATTTGGTTTTTGAAATTCGGATGGAAGCCCAATTTCATTGTCTTTTTCTTTACAGTGGGTTTACTTGATGACGCCCTTCAAGCCTTCAGGAAAGAAACCACCTTTGTTGCCAGCACCTCCCAAAGTTACGATTCTCAAAACTTCATCGGTGCTGCGGCTGAAGGCAATCGAGTTGGCATCGGTCACCACAATATTGCTCTTGCCACCGTCATTGATGCCCTGATCTTTGCCGCCGCCAACCGAGGCGCGAAGGTCAGAAATCTTTTTGACAATCGTTTCAACGGTGACGCCGTAAGCCTTCACCACGACATCTTTTTGCGCGTACAACTGCGTGCGAATTTCCCCAGCGTGATACGCCTCGACCGCCAAAATACCGGCGGCAGCCTCGAGGTAATCCTTGTTGGTGATCAAACGCGCCGCGCCCTTGTAAGCCGTGACACCCACGTCCTCGAAAATGAAAGCGCCGTGCAAAAAGAACAAATCGTTGGCGTAAGGATCAAACGCAGGATTTAAAGTTGTGGCAAATGCAGCATTCGCGGCAGCCGCGAACGCTGGTCCAATGTCGAGCTGCGGACGGGGAACGGCAGCCGTACCGAGTGCCGAGCGCAAGAATTTCACGTGGTTCTCTTCGTCAATGGCAATCTCTTCGGCGTACTGCCGCACGGCATCGCTGGCGAAAGTCACCTTGCGACCACCAATCGGCGCAGGACCTCCGCCCGAATCGGCAGCGCTCAAGCTCCGCCCAAACGCGGCTTGAAGGTAAAACTCAGCCTCAAGATACTCGAGGTTTAGGGCAAAGTTAAGCACGTCAACGTCAATGTTTGGCATTTCGGCGACTACAGGCATTGCGCAGGCGGCGAGTGCCGCCCCAGCGCCAACCAATCCTAGATTTTGTAAAGCCTGGCGACGGTTCATATTGCGATTGATGTTCATAAGACCTCCAGAAGTCGGCTGTGGCCACAGTCGGTTGAAAAGCGCTTCATGGGAATATACGAACGCCAAGCATTGTTTGGATGCCGTCAAGCACGCTAAAAGGATTAAGTACGCTTTATATTGATCTCATGTGTATGAGATAACTCGAGGTTTCAAAATACCTTAAATGGAATGGGCGTGTAGAATCTTGGATGTGCCAATATGCTCGAGCCAGAAGTGTTTGTGGATGGCGTACCTTGGGAGGATTTACGGTTTAAGAAATGAAAACATGACATTGATATACGAAAAATGATCGGAGATTTGTGAAAATCCTGCCAGGTAAGCATTACATTGCAGCAGTCATTTTGGGTTTAATGCTGGCTTTGATGCCGATTCTTTTTTTTACTGTTTGGACATCTTCTATTAATTTTAGTTGGAATTCGTTGTTACATCTCAGCCGTGAAGACAGGATTCTTTATCTGTGTTGGTTCGTTCCATTTGGTCTAATCGGTGGATTCTGGATGTTTTTTGATGGATCATTTCCGCCACAAAATTTTCAAGACTGGTTTAAAAAATCTATTCGAGGAATTTTTATTTGGGGCATACTTTTAGGAATGTTGATTTGGAACTTACCTTTGCAGTTCCAGCAAACATTTGTGGAGGGCTTTGATTATGGAGTGATTTTAGTATTTTTCATTTCTTTACCAATGGGATTGGTTATGTCAATTGTACTTGGCTATTATTCGGTGATATTTGTAAAACATACTGGTTGACACAAGAGGACAAATTTTGGTTCTGGCGCGATTTGAAATCCTAAATCACCCGATCATTCCCGCCATCTATCGGCACTTGAGAACCCGTGGTTTTCGCAAACGCACTCCCGCACATGCTTGCGGCAAGTCTCGCAACATCAAAACTCGAGACTTCGGTTTTTAGAATGTTGTTGGTTTTGTATTCTTGCACGCTCAACCCGTAACTTTTGGCGCGTTTCTCGAGAATCTCCTCCGTCCAGATTCCAGTGTCAAACACCGCGTTCGGATGCAGCACGTTGACCCGTATGCCGTCTTCTCCCCACTCGAGGGCAGCAACCCTGGCAAGTTGGGTCAGCGCGGCTTTGGAGGCACTGTAGGCTGCCGCCCCTGGTCCTGGGGCTGGCACGTTCTTGGAGGCGATCACGACCACGCGCCCACCATTCGGCGCGAGTTTGAGCAGCGGGTATGCCTCGCGCATCAAGCTCAGGTTCGCGTCCAGGTTCACGCGCATGGTGCGTTGCCAAGTCTCGAGATCGAGGTTGGCAATTGGCTGGCTGGGTGGGAAAATTCCAGCATTCAGCACCAGCATGTCCAACCCGCCAAAACGCTGTACGGTTTGCTCGAGGGCGTCTTGCAGGGAATGCTCGAGGGTGACATCACATTGAATGCCCCAAAATTCAGGATTACTAAAAACAGTTTTCACGGCTGGGTTCAAGTCCAGCCCAACCACCGCCGCCCCTTGAGCCATAAAGATTTCGGCGCAGGCTTTGCCGATTCCCGAGGCTGCACCCGTCACAAGCATCACCTCACCCGCAAATTCTGGCAAACTCGAGGAACGCTTGAATTTGGTTTGCTGCAACGCCCAGTATTCAAATTCAAACAGTTTCTCTTCTCTTAGTGGTTGCCAGCGCTCGAGTTTTTCGGCACGTTCGATCATCTGAATCGTGTGCTCAAAAATCGCGCCTGAAGTTTGAGCGTCTTTCAAGGTTTTTCCAGCCGTCAAGACGCCAAGCTCGGGGTCAATCACGACTCGAGGTGCGGGATCAAGCATTATTTCTCGAGCTTTGGAATGCGTTTCAAAATAGTTTTTGTAGGCTTCAACAAAAGCTTGAACATCGCGCCCAAGCATCGGTTTGGGCTTGATCCAAGAAGCATGATCGACGGTTGCCACGCCGCGCAATGCCACATCCTCGAGATTTTCGCGCTTTGAAAACCCGTAATCTTGCTCGAGTTTACTCACGATCATTGGGCGGTTTGCTGCACTTGAAACGTCATGTCGAAGTTGCGCGATTTGAATTCGCGTTGAAGATTTTGGCTCGAGTTGCAAATTTGGAATCTCCCAAGCGTTGTGCTGCTCGAGATAATATTCGGCTCGAGAAACCAAGTCGATCATGTGGTCATAACTTTCTTTTGCCGTGTCGCCCCAAGTAAACAAACCGTGATTCAGTAAAATCATACCGATTGTTTCGCTCGAGTTTTGTTGTTCGTAAGCTGTTTTGCAAGCCTTTGCCAGCCCAAAACCTGGCATCACATACGGCACAACAATCACCGAATTTCCGTAAATCTCGCGCACGCGAGTCTCACCAGAAGGTGTGTTCATGATCGTCACGAGCGCATCGGCGTGCGTGTGATCGACCCATTTGTGTGGCAGGATCGCGTGCAAAATCGTTTCAACGCTGGGAAACGGCGCGTCAGGCTCGAGCAGTGCCAAACGAAATTCGCGCATCATGTCGGTGTCGGAAAGTGTCTCGAGGTTTGCGAGTTTTTGCAGGTATTGAAGATTGACGGGCGCAAAACCTGCGGGTGTGATGGTTTTGAGTGAACCTCCGCTGCCTTTCACCCAAAGCACCTCGAGCGTTTCACCGAAAGTATTTTCAGCGCTCAGTTTGACCGAAGTATTGCCGCCACCTGCCAGCACCAAACTCGAGTCCTCACCCAACAAGCGCGACGAGTACGCCCGAAGCTCGAGTTCGTTTTGGCATTGCGCGGCGTGGGTTTCATTCCAACGGTTTTGCATTGGTTGCTTTCAAATTCTCAAGGTACGGCGCACGAATCACGCCACGGTCGGTAATGAAGGCGGTCACGTATTTGGCGGGCGTGACATCGAACGCTGGATTGAAAATGTTCACACCTTCGGGCGCGGTACGGCGCAAACCAAAACTCGAGACTTCATCGGCGTGACGTTGTTCAATTTCGATGCTCGAGCCGTCGGGCGTGGCAAAATCGATGGTGCTGAACGGCGCGGCGACATAAAACGGAATGTTGTGTTCTTTCGCCAAAATCGCCACACCATACGTGCCGATCTTATTGGCGAAATCACCGTTGGCGGCGACGCGATCACAACCGACGATCACCGCACCGATGTTCTTGTCGCGCATGACTCCTGCTGCCATGTTGTCGGTAATCACGGTCACAGGCAAACCCGCCTGTTGCAATTCCCATGCCGTCAGACGTGCGCCTTGCAAAAGCGGACGGGTTTCGTCGGCATACACGTGAATGACCTGTCCCAACGCCGCCGCCGCGTAAATCGGCGCGAGTGCCGTGCCAATGCCCGTGGTCGCCAGGCTGCCCGCGTTGCAGTGCGTCAGGATGCTCGAGACGCCAGCCAGCAGCGGTACGCCGTGTTGACCAATCAAGTCCGAGGTGCGTTCTTCGGAGGTTTTGATGGCGAGCGCTTCCGCGAGAACCGCATTTTTCAGGTCGCTCGAGGTTTTTAAACTTGTGGCTTGAAGGCGTTGCATCACGCGGTCCAACGCCCAAAACAAGTTGACGGCGGTTGGTCTGGATGTTGCCAAATAATCTCGAGTCTCAATCAGTTTCTCGAGAAATACGGCTCGAGTTGTGTTCTCAGGAAGATTCTTAACGCCGAGCCACAAACCAAAAGCCGCCGCCACACCAATCGCTGGCGCACCGCGAACCCGCAACACTTTAATGGCTTCCCACATGGTTGGCGCGTCTGGAATTGTGATCATCACGCGTTCGAGCGGCAACAGAGTCTGGTCGAGCAAAAACACGGTTTGATTTTCAAAAACCACGGTTGGTTGGGCTTTGGTCACGCTTCAATCACTTCCCGCACGATGTTCTCAAGTGTGGCAAAACCCGAGAGGTGATGATGGTTTTTAATGAGTCTCGTTCCAATTTCTAAATTCATCTCGAGTACCTTAACGCGTTTTTGCTCGTCCGCAATGCTGTCCACGTCAAACACATGCGCGAATCCAACGCTGCGCCGAATCATCTCACAACCCGCAAAACCTGCCGTGTCACGCAAAACCTCGAGCATCAAATCGTTTTGAAAGTCTTTTGAACGCCAAGAAATGCTGTTGGAATGCTCGAGTTGCGCCCTGAAGCCAAGCTCGAAAGATTCCCAACAAAAACGGTATTGCTGGAACAAATAACTGCGGTAGGCATCCCTCGAGTTTTGATCGGGTGCGTGACCGTGCTGGGCACTGGCGTTCAAAAACAAATTTGCCACGAACAAACCAACATCAAAACCGATTGGTCCAAAGAAGGCAAATTCTGGGTCGATTACGCGAATCTCGGCGTGGTGGTTTTCATCGGGCTGGCTCGCCATGATCGAACCCGTGTGCAAATCGCCGTGCAATAACGCTTGCGAACAAGTCATAAAATGGTATTTCAGTTTGGCAACTTTTTCCTTCAGCTCGAGATCGGCTTGCAGTCTCTCGAGCGCAGGTTTGATCCCAGGGTCAAATTGATTGCGATTGACTTTTCGCTCGAGCAGCACAGCCTCGAACGGTTCGGTGAAAATCAAATCTTCGGTGATCTCGCACAGTTCGGTGTTGGCGAACTGGGTCATCAAGATTTTTTTCTGCTTGGCTTCCATGCCAAAATCGGACGTGCCAAACAAGGTTCTTGCCAGAAAATTACCAATCGTTGCGCCCAAGTTTTTAAACCTCACGCGGTTGACCATCGGTTTTCGCATGACCTCATGAGCGCGTAAATCTTCCATCGCATTGACAAACATGGTTTCGTCAAACCAGTACGGCACAGGTACAAACCCTGGCGCGAACCGATGCTCGAGGTTTAGGGCGCGAGCTTCAAATCCCGCGCGGGCAGGGGAGAGCCGCCACGATTCGCCCGCCACGCGCAAGTACGGCACGCCCTGTTTGACCAAAATACTTTTTTGGGGATTGCCAGCTTCAAACACGCGAAAAACAAAATTGAGGTTGCCGTCGCTCAACTCTTCAGCCTCGAGTTTGGCGCTGGTATCAATCAAATCACTCGCTTCGGGTTTTGAACGCACGTAATCGATCACGGTTTGGGCGTTCAAAATAAAGTAATCCACGGCGTCCCCCGACCTGCTTTGCTCGAGTTTAACTCAAAGTCTTGCCGCGACGTGCGAAGGCGGCGCTGGCAAGCAGAATAATTGTGCCAATCACGACTTTTTGCCAGGTCGAAGGCACGCCCATCAGGATGAGGTTGTTGGTCAAGAGTTCAATCAAGATCACGCCAAGCATTGTTCCAAGCACCGTTCCCGTACCGCCCGTAATTCTCGCACCACCGAGCACCACGGCGGCAATCACATTGAGTTCCGAACCGACCAAATCCGACGGGTTGGCTTGACGGTTGAGGGCGCCGTGCAGAATCCCGCCCAAACCCGCCAGCAGACCCGCGTAACCAAAGACAAACAAGATCACGGTGCGCACGCTAAACCCGAGGCGTTCGGCAATTGGGATGCTGCCGCCGACGGCATAAACCGCGCGTCCCATCAGGGTGCGGTTGAGAATAAACCAAGTCACGACAATTGCCAGAATCAAGACCAAAACTTGAATCGAGATTGAAACTCGAGCACCATCAGAGGTGGTGGCTTGAATCAGTGCGGTTGTGCCAGCCGCATCCAAACCTTTTGGGATGTCCATGATGTGACGGCTGCCGATGAAGGCTTTCAGAAAACCAGAGAACATGTACTGCGTACCGATGGTGACAATGAGTGATGGGACTTTGAAGCGGTAAACCAGATAGCCGTTCAATAATCCCATCAACAAGCCCAT
>CAXTTL010000164.1:0-11045 GCA_964247135.1 uncultured Deinococcales bacterium | reverse complement strand
CATTTCCCAAAGGCGAGATCAAACTGGGTTCTCCAGGCAAAGCGGGCACGGACAAGGCATACACGGTTGTCTTTGCCGAAGCCAATGGAACGGCGACACCTGCGCCAACGCTGGCGACCAATGCACCCGCAGGTTCGACGCTGCCCGTTGCCAACGACACATGCCCAGCCTGGCTCGACAGCCTGTACTCGACCCCAGGACCTGACGGCGTGATGTACAAATCTTGGCATCCACAAATTGACCCCGCGTACTGGTGTTATTTCAGGCACGAACACGGCTCTGACCCAGCCTTGGTGGGCTTGCCAGGTTGGGCGCTCGAGTATGTCGCCGCCAAGAACAACAACCAAATGGAAATTCACGAGGGCTTTAAGGGAATTGCGATTCGGGACACCGAGCACGGTTACGGCTGGTACATCAATGTGCACTCCGAAACCCACGACTTGCACCGCGTCTGCACGCAAAAGCATACGGTGGTCATCATCGTCACCGACCTGAAAAAGACCTACCCAGACAATATTGTGGCGGAGCTTGGCTACAAGGGTGATTTTGGATCATCACAGACCAACAACGACATTGCCGGTAAACATCCATTGATTCAGGGTGCTGGTACCTGTCCAGATCAGGCAGCGATTGCCACCAACGTTCAATCCGAATATTTTAAGCGCATTCGGGTCAAGAGTGTGGGCGACGGTCAAGATCGCAACAACGGTTACGAAAACTGGCAGGGCGGACTCAATCCTACGCTCGGCTTGGACGTTGCCGACTGGTTCGACGGCGGCAGCGAAAAAGGTCATGCCTTCCCGAAATTCGAGATTGACATTCGCAACCCAAGCACAACCTGCAACGATTTAACCTGCTCTCAGACCGTGACCAATGACTCCCACGGCGATGAAAGAACATTCTTTGTACCGAATTTAACCCTCAAATACAACGATACCGTCAGGCTGCTTGACCCAGATAACGATGGAACATTTTATACCGACGTTTACGGCAAGGCTGCCCGCCAAGCCACCGATTCTGACGCCATCAAGCAGTACATCAAACCAGGGCTGAACATTCTAGGACCAGATGGCGGTTACGAAACCGAGGATGCTTGGCGCGGACTGTACGGCAAACGTGCCGATGCGCCACGTACCGAACTCGAGAATGCCTTGGGTCTGACAAACTAAAGATTTAAATTTAAAAGCGCCCAGGTGAATCCTGGGCGCTTTTTTTATTGAGGCTCGAGGTTTGAATTTACGGCGCAATGGTTGGTGGTTTTTTAATGTCCCAGCCATAATCCAAGCGAATTTCCTCATCGAGCGAACGGTCATTATCGCCCAACGGATAACCGTAAACGAAAAAGTAAGGATTTGGGTCTGTCGCGGGGTTGATGCTCGAGTCCACGGAAACCGTGAAGGTGGCGTTGCCCGTCGCAGAAACGATTTGCTCAAGCGGGGTGACGCTTAAATGCGAGCCTGAGGGGCTGACCGTAATTTTGATTTTTTTGGCGAGCGGCGAGAGGCGTTGCGCATTGATGACCAGTTGAATGCTGCCGCCTTTGTCCACCCAAATCTCATCGGTTTTGGTTGAGATTTTACCCGTTGGCGTGTTCTTTGGTGTGCTGACCAACTTGTACAACGAACCTGCGGGCGGGGGTGGCGGTTTGACTGGTGGTTGTTCGGGGGTCGTGCCACCGCACGCCACCAAACTCGAGAAAACCAACAGCAGAACTGGTCGAATTGATTTCATGCTTCAAGTTACCAAAGTTCCATGAAAAAGCGTGTTGAAATCCGTCGTGGCTCGAGCCTCAACGTTTGAGTTTCTGAACACCATTTTCCCCTGCGACATAAGCAATTTTAGCCAGTCCCAAGAACAAGCCCGTGCCGATCACACCTGGAATATGTTTGATGCGGTCTTCGGTTTCTCGAGGGTTCTTGATTTCGGTGAAGGTACAGTGTGCGATAAAATTTCCATTGTCCGAGATCACGGGTTGTCCGTCGATCATGTGCTGACGCACTTGAACTTGCGGCGCAACGGCTGCCAGTTGAATCAGCGTCGCTTTGTAACCCCACTGCATGATTTCAACGGGCACCGAAAACTTCTCACCAAGTTGACCGACCAGCTTGCTCGAGTCTGCGACCACAATAAAAAGTTTGGCGTTGAATTCGACCAGTTTTTCTTTGACCAGCGCGTTGCCGTGACCTTTGATCAAATCGAGGTTGGGATCGATTTCATCCGCGCCGTCAATGGCAACCTCGACGCCTGCTGCGGTCAGTTCCGCAATCGGAATACCGTTTTCAATTGCCAACTGTGCCGATGCCTCCGAAGTCGGCACGCCCACTATTCCCGAGAGTTTATTCTCGCGCACCAACTGACCAATCTCGAGGATCGCGTATTTGGCGGTGCTGCCCGTGCCAAGCCCAACCGCCATGCCCGAACGAACGTGGGTCACGGCTTGAATCGCGGCTTGTTGTTTGAATGTCTCGAGGTCGGTCATGCCAGGGCTGCCTTGAGTGCCGCCGTGACCTGTTCGACGTGTCCCTCGACGCTGACCTTGCCCCAAGCCTTAACGATTTCGCCGTTTGGATCAATCAAAAAAGTTTTGCGCATGATGCCTTCACTGATTTTGCCGTACATGTTTTTTTTGCCGTAAGCCCCGTAGGCTTTGGCAATCACTGCGCCGTCATCTGCCAGGAGCGGGAAATTGAGTCCGTATTTTCCCGCAAACTGCTCGTGGCTCGAGGTGTCATCGGCACTGACGCCCAGCACTTCCGCACCAAGTTCGCGCAGGCTGCCGATCTGATCGCGGAAATCGCAGGCTTCTTTGGTGCAGCCTGGGGTGTCATCCTTGGGGTAAAAGTACAAGACCAGGTATTTGCCCTTAAAGTCCTCGAGCGAGTGTTGTTTGCCGTTTTGGTCGTGCAAGTTAAACGCGGGTGCTTTTTCCATGATGGCTCCTTAACTTTGTTCATCATATCTCGAGCATTAAGGATACAAACATCACCAGATTTCACTTTCGGCAGTTTGTCGGCACGGTACAATAAAAACATGTTTGATTCTTTAGGCAAAAAACTCCAGGATATTTTTGAAGGTCTTCGCGGTCGCGGCAAACTGAACGAAAACGATGTCAAGACCGCCTTGCGCGAGGTTCGGGTGGCATTGCTCGAGGCGGATGTCAATTTTGTGGTGGCAAAAGATTTCGTTGCCAAGGTGCAGGAAAAAGCCATCGGCGAAGAGGTTTTAAGTTCACTTACCCCTGGGCAGCAAGTGGTCAAAATCGTTTACGACGAACTGGTCGAAACGCTCGGCGGTCAGGCGCAACAACCTGTTTTAAAACAGGAGGGCAACGTCTGGTTCATGGTCGGTTTGCAGGGCGCGGGTAAAACCACCACCACGGGCAAGCTTGCCGCCATGTACAAATCCAAGGGTCGCCGACCGCTGTTGATTGCCGCCGACACGCAACGCCCCGCCGCTCGAGAGCAACTGAGGATTTTGGGTCAGCAGGTCGGCGTGCCCGTGCTCGAGGTTGGCGATAACGAACTGCCGAGCCTCACCAAGTCCAAACTCGAGGCGTACCTGAAAACCAACTATCACGATTTGGTGATTGTGGACACCGCAGGGCGTCTTCAGATTGACGAGAGCCTGATGGACGCCCTGGCAGACCTCAAGGGGCAACTTGCCCCATCTGAGACTTTCCTGGTGGTCGATGCCATGACCGGTCAGGAGGCATTGAATGTTTCCAAAGCCTTTGATGAACGCATCGGCGTTTCGGGCTTAATCATGACCAAACTCGACGGTGACGCTCGAGGTGGCGCGGCACTTTCGGCGCGAAGCGTGACTGGCAAACCGATTGTCTTCGCTGGCGTCTCGGAAAAAATTGCTGGACTCGAGCCGTTTTATCCTGACCGCATCGCGCAGCGAATTCTGGGCATGGGTGACGTTTTAACCCTGATTGAACGCGCCCAGCAAGCCGACATCAAAGCCTTCGCGCCGAAAAAACCGGGCGATTTTGATTTTGAAGATTTGCTTGAGCAACTCAAATCCATTCAGCGCATGGGTTCGATAGGTGACATCGTCAAAATGATTCCAGGGCTTTCGCGGGCGCTGCCCGACGATGTCAACGTGGACGAAAAGCAGTTCAAACGCATTGAAGCCATGATCTCGAGCATGACCTTACGCGAGCGCCGCAATCCGAAAGTGATCGATGGGCAGCGCCGCCGCCGGATCGCCACGGGTTCGGGTGTGACCGTGCAAGAACTGAACCGCCTGGTCAAAATGCACGAGCAGATGAAAGACATGATGCGCATGATGAAAGGCGCAAAAGGTCGCGGTTTGGCGAATTTGTTTGGCGGGAAAATGCCAAGATTGTAAAAAGGCTCGAGCGAATGAAGTAAAATGGTTGATCCGCTCGAGCTTTGTCACCAGGGTGGGGGACACCTGGTTGCCACCGAGTATTTGCTTCGAAGCTGAACCGAAGCTGAACCATCAGGACACTTGATTTTAAGCCTACAGGTTTTAATGGTTTATGCTCGTTTACCAAAATCCCCTCGACCGTCCCCACACGCCCAGCATTCTCGCCATCGGTTCATTTGATGGTTTGCACCTTGGGCATCAGGCTTTGTTGGCGCGTCAAAAGTCTTTGGCGCTCGAGCATCACGTCCCAAGCGTGGTCTATACCTTTGACCAGCCGACGCGGGTCTTGCTCGAGGGTTCAAAATACCTCTACACGCTGGCGGAAAAACTCAAAATTCTCGAACATTACGGTGTCGATGAAGTGGTGACGGTTCCGTTCACGATTCAGTTTTCTCAGCGCAGCAAAGAGGCTTTTCTCGAGGATTTGCGGGTCCTCGAGCCTAAAGCCATTGTGGTCGGCAATGATTTTCGTTTTGGACAGCATAGAAGTGGTGGTTTGGAAGATTTACGTCAGATCACCACAGAATTGATCGCCCTCGAGCAACTCAAATTTTCTGGCGAGGTGGTCAAAGCCTCCAAGATCAGGGGGCTGCTCGAGCTTGGGGACGTCAAGGCGGCGCGGGCGTTTCTGGGGAGACCGTTCAGCGCACGCGGCGTGGTGGTGACTGGCAAACAATTGGGTCGCACGATTGGTTTTCCGACAGCCAACATCGCCGTCTCAAACGGTAAAATTCTGCCACCTGGAGTTTTTGCGGTCCAACTCGAGACGCCGGACGGTGTGCTTCGGGGCGGCATGGCGAACGTCGGAACGCGTCCAACCGTGAATGGCATGACCGAATCGCTCGAAGTTTTTGTTTTTGATTTTTCTGGCGATCTGTACGGTCTTGAAGTTCGTGTGGATTTTTTAGATCGACTGCGCAGCGAACAAAAATTTGCTGGGCTGGACGCCTTAAAAGACCAACTCGAGCTTGATAAAACGGCGGCTCGGGCATTGTTGGGGATTTGAAAACACGAAAGATGACGGGACTTTAATCATGAATCCTTTCTGAGACAGGCTTTTGAAACCTTTATCAAATATTGATTGTTAGGCACGAAGAAACTTCTCATGTGATGAATGGTCTGGCTCTCATGATTGTTCTCATATAATGCGGTCATGGAACGCAAACCATTGGTGCTGGTCGTCGAAGACGAAAAAGACATTGCCCGATTTATCGAACTCGAGCTGAATGCTGAAGGATATGAGACCGAAGTGGCATTTGACGGGGTCACAGGGCTTTCAAAATTTAGAGAAGTCAACCCCGACCTGCTGATCCTCGACCTGATGCTGCCCGTGCTCGACGGACTTGAAGTTGCACGTCGGGTTCGTAAAACCTCGAACACGCCAATCGTCATTCTGACCGCCAAAGACGCGATCAGCGACAAGGTCGAAGGACTTGATGCCGGAGCGGACGATTATTTGGTCAAGCCGTTCTCCATCGAAGAACTGTTGGCTCGGGTTCGCGCCCATTTGCGCCGCGTCAACCCAGCCGTGACCGGCGAGGTTCGCGTCGCCGATCTGGTCATGAACCTCGACGGACGCGAAGTCTTCAGGGGCGGACGCCGCGTCGAACTCTCAGCGAAAGAATTCGAGCTGCTCGAGTTGCTGGCACGCAACCCAGGCAAGGTCTTCTCGAGGTTTGAAATTGAAGAGAAGGTTTGGCCCGAATACACCGGCGGCAGCAACGTCGTGGATGTCTACATCGGGTACTTGCGCCGCAAACTTGAGGAGGGCGGCGAACGCCGTCTGATTCACACCGTGCGCGGTGTCGGTTATGTCTTGCGCGAGGAGTGATCAATCTCGAGGAATGGTTTGGAGGGCGGCTTGACCGCCCTTTATGATTGAAATTGGCAAAATTCCCGAAAGTGCGCAGCACTTTCCGAGCTAGGCGAGCAGGGAATGGTGTTGAGATGAAGGGTTTGGAACTTTTTGGAGCGACCATGCCCGAAGCGACCCAGCCCGCTAGGTGCATCTTTAGGGTCAAGACAGGTGCATTTTATGGTCAAGAAGCGAAGTGGAAAAAAGTGTAGAACCCGCAATCTCAGCACTCGAGGTGCGTTTTGACACTGCGTTGGCGTTTGACATTGCTTTACACCGCCCTGATTGCCCTGCTGTTGACGGGCGTCTTTGTGGCGGTCTATTCGCAGATCAGCAGCAACATCCGTCAAAACCTCGAGTCGGATTTGAACTCCAACCTCGAGCAAATACGGCGTTTAAACCAAGCCAATGAAGAACGCCATCCGATCAGCAACGGTTTGACGAATGACTGGTCGAGTATTTCTCAAGAGACTTTCGCAGTTGTTTTACGGTTTTACGGTACACCTGACGCCATCGATATACAGTCATTTTCATCGCTTCAACCCACATCGTATCCGAACCCAACCCTCGAGCAATTGGGTGCAGAGATTCGTTTGGGTGATGATGATTATGCGGCTTTGCTGAGAAACCGAGAATTTGCTGGGCGCGGTTTTTTATCTCTTGAACAGCCAAAACCTGTCGAAGTTCGCGCCCTGATCGAACCAGACGTTTTGGCTGCGAACGGTGGAACCAAAATTACCAATGTCATTTTTGTTGCCAGGGACCCAAGTACCAACGATGAATTGCTGGCAACCCTGCAACGCACCTTGCTGATCGTGACCTTGGCGGGTGCGGGTCTGGCTGCCATCGGTTCGTATTCTCTGGCGGGCAGTGCGCTCGAGCCAATTCGTGCGGTACGCGATGCCGCCAGTTCAGTCAGCATCTCGAACCTCTCGCGGCGGGTTCCAGAACCAGGCACCAACGACGAGGTGCAAGACCTGGCGCACACCTTGAACGGGATGCTCGAGTCGCTCGAGCACAGCTTTGAAACCCAGCGCCGCTTTACCGCCGACGCCAGCCATGAGCTTCGCACGCCGGTCACGGCAATCGGTGGTCATGCCAGTTACTTGCTGCGGCGCACCAACCCAACCGACCAGCAAAGAGAGTCGCTCGAGGCAATCACCACACTGTCGGTGCGTCTCGGGAAATTGATCGGTGACCTTCTGGATTTGGCTCGAGCCGACGCGGGTTTTCCGCTCGAGCCAGTCGAAACCAGTCTGGTCGGACTTGCCGAAGATGTTCACCTCGAGATTGTTGCCATCGCTGGAGACACCGAAATCGAAATTGAGGGCGACCGAGAAATCAAAGCCTTCGTTGACCCCAACCGGATTCGTCAGGTGATTCGCAATCTGGTGCAAAATGCCCTCAAGGCTGGCGCGAGCCATATTTTGGTGGCGGTCATCAAAGAGCCGCTCGAGAAACGCATTCGCTTGCGAATCAAAGACAACGGACCAGGCATTGCCCAGGAACACCTCGAGCGCCTGTTTGACCGTTTTTACCGCGTCGATACCGCCAGGGACAGGCAAATGGGCGGCAGCGGTCTGGGTTTGAGCATCGTCAAATGGATCGTCGAGGCGCACAAAGGGCAGGTTGTGATCGCTAGCGAGGTTGGTGTCGGGACAACAATCGATGTCCTTTTGCCGTGGCGTACCAATCAAACCGAAATTCGCCTGATAGAAAAACTCGAGAAAGTCAAAAATACTTGAACACTTTGCGCAAAGCACTTCCTTGGTATTGATGATTGCCAAGCGCCTCATGTTGCGTGCAATTTAAGCTTAGGTTCGAGATTGTGAAAGAATCTAGTACCGAATTGCGGGGAACAGTCATGCTTTATCGACTGTTCCCCCGACCAACGGGAGTGGCAAAAGTACGGAATAACGGAGTGTTCTCGTTAATTCCGCATAACACAGGCTCGAGCGTGATGTCCACGTCTTTTTCGAGGCTCGAGGGCGTATCCAAAATGGCAGTCACTCCTGGTGCCAGAAAGTGATATATTCACCAATGCCAAGCGCACCATTGCTCGAGACGAACAACCTCACCAAAGCCTTCAAAGGGCTGGTCGCCCTGCAAAACCATTCGATACGGGTCCAAGCTGGCGAGTTGATCGGTGTGATCGGTCCGAACGGCAGCGGCAAAAGTACGTTGTTTAACGTCATCAGCGGCTTTATTGCGCCCACTTCGGGCAGCGTCAAACTTTTGGGGACAGAGATTGGTGGTTTGGAACCCGCCAAAATCGCCAGGTTGGGAATTGCCCGAACTTTTCAAGGTACGCGCCTTTTTAAAGAACTGTCCGTGCTCGAGAATCTCCGTGTCAGTGCCCAACTTCGTCATCCAATCAACCTGGCGCAAGCCCTGTTTGGCGGTATGAACGCGCAAAGTCGCGCCATCGATGCCACCGCCCTCGAGGTGCTAAAATTGGTGAACCTCGAGACTCGACTTCACGACAAAGCGGGCAGTCTGCCTTACGGCGATCAACGCCGCCTCGAAATCGCCAGGGCGCTCGCCACACGACCAAAATTATTGATGCTCGACGAACCCGCCGCCGGTCTGGATTCGAGCGAAACGAGGGCGCTGCTCGAGTTGATTCGCCAAATCCGCGACCATTATCAAGTTGCGGTGATTGTGATTGAACACGACATGGACTTGATCATGAACCTCTGCGAACGCATTCAGGTGCTGGCGTATGGCAACACCATCTCTCAAGGTTCACCGCTCGAGGTGCAAGCCAACCCGAGCGTGCGCGAGGCGTATTTGGGCGCCAGCGAAGAGGCAGCCGCATGAGTGAAACGCTTCTCAAACTCGGGCAGCTCGAGGTCAATTACGGCGCGGTTCGGGCGCTCAAAAATGTTTCGCTCGAGGTAAAATCTGGCGAGGTGGTGGCGCTTTTGGGGGCGAACGGCGCGGGAAAAAGTACGACCTTACGTGCCATTTCGGGGTTGGTCAAAGCTAAATCGGGCAGCATCAGTTACGCCAACCAACCCATCTCGAAACTCAACCCAACTCAAATTGTGGCATTGGGCATCTCGCACACTCCAGAAGGACGGCGGGTGTTTCCAGGCATGACCGTGCTCGAGAACCTGCGGTTGGGCGCGAGTCAACGGGTTGATAAAGAAAACATTCAATCTGACGTTGATCGGATGTTTGACATGTTCCCGATTTTATCGGAGCGAAAAACCCAAACCGCTGGCACGCTTTCGGGTGGAGAACAACAAATGCTGGCGCTGACGAGGGCTTTGATGAATCGCCCGAAAATGCTGCTGCTCGACGAACCCAGCCTCGGAATTGCGCCGCTGATCGTTCGCCAAATTTTTGCGACCCTGGCGGAACTTAAAAAGTCTGGCACGACCATTTTGCTGGTCGAACAAAACGTTAACATCGCCCTGAACTTGGCAGACCGTGCTTACGTGCTCCGCACCGGCGAAATCGTGCTCGAGGGCAGCGCCAGTGAACTTCGCGCCAATTCCGAACGCGTCGCGCAAGCCTATTTGGGTGGCGCAATTGAACTTGACGCGAGGGCGGCATGAACATCCTCGAGTACAGTTTGCAACAAATCATCAACGCCGTCAGCCAAGGCAGCATGTTTGCGCTGGTGGCAGTCGGATTGTCGATCATTTTTTCGCTTTTGCGCTTAACCAACTTTGCCCACGGTGACATGATGATGGTTGGCGCCTTCGGGACCTTGGTGCTCGAGATGGCGGGCGTTCCGTTTTTGCTGGCGGTCTTGCTCGGCATCGTCATTTCGGCTTTGGTGGGCATCATCATCGAACGGGTCGCCTACCGTCCGGTGCGCGGCGCTCCAGATGTCACCATGCTGCTGACCAGCGTGGCGCTCACCTACATCCTCGAGAATCTGGGCATTTTAATTTTTACCTCGAGTCCACGGAATTTTCCGCTTCCTGACTGGCTTGGCGCTTCGTTTAACCTGGCAGACGGAAGAATCTCTTTTACCAGCATCAATCTTTTGACCTTTGGCTTGACCCTGGCAGCACTGTTGTTTCTGGCATGGTTTGTGCGCAACACCCAAGTTGGGCTTGGAATGCGAGCCGCCGCCGAGGATTTGACCGCCAGTTATCTGGTCGGCATCAACGTCAACACGGTGATTGTCGTGGCGTTTGTCATGGCGTCCAGCTTCGCAGGGTTGGCTGGCGTGCTCTGGGCGGCGCAGGCGGGCGTGGTCGAACCGCACATGGGTTTCACGCCGCTATTAAAGGCTTTTGTCGCTGCCATCATCGGTGGCTTCGGCAGCATTCCAGGCGCCATCATTGGCGGTTTTGTGCTCGGGGCGCTCGAGGTTTTGATCCAGAGTTTGCCGAGCGAATGGGGTTTGGGCGCGTACCGCGACGCGATTGTCTTCACGCTGCTGATCGCGTTTTTGCTGTTTAGACCTGGTGGCATTGTCGGCGTCAAACAAGAGGTCAAACTGTGAAATACTCGAGGCTCATCATCGCGCTTGGCTTGCTCGCAACGTTCACCTTGTTGGTGCCGAATATGTTGCCGCAATACCTCGTTCGTGTCCTGATCGTCATGGGTATCAATATCATCCTCGTCGCCAGCCTTGGGCTTTCAAACGGTTTTACGGGCGTGTTTTCGCTCGGGCATGTTGGCTTTATGGCACTTGGCGCGTACTCGAGCGGCATTTTGACGCTCAGTGTTTCCAAAAAACTGGCTTACCTGCCCGATTTGCCTGGTTTTCTGGCTGGTTACAATTTGGGGTTTTTGCCCGCCACGATTGTTGCCGGTTTGCTCTGCGCGGTTG
>CAXTTL010000163.1:0-11131 GCA_964247135.1 uncultured Deinococcales bacterium | reverse complement strand
AACTCGGCGGGGCGATAATCCACACCACTCTCGAGCGCACCCGTGGCTTGGAGTTGTTCGCTGGCAAGCATCCGACGGCGGAACGAGTCTTTGTTCACCCCTCGAGCCAGGATGGTTTCGTGAATGTCTTGCAGTTGGCGCAGGGTGAAGCGTTCGGGCAGCAGTTGAAACCCAATGGGGGCGTAATCGAGTTTGCCGCGAATGCGTTTGACGGCTGTGCCGAGGATTTCACCGTGATCGAACGCCAGGTCGTAATTTTGTTTCTCGAGCCTGATTTGCACCTTGCCGCCGACTTCGCCAAGCCACGGGACTTCAACCCTTGCCAACCGAATGGTGTCGGTGTTTTCAAGAGCCTCGAGCCTTTCGGTGTTCACAAGCGCGTAATACGCCACTGAAATCACCCGGGTTCTGGGGTCACGGTTCAGGCTGCCAAAGGTGTACAGTTGCTCGAGAAACACGTTATCCAAACCTGTTTTGGCTTTTAAAAGTCTGGCGGCGGCGGCATCCAGGGTTTCATCCATTTGCACAAAGCCACCTGGCAGGGTGTAACGGTCTTTGAAGGGGTGTTCGCTGCGTTTGATGACCAGCACCTCGAGAGATCGTTGCCGCACGGTCAGCATGGCAACGTCCACGCTGAGGCTGGGGTGGGGGAAGATGTTGGGATCGTAAGTCTCGAGGAATTCTTGTTCGGTTTGGGGTTTGAGGTTTTTCATAGTTATCTGCAAGTAGCATATATGCAAGATGCTTAAAAGTCAATGCGTCAAAAAGCTTAGTCAAGTCTCAAAATAATTTCGAGCTTGCGCCGTCAAATCACGCGAAAACAAAAATGTCGCTAAAGCTTATTCATCATCGTCACTGAGCATTTTGATGATGTGCTTTGCTAGACGTTCATTCACTTCAGAAACCTTGGAACAGGTTGAGCAATTCTGGTACGCGGATTTTGATACCAATCGTAATTCTCACCATGACGAATGAATTCGCAACCCATATCCTCGAGCACTTTGATAAGATCACGTGACTTCATGCCACCTCGAGTTCGGCAACAAGACGAACATTCGGTATTTCTCCGCCAGTCAAATCTTTGTGTAAATCAATCAGATTTTGACGCAATTCTGATTCGGTGACTCCCTGGGTCCAATAATCGGGATATTCCTCGAGATACCCCAACCACATTCCATCATCTTGCCAGTAGACAAACTTTTGTTTCATGGCAACATCTTAGCCGAAAACATTACAAACACACTCAAGATTGATAAAATATACGGGCTTTTGCGCTAAAATCAAGACATCGCAGGAGGTTACAAATGATTGAAAATTACCTCAACGCCGGAATGAAACTCGCCAAATACAAGCTGCTCGAGGACAATACTTTTTACGCCAACATTCCCGAAGCACCAGGAGTTTGGGCAAATGCAGCAACCCTTGAAGAATGCCGTGATGAACTGCGTGACGTGCTCGAGGATTGGGTACTCCTTGGCGTGGCTCGTGGTCATGAGACACCAGAATTTCTTGGGCTGAAGTTGCCCGATTTTCATGCCACTGAGGAAATGGCATAATGCCAGGTTTAAAACCCATCTCGAGACGCGATCTCATCATCAGGTTGTGCCAATTGGGATTTGTTGGACCATTCGCAGGAAAACGCCATGAGTACATGGAACGGGGACACTTTAAACTTCGCATTCCAAATCCGCATCAAGGTGACATTGGCATTCCACTTTGGCTCAAATCTTACTGGAAGCCGAAATTTCTCGAGAAGACTGGGAAAATGCGCCGTAGTTTTCAACTTAACCATCACAAAAATTGGAATCATCGAACAATTTGTAATCGCTCAATCACGTTAGACTAAATTCATGTCTGAAACCATGAAAGCCATCAACGTCCAGCAACTTGGCGGTCCAGAAGTCCTGACGGTCAGCGAAATGCCCATCCCAGAACCTCGAGCAGGCTGGGTTCGCATCAAAGTCCAAAGCGTGGGATTGAACTTTGCCGACATTCTGAACGTGCGCGGCGAATACCTCACTCGAGCACGCACGCCGTTTGTGCCAGGTATGGAATTTTCGGGCATTGTGGACAAACTCGGCGACGGTGTCACGCACCTCGAGCTTGGGCAGTTGGTCGCGGCACTTGGCGCGGGCAGTTTTGCCGAATACGCCGTTGTGCCTGCTGCCGCAATCTTGCCCATTCCAGCAAACCTGACGGCTCGGGAAGCGGCAGCACTTCCTGTCAGTTATTACACCGCGTATTTCAGTCTAAAGACCTTGGGCAACGCCAAAGACGGAGAAACCGTGTTGGTCGAAGCCGCCGCCGGAGCGCTCGGCACTGCCAGCATTCAACTGGCAAAAGCCATGAACTTAAACGTGATTGCCATTGCCAGCACACCAGAAAAACTCGAGATCGCCAAAAACCTTGGCGCAGATCATGTGTTCTTGTCTGGCGCGGAGAACTTGCGCGATTTGATTCTCGAGGCTACAGGCAAACGCGGTGTGGACATTTACCTGTCGGTCACGGGCGGGCGCGGTTTTGAAGACCGTGCCACCACCTTCATGAATGCTTTGGGTCGCGTGATGGTGATCGGCAATGCCAGCCGCGAACCTGCCAACCTCAACCCGACCATGCTGATGAAAAAGAACGTCAGCGTGATTGGCGTTTGGCTGACACCACTGTTGCAAGAACCCGATGTCATGATCCAAGCCACTGGCTTCATGACGCCACTGCTCTCGAGTGGCGCGGTCAAACCAATTGTCGGGCAGGTTTTCAAACTCGAGGAAGCAGGGAAAGCCTTCGAGCACGTGTTCTCGAGGGCAAGCACGGGTAAAGTGATAATCGAACCGTGAAAATCGATTTAACTGGCAAGACCGCTTTGGTCACTGGCGCATCTCGAGGCATCGGACGCGCCATCGCGCTCGAACTGGCACGCACTGGCGCGAATGTGATCGTCAGCGCCCGAAGCACCACCGAACTCGAGCACTTAAAACTCGAGCTTCAAAATTTTGGCGTGAACGCCTTGGCTGTGCCTTGCGACGTGCTTGACGATGCCAGCTTAAACGAATTGGGGACTCGAGCATCAGAATTTGGTGGCGTGGACATTCTGGTGAACAATGCGGGCATCACCCAAGGCGTGAAATTTACGGAAACCAGCCTCGAGTTGTGGACAAAAATCCAAAGAATCAATGTTGATGCCGCCATGCGATTGATGCAACTGACGCTCGAGGGCATGGCACAAAAAAAATGGGGACGGGTGATTAACATCGCCAGCATCGCCGCCAAACACGGCTTACGTTACAGCGCCGCCTACAATGCCAGCAAACACGCGCTGCTGGGTTTAACGCGTTCGGTGGCGCTCGATTACGCCAAAACGGGCGTGACCGTCAACGCCGTCTGCCCTGGTTGGGTCAGCACCGAAATGGTCGAGCAAACCGTGCAAAACATCATGCAAAAAACGGGTCGCTCGAGGGAAGAAGCCGTTGCCAGTTTGGTTAAAGATGTGCCGATGGCGCGGATGGTGACACCCGAAGAGGTTGCAAGCTTGGTGGTTTTTTTGGCTTCCAGCCAAGCCGCCGCCATCACGGGGCAGGGTTTAAACATCGATGGCGGAACGGTGATGAGTTAAGAAATGATTTTCAATCTCGAGTTGTACAATCAAGCATGAAACGAACCTTGACCACCGCGTTTTTTGTTGGCTTCTCGAGCTTGGCTTTCGCCGCCCAAACCCTCACGTATGCTGTTCCAGTCGGCACAGTGAGCCAATACAAGACGCTCAGTGTCAACCAAACCAGTTTTAATGATGTGACAGTCAGCAACGAAGACGGAACACCAGTCAAGAAAGTCTTTCAAGATGCGCTGACGGCTGGTTTTAAAGACTTCAATTCGACCACCAGCGCCAGTGTGACTGAAACCGTGCGTGAGATTTTAACCGACGGCACTCGAATGGTCGATGCGGTCAATAGCGCCACGGTTGAAACCAAAAGTGGAACGATAAGCATTCCAACCCAAACACTCAAATTCTTGACGACCACCGCGTATTTGGCAAACGGTCAAGTCCAGCTTCAAGCCTTAACCTATGACCGCTCGAGCCTCCCATCAAGTTTGACCGATGCGATGATTGACAGCCTCGAGCAGGATTTAAAAACCAGTTTGTCAAGCCCCAAACCATCGGGCTACGGACAGACTTATGAAGTCAATCAACCCGTGTTGTCCAATTACAAACTCGAGCATTCTGGTTTTGGTCAAATCCAAACCCAGGTGAACCTCACAAGAACCCTGACCACCATTGGTACTCAAGGGCAACTCGAGTTTCAAATTCAAACCAACACCGACGCCTACACGGCAAAACTTGAGTTTCAAGCCTTGCCTGATATGGTCTCCGAATACGAATTCCCAGCATCAACCACGACTTCCACCGAACGCTATCTGGCAGACGGCAGACTCGAGCATTCCAAATCTCAATCAAATGGCACGTACAAATTTAAAACCAGCCTCAAATTGCTAGACCAAAAAATTGTGATTTCGGGCACTGCCACACTTGAACTCGAGACCAGCAGCGATCTGGTTTTATGACGCTCATCGTTGATTCAGCAAATGCAGCAACTTCTAACCAAAAGCGGTTTAAACTGTATGGGATGAAGAAATCCTATTTATTCACCAGCCTTGTTGCAAGCAGTGCAGTATTGGGCTTGAGCCAAGCTTTTGCCCAAACCACCCTGAGCTTCAACGTGCCAGTCAACACGACTTGGACTTACGTGCAAAAAATCTCGACCAAAACAGTACCACTCGAGCCTGTACTGGTTGCCGAAGCGGGCAAGAAAGTGCCTGCCAAACTCGAGCAAAGCCTGAAAAAAGGGCTTGGAACAAGTGTCAGCGCCACCCGAAATGTCATCACCGAAAAAGTGGTGGGCGTGAAAGATGGCTCGAGCACTGTTGCCGTCAGCATTACAAGCACAACAGCCACCGTCAACAATGGTCAAAAACCCAGCAAGCAAACCTCCAAATGGTCGTTTAACCGCGTCTACCAAACCGATGGCAAGGTCAGCGTGAGTGATTTTGCTTACGACACCAAAGGCTTAACTCCAGATGCATTAAACGCCCTAAAGAACCAAAGCATCAATGCTAAAAATGCCGAACTGGCACGATTTCAGCAACTGTACGGGCTGCCCCTGACCGAGGCTGGACTGGTCGGCTCGGGCAGCGAATACAACCGCAACGTCAGCTACGACGCGAAAAAATCGGCTTTGAGCGTGAAGGTGAACTCGAGTCGCACGTTTAAAGGACGCGGCACAAAAGAACAGTTCAATTTCACCACCAACGCCACTGTGAGCAGTTATTCTTACGCCAAAACAGTACGCAAAACCGATTTTTCTTACAACTTTGACCCCGCCAAAACCAGCAGCGAAGACAGTTACCTGCCCGATGGTCGCCTCGAGCGCTCGAGCGGAACAACTACCAGCAGCAGCACGATTTCGTACTTGACCACTTTTGCTGGCGTCAAAGTGACCGTTAAACTTGGGTTCACTTCGACCACCGAGACCACCACCGAATTGCAACCGTAAAATCTCGAGGTTTAACGCATAGCCAGAACTTTGCTGTATTGGCTATGCGTTCCAATCCAAATCCAGGTGATCTGGTCATGCTCGAGTAAACCCAAAGCGCGGTAATGCGCACCGATTCGCACGCTGTAAAGCGGTTCAGAAAAATCTGTCAACGCTTTAAACTGCAAACTTGGATGATTCGGATTTTGAATAAAAACCTGATAGGCAACTCGAGCTTGCAACTGAACTTCTTTTGGCAATTCTTCAAGTAATTTCCAAAATCGTTTTGTGGTTTTTGAGTTCACTGACCAATCTCATCAGGATTCAGCGCCCGAAGTGTACCCACTTGGCGTTCCGCTCGAGCTTCAGACACCAATTCTTCAAGAAACAATTTTGATTCTGGACGAGCCAGCAATGTATCCCAAGTTGTTTCATCTTCTAGTTCAGCCAAAACCCGAGCCGCCCATTCGTTCTGCACGGCTGTTGGTAAGGTTTCAACTTTGGAGAAAACTTGCTCAACAAGTTGCGTCATGCGCTGAGTTTACTACAAATCACAATAAATATATTTGACAGAGCTTATAAAATAATCTTAAACTTCTTAAAGCTCGAGTTTCTCGAGTTGCTTATCTAGAGCGGTGGAGGGACTGACCCTTTGAAGCCGCAGCAACCAGATGACTTACCCCGTCATGTCCAGGTGCTAAATCCAGCCGCGAGTATCATTTGCGGGAAGATAAGGAAGGGTGCAAACCAAGTCTCTCGGGACTCCCTTCCATGTCGTTAGGAAAGGGATTTTTTGTGACTTTAAAAGAAAAACTGGGCAAACAATTCGTCATCACCGCCGAACTCGACCCACCACGCGGCAGCAACCCAGGCGCGACACTGGCGGAAGCTCGAGCCGTCAAGCATTTGGTGGATGCAGTCAACATTTCTGACAGTCCCCAAGCGAATTTACGAATGACACCGCTGGTTGCCGCGCATCTGGTGCAAACCCAAGTTGATCTCGAGGTGATCGCACATTTTACGTGCCGTGACCGAAACGTGCTGGGTTTACAAGCCGAACTCTTGGGCGCACATGCGTTGGGCTTAAAAAACGTGCTGGTCTTAAACGGCGACTCGCCCGAACGCGGCGACCACCCAACCGCCAAAGGCGTGTTCGAGCTTGATGCGGTGGGGCTGGCGAAACTCGTCAAAAACCTCAACACAGGTCACGCCTTAACAGGGCGCGAACTCGAGGGTGGAACGGATTTACACATTGCCGTTGCCGCCAACCCAGGCAGCAACGACCTCGAGCGCGAAAAAAACCGTTTCCTCGAGAAAATTGAATCGGGCGCACATTTTGCACAAACTCAACCCGTGTTTGACATGCAAACCGTTGAAAAATTCCAGAACGCTTTTGGTGGCAAAACCCCAATTCCAGTCTTGTACGGCATCCTGCCCGTTCGCAGCCTCGAGATGGCAGAACGTGTTGGCAAATGGACGCAAATTCCAGATGCGCTCATGGATGATTTGAAAGCTCGAGGGCGCATTGCAGGGATTGAATGGGCGCGGCGAAACATCCTCGAGCTTCGGGAATTGGGCGTGGCGGGAGTGCATTTGTACCCGCTCGGACGACCTAAAGTGGTTTCAGAAGTGCTTGGTGTGCCTCGAGCTTGACGGTTTGCAAAGGAGGGCTAGACTTTTCTTATGACTGCTTACGCTGAAAAACCCGCAACGCCAATTGTGGATGGTCCTTACAAGTTCACACTCGAGCAATTCGAGAAGATGAGTAACGAGGGACAATTTGGGGATACTCGAGTCGAACTTTTAAACGGGGAGATCACGGTCAAAGCCATGCAAAAACCACCTCACGCACAGGCAGTACGCAAGCTCTCAAAAAGGCTCGAGAAAATGTTGGGCGAAGCTGCAATTGTCTCTGCGCAACTTCCAATGATTTTACTTTCCCCGCCACCTGATTTTGTCGAACCAGACATTGCATTGCTCCGACTTCCAACTGAACAATACGACAACCGCAATGTGGAATCTCGAGATGCCTTGATTGTGATTGAAGTTTCGGACACAACTCTGGTACGCGATTCTGGCGTGAAACTCGAGGCTTACGCCCGAAATATCATTCCTGAAGTTTGGATTTTAAACCTGAACAAGAATTTGCTCGAGGTGTACCGCGAACCTTTTGACACCGAATACGCCAGCAAACGCACCTACAAAGTTGGCGAGAAAGTTGCGCCGCTCGAGTTTCCTGACGTGCTGCTCGAGTGGTGGTAACTGTATGAGCGCAAACAAGAGTCTTTTTGAATCTAAAATTGACAAAACACTTGGGGGCGTATTTGTCTTGCTATTTTGGTCAACAGGAGCATTGTACTTTGGGCTGATTCAACATAATTCTTTACTTATCGGTCTTTCTGTAGTATTTGCAGTTGGGAGTTTGCTTAGTTTTGTCAATAAAGTTTTTTTATCCAAAATATACGTTTATGATAAATATTTTACATTCCAATCAGGAAAAAGTCTAAAAACAATAGAGTATTCAAATGTTAAGTCTGTTGATGTCTCAGAATCATCGAAAAGTTTTACAATTCAATTCCATTTAGAAGATAATACTTCGATTCTTATCTCAAATTCTGACATTATAAACTACGAATTGTTCAAGTTGATCATTACTGAAAAAATCGGACAAGGGAAAATACACTTGGAGCTTGAGCCAAAATACAAAACAGATTTAGCAGAAGGCAGAATCAAATGAATAAATCTCAAATCGAAAAACTTCTTCTCGAGCGAATCCTGGTGCTGGATGGCGCGTGGGGTACGATGATCCAGTCGTACAACCTCCACGAAAAAGACTTCCGTCACCCCAGTTTCCCAACACCATTTAACCTGTTTGGCAACAACGATCTGCTCAACATCACCCGTCCTGACATTCCGCTCGAGATTGCCCGAAAGTACCTGGCGGCGGGGGCGGACATCATCAGCACGAACACGTTCAGCGCCACGCGAATCGCGCAGGCGGATTACGAAATGCAGGATTTCGCGTTTCAAATCAACCTCGAGGGTGCAAAACTGGCGCGGCAAGCGGCGGATGAATTTACGCTTCTCGCGCCTGACAAACCGCGTTTTGTGGCGGGTTCGATTGGTCCGACAAATCGCACGGCGAGCATCAGTCCGAAGGTGGAGGACGCGGCGTTTCGGGCGGTAACGTTTGATGATCTGGTGGCGACTTATGAGGAGGAAATCACGGCGTTGCTCGAGGGTGGCGTGGATTTACTGTTGATTGAAACGGTGTTCGATACCTTGAACGCGAAGGCGGCATTGTACGCCGCTGAAAATGTCTTCCAAAAACTCGAGACTCGAGTGCCGATCATGCTTTCTGGCACGATTACGGATCAATCTGGGCGCACCTTGTCGGGGCAGACGACGGAAGCATTTTATGTTTCCACGGCTCATGCGAACGTCTTGTCGGTGGGTTTAAATTGTGCGCTTGGTGCGGAAATGTTCCGCGAGTATTTGCGTACCCTCTCGAGCATCGCGCCAGAATTTGTGTCTTGCCACCCGAACGCGGGTTTGCCGAACGCCTTTGGTGAGTACGATGACACGCCAGAATTTATGGCTCGAGTCTTAGGTGAGTACGCCAGGGAAGGCTTGCTGAACATTGTCGGTGGTTGCTGTGGTTCGACGCCAGTACACATCAAAGCGATTGCGGAGGCGGTGAAAGATATCAAACCTCGAGTGCCAGTCAAACGATCTGAGCTGCCAACTTTTTCTGGTCTCGAGCCTTTAAAAATCTCGAGCGAGACGAATTTTGTGAACGTGGGTGAACGCTCGAACATCACGGGTTCGCCCAAATTTAGCAAGGCGATTTTAGCGGGTGATTTCGAGGCTGGCATTGCAATAGCGCGGCAGCAAGTCGAGAACGGTGCGCAAGTTGTTGATGTCAACATGGACGAGGGAATGCTCGATTCCGAAGCGGCGATGGTGCATTTTTTGAATCTGGCAGGTTCAGAACCCGAAATTGCCAAAGTGCCGTTCATGATCGACTCGAGCAAGTGGAGTGTTCTCGAGGCTGGTTTGAAGGTCGTGCAGGGGAAATCCATTGTCAATTCGATTTCGCTCAAAGCTGGTGAGGATGAATTCAGGCGTCAGGCTCGAGCCGTGCGGCGTTACGGTGCGGCGGCGGTGGTCATGGCGTTTGATGAAACAGGTCAAGCGGATTCGCTCGAGCGTCGGATTGAGATTTGCTCTCGAGCTTATAAAATTCTGGTTGAAGAACTGGGTTGGAATCCGCAAGATATTATTTTCGACCCGAACGTTTTAACGGTTGCCACAGGCATCGAAGAGCATAACGATTACGCTCGAGATTTTATTGAAAGCACACGCTGGATCAAGCAGAATTTGCCTGGGGCGCTCGTTTCGGGTGGCATCAGCAATGTTTCGTTTTCGTTTCGCGGCAACAATCACGTCCGCGAAGCGATGCACGCGGTGTTCTTGTACCACGCCATTAAAGCTGGGCTGGACATGGGCATCGTCAATGCGGGAATGTTGGCGGTGTACAGCGACATCGAACCCGAGTTGCTCGAGCATGTTGAAGATGTGATTTTGAACCGCCGCGAGGATGCCACAGAGCGTTTGGTGGCATTGGCTGACCGTTACAAGGGCATCAAAAAGACTCCAGCCGAAGAGGCTGCATGGCGAAACTCGAGCGTCACCGAACGCCTCGAACACGCATTGGTGCATGGCATCACCGAATTTATTGACGCGGATGTTGAAGAGGCTCGAGCGCAATTTTCGCAACCGCTCGAGGTGATCGAAGGTCCTCTGATGAGCGGCATGAACATCGTGGGTGATTTGTTTGGCGCAGGAAAAATGTTCTTGCCGCAAGTCGTGAAAAGTGCTCGAGTCATGAAAAAAGCGGTGGCGTACTTAACGCCGTTTCTCGAGGCGGCAAAACTTGCGGGTGGAAATTCGCAGTCCCACGCGGGCAGAATTTTGATGGCAACCGTCAAAGGTGACGTTCACGATATTGGCAAAAACATCGTCGGGGTCGTGTTGGGTTGCAACAATTACGAGGTGATCGACTTGGGTGTGATGGTCAGCGCGGAAAGAATTCTCGAGACAGCCATTGAAAAGAATGTGGACATCATTGGGCTTTCGGGTTTGATAACGCCAAGTCTTGATGAAATGGTATTTGTGGCGAAGGAAATGGAACGTCGCGGCATGAAACTGCCATTGTTGATTGGTGGCGCGACCACCAGCAAAGCCCACACCGCCGTCAAGGTCGAACCAGGCTACTCGAGTCCTGTGGTGCATGTACTCGATGCGTCTCGAGCAGTGGGCGTAGTTTCTAAATTGTTAGGCAATGAGAAAGAAATTTTTGCCAACCAAATTCGAGCCGAATACACCGCGCTTCGGGAAGCTCGATTGGAGAGAACCACGCGGCTTTTGACGCTTCAGAATGCCCGTAAAAACGCGCCGAAGCTCGAGTACGCCCCAACAACCCCCAAAAAGCTTGGACGTACCGTATTGAGCAACGTACCGCTCGAGACGCTGATTGATTTTATTGACTGGACACCGTTCTTTATCGCTTGGGAAATGAAAGGCGCTTACCCGTACATTCTCGA
>CAXTTL010000162.1:0-11134 GCA_964247135.1 uncultured Deinococcales bacterium | reverse complement strand
CCGTGGGACCGTGACCTTTTCGATCAAGGTGAATGCCTGCAATTGGCGTACCGTGGTACTGACGCTGGCTTTGGAAATGCCCAGTCGCTCTGCCATTTGATCGAGTCCCAACATTGGCTCGTCTGCGATCATCAGTAAGCCATAAATGCGCCCTAGAATACGTGACAGCCCGTATTGCTCGAAGTACATTCCAAAATCTTCGATCAACTGATCTCGAGGGGACAACATGGTTGAAATATAGTCCGTTCTGTTCGTTCAGTCAATACTGAACCTTCTGAACGAATAAAACTCGAGCCTCGAGAAGGTTTTTACACATCCGTAAATGTTGTCATGCAATCCATCAATGTTGTCATGCAATCCATCAACCACAAAAAACCGAGGAGGCAGTAGCCCTCCTCGGTTCTCAAATGCTGATTGAATCTCATTTCTACTGCAAGATTGCCAGCACCGCCGATCCGTACTTCACAAGCTGCCCAATCTCGAGGGTGTCTTGCAAAGCTTCGAGCGTGCTGACTGGGGCGTGTGCGAGATGCTCGAGTTGAGCGTCGGAAAGCACATCTTGAACAGGAATTTGGTTTTGCACCGCAATGTTGCCGCGCCAGGCTTTCAGGCGGTCGAGGCGTGAAAGTGCGCTGTGAAAGCTGCTCGAGCTTGAGGTTTCAACAGTTGGGACAATCGTTTGGACGCTTGAAAGATCGACTTCAATGTTTGCTGGGCTGCTCGAGATACGGTTTGTTTTGCTGCGATTTAGAAAATGAACGCCAAGGGCGAACGTGCCCAGAATAAACACCCACGGCGAATCGGAGACAAAATTGACCACCACAATACCAATCAGGGCGATGGCTGGATAGATTGCCCAGGCGTGACGTTTTGGCTCGAGTTTGGTGATCAGGTAAAAACCGCCCGCCAGTCCAATCAAGAAGGCGGTGTCAAAGCCGAGGATGCTGTCAAACAAAATGCCCGCACTGACGCCCGCCAGAATTCCGCCCGGAACGGCAAGTCCTGGAAGACGATTCTTGCGGTAGAAATACAGGAATCCGGCGGCTATCGCGCCAACAATCAACCAACCCGCGCCGTCGCCTGCAATCAGGCTGATGGTTAAAAGTGCTGCGATGCCAATCAAGATAAAGCCGAGGCGTTGCGAGTTTGGGTTTGGGGTGCTTGTCATGGTCTTTCCTCCGTTTTGATGCTCGAGTTATTGTCTCGAGGTTTTGAATGCCTAGATTCTAGTTTTGGGGCGCTGAGAACAGCAGTGTGCTTCGTCATTCGTTGCGGGTGATGTTTGGCGCTCGAGGTGGTTACCCCCTGTTGATGTATTGTGCGCGGTTTGTGCCTGGTTTTTTGCAATGTTTTTTGAAGATTTCTCGAAGACTTTGGCTTTGGGGTGATTTGCCACCAGTTGATGGGTTCTTTGGGTTATTTATGGTTGTGTCAAACTACATCTGGTAGTGTCTGTAACCTAACCTACATTTACTGGGGGTTAAATTCTCGAATGTTAAGCATGAGAATTTGGTCAGCCGTCTTGGCAGTTCTCTCATGGTACCAGAAGCCTTGAGCCTGGGATGATTCGCTGGTTTTGAAGCTGGGTTTAAGGAACAGAATGTGATTGCATGAGAAAATACCAGTTTAAAACTCATCAAACCCTTAAGGAGCACGTCTAATCTCTTGGAACGCTCGAAGGCGACGAAATACGTTGCCAACAGCTTTTTTTATTGCTCGACCTCATGGCGTGAAATTTTGACGCCCACCAAGGAGGCGCTCGAGAATGACAAGACAGAACTTTTGGCGTGTACTGACATTGGTCGTCACGCTCACCATCATGATTGCTGGCTGGAACAGCCTCGCGCAAAGTGCCCCAGGACAAACTGAAGACCTGGACGGAACTTTGCTTTCCAACAACCTTCCACTGCCAGACCCAGTGCAAATTCCGCTGCCCCTTCGTTTTGAAGCCCTCAGCGTGCTCGGCGGCAACCCGCCAAGCGCCATCACCTCGAGCACGCCATTGCCGTCCTCGTTGCCCGACAGTCCATCAGCCGCCGTCAGCACCCGAACCTCGAGCGGCAGCATCGCCCCAGCCAGCCCCCCGAGCGTTGCTTTGGCAGTCAAACCCTCCAGCACCTCGAGCAACCCCAAGCCAAGCACCTCGAGCAGCAAACCCAGTGTGGCAAGCACGGCAAAAACCAGCGCAGCGCCAAAACCAAGCATTAAAGCGACCCTCAAACCCAAAACAAAACCCAAGATCACAACCTCTTCCAGGGTCAGCACCTTATCCAGCCGCAGAGGACCGAGTTATTTCTTAAAATCGACGGCTTACAACAGCTCGATCAGCCAAACCGATTCCAGCCCCAGGGTCACCGCCACAGGCGCACGAACCCGTTTCGGCGTGATCGCCCTCAGTCCAGACATGCTCGGCAGCATCCCATACGGTTCGCAGGTGACGCTCGAGGACATGGGCGCACTGGGTTCTGGTGCCGGACGCGGACGTTACAACAGCATGTTGCAAGGTGTGGTCTTCGTCGTTGAAGACACCATGAATCCGCGAATCTCGAGAACCGTGGACATCTGGTTTTACAGCCGCAGCATGGCACTGCGTTGGGGCAAACGCCAGGTGAAGTTAACGATTTTACGTTACGGACGACGTTAGGCAAATTTTTTGTGGAACACTTTAGACCCAAACCCAATTCGGTTTGGGTTTTTGCCTTTCGGTGCGCCGATGCCGCATAATACCCAAGGTGACTGAACTCAACCAGACTGAGCGGCGAAAGCGTCAACTCGAGCAAAACTCGGACGTGACCTTCGGGAATGTCAGAAAATCATTCGGTGATCTCGAGGTTTTAAAGGGCATCAGTCTCGAGATTCGGCGCGGCGAGTTTTTCAGTTTGCTCGGACCTTCGGGCTGCGGCAAAACGACCCTGCTGCGGATTTTGGCGGGGTTTGAATTTGCCGACTCCGGCGAGGTGAAATTGCGCGGGCAAGACGTTTCGCAGTTGCCGCCCAACCAGCGCAACGTCAACACCGTATTTCAAAATTACGCGCTATTTCCGCACATGAGCATCTGGGACAATGTGGCGTTCGGTTTAAAAATGCGCAAGGTGGCAGCCTCTGAGATCAACACTCGAGTTGAGAGGGCGCTCGAGACGGTCGAGATTGCCAGCAAGGCTCGGAACAAGCCCGCGCAACTCTCGGGCGGTCAGCGGCAACGCGTGGCGCTCGCCAGGGCGATTGTCAACGAACCGCAAGTCTTGCTGCTCGACGAACCCCTCTCGGCGCTGGATCGCAAACTTCGCGCCAATTTGCAAGTGGAGTTGATGCGCCTTCAATCGCGTCTTGCCATGACCTTTATTTTTGTCACCCACGACCAAGAAGAGGCATTAACCATGTCAGACCGTTTGGCGGTCATGAACCGAGGCGTGATCGAACAACTCGGACGCCCAGAAGAAATGTACGAACACCCCGCCAACGCTTACGTCGCCAAATTCTTAGGCTCGAGCAACACCATTGCCGCCACCGTGATCGCACCGCACAAGGTCAAGACCGCCTTTGGCGACCTCGAGGTTGAATGCGATTTGCCCGCCTCGGGCGAGGTGACGCTGGCAATACGCCCCGAAAAAATCAGTTTGACCCGAACCCAAAACTCGAGTGTCAACACCGTTGCGGTCAAAATCACCGACGAAATTTACTCGGGCGCGATGGACGCCTACCGCGTCAAAACCGGCGACGGCACCGAACTCGAGGTCAGCGCCATGAACATCGGCGAGGTGATGCTCGACTTTGAAACGGGCGAAACCCTTTATGCCAGTTTCCCACCGCACAAACTGATCTTGCTCGAGGCGCACACCAAGGCGGAAACCTTGTGATCTCGGAAGCCAAGAAACCTCGAGCCAAGAAAGCCCGCACCTCCAGTACCGTCGGCGGTGAAGTCCTCAATCCGCTTCAAGTGCTGGCTCGAGCCGCACTGACCGCCGGACCTGGCGTCATCTGGATCACGGTATTCCTGGTGATTCCAAGCATCATCCTGCTGGCGTTCTCGTTTCTCTCTCGAGATGACCTCGGCGGTGTAACCCAACCGTTCACACCCAACAATTATGTACGTTTTGCGGGCTGGGATATTCTGGGGTTTGACCCCGTCTATCTCGAGATTCTCGGGCGCACGGTGCTGGTTTCACTGGTCACGACACTGTTTTGCGTGGTGCTGGCGTACCCCGTCGCCTTTTTTATCGCCGCCCACGGACCAAAAGGACGCAACACCTGGTTAACGCTGGTGATCGTCTCCTCTTGGACGAACCTGGTGATTCGCACCTACGCCTGGATGATCGTCTTCTCACCAGGCACGCCCGTCACCGAATTTGCTCGGGTCTTGGGCTTGGTCAAAGCCGGTGACGGTCTGTACCCCAGCGATTTTGCCGTGTATTGGGGCATGGTCAACACCTACTTGCCTTTTATGGTTTTGCCGCTTTATACCGCCGTCGAACGCGTGGACTGGAGCTTGCTCGAGGCGGCACAGGATTTGTACGCCAGCAAAATCCAGGCGTTCGTGCAAGTTTTGCTGCCGCAAACCCTGCCTGGTCTGGTCGCCGCGATCATCCTGACCGCCATTCCGGCGCTGGGCATGTACGTCGTGCCGGACTTGCTTGGCGGGGCGAAAGTGAGCCTGATCGGCAACAGCATCGCGCAGCAATTCGGCACCTCGAGGGACTGGCCATTTGGCGCAGCCATCAGCTTTCTGGTCATGGGCTTGACGCTGTTGGTCTTGTACCTCTACGCCCGCCGCGCCGGCGAGGAAGGAATGCGTGATCTGCTGTGAACCGCGAACGCCTGCAACGCCCCGTCTCGCCAGGATTGCGGCTGATTTCGTATGCGGTCATGGCGTTTTTGTACATTCCGATTCTGGTGATCGTGATTTTCTCGTTTAAGAATTCCAAATACGGCGTGGATTTTCAGATCGCCCAACCGCTGTTTAAATGGTACAGCTCGCTTTTTGACAACGACCAGATTTTAAACGCCGCCGAGAACACCATGATCGTCGGTTTTATCAGCACGTTTGTCAGCACCATTCTGGGCAGTCTTTTGGGTTACGGCTTGCACCGTTACAAGTTCCCAGGCTCGAGGCTGTTCGCCTGGCTGATGTACATTCCGGTCGTCACGCCCGATATCGTCATGGCAATATCGTTGCTGCTGATGTACGCCGCGCTGCGCAACTTCCTGCCGATTTTTGAACCGAGCCTCTTCACCATGATTATCGCGCACATCACCTTCCAGATCAGTTTTGTCGCCATTGTGGTGCGCTCGAGGTTGGCAGGGTTGGACAATGCGCTCGAGGAAGCTGCTCGAGATTTATATGCGAATGCGTGGCAAGCGATTCGCTTTATTGTTTTGCCGCTGGCAACCCCTGGCATTCTGGCGGGCGCGTTGCTTGCCTTTACACTCTCGATTGATGATTTTGTGATCTCGTACTTCACCAGCGGTCCGACCTCTGGCACGCTGCCGATCTGGATTTACACCACCGTCAAACGCGGCATCACGCCCGACATCAACGCCCTCAGTACGATTATTGTTTTGTTGACCATGATCGCGGTGGCAGCATCGAATTTGTTGCAACGCAACGCCAAGGAATAACCGTAGGGGATGGTCTGAGACCATCCCCTACAAGAATCTTTCATGTCACATCCAGTCCAATGCGCTAATATTCTGCATTGCTAGTCTCGAGGAAGTTGAGGGGGATTGTCATGAAAAAACGATTTGTGCTGGCAGGATTGTTCGCCGCCGCAACCGCAATCTCGAGCGTCGGGGTGATGGGTCAAAAACGCACCTTAAGTTTGTTCATCTGGTCCGAATACATCGACCCCGCCATCGTCAAAGCCTTCGAGAAAAAAACGGGCGCGAAAGTCAATATTTCGCTCTACGAGAGCATGGAGGACATGCTGGCAAAACTCGAGCAGGGCGGCACAAAACAATACGATGTGATCGTGCCGAGCACCTACGCGATCAAAACCTTAATTGGCAAAAATCTGGTACAGCCGCTCGAGTTGGCAAAAATCACGAATTACAAGAATTTGTCCAAACGTTTCGTCAATCCAAATTACGACCCTGGCAACAAGTACACGGTGGCGTACCAGTGGGGCACAACGGGCATCGGTTACCGAAAAGACAAGGTTAAAAATTTCGATAAATCTTGGAGTTTGCTGTTTGATCCCAAAAAGCAGCAAGGTCCGTTTGTGATGCTCGACGACATGCGCGTGATGCTGGGCGGCGCACTGCGTTACTTGGGATACCCGCAAAACGACATCAACCTCGATCACTTAAAACAAGCTGGACAGCTTGTTCAAGAGGCAAAAACTCGCGCTCTAGGGTTTGACGGCTCGCCTGGGGGCAAGAATAAATTATTGGGTGGTCAAGCCACCGCCGCCGTGATTTACAACGGCGAAGCCGCCAGGGGCATCCGCGACAATCCCAACCTGGGGTATTTTTTGCCCAAAGAGGGCACCGAAATTTGGGTGGACAGCCTGATGATCACCTCTGGAGCGCCCAACAAAGACCTGGCGACACAATTTATCAATTTCATTCTGGATGCCAAAGTCGGAGCGCAACTGAGCGACTTCAATCAATTTGGCAGTCCGAACGAAGCCTCAAAAGCCTTCATGAGCAAAGCCGATGTTAAAAACACAGTCATTTATCCAAGCGAAAACGAAATGGCGAAACTCGAGTTCACCGACGACATCGGTGCGAACCTGAAGCTTTACGATGCGGTTTGGACAAAAATCAAAGCCAGATAAATCAACGCAAAATCAAACAGGCGACACGCTCCAGTCGCCCGTTTTTTGATTGCTCGAGTTTGACAAAATGACACGGGTGCTAGACTGAAATTCATGTTACGCAAATCCATCCTGATCCTCACCATAGCCCTGTCCTCGAGCGCCTTCGCCACACCACTCACGCGGTATTTTCCTGACAACGCGCTGGGTGTGATTGAAGCCAAAGACTTACAAGAAGCCGTGGGGCAAATGGGTTCGTTTGCCGAGGACACGCAAAAGTTCTTGGGAACGCTGTTAAATGATGCACTCTCGAGTCAGATGGGCAAGGATGTGCAAGTACCAGGTTTATTAAAAGACCTGACGGTGCGCACCATGATCGCCTCGATTCGTGACGTGGCGGTGTCTGCCTACAGCGTCAACGGCAGCCCAGAATTTCTGGCGGTGGTTCGCATGACGCCCAAAAACCTGATCGTCAACGCTTTCACAAAATCGTTTAACGACGCCATCAAAAACGTCAATCCAAAAAACAAATTTCGTGAAGGCAATTACTTGGTTGACATCAGTGGCGGCATGGCGGCGGGCATTGGCAACAACTTGTTCTACCTCTCGAGCAACAAAGATTTGCTGCGCGGTTACCTGAAACGTTTGAATGGACAAGTTCTGCCCGTCCTGGTGAATAACCCCGTTTATCAGGCGGTCAGCACCGTCACGGGCGACGGTTTTTTCAAGACCACCATTCATTACTCGGCGCTGGCGCAACTGCTTGGACGCGACAAAACAATTCCTCAAAATGTGCTGGCAATCTTAAAAACCTTAAACGTTTCCAGCAGCGTCTCGAGCATCGTTGAGGACGGTTTGGAAACCCGAGGTATCACGCAGTTAAACCCAAACGGTGGCGATGCCGCCCTGTACAAATTACTGACCTACTCGCCAAGCAAACTCGAGTTGCTGACCGATTTGCCGAGCACCGCCCCGAGCGCCAGCGTGTTTGCCACCGACACCAACGGCTGGCTGGATTACCTGCAAACATGGTTGCCCGACATGGATTTGAGCCAACAAGAACAAAAAAATGTCATGGATGTTTTCACCAAACTCAAATCCCGTCTCGGCAGCGAATGGGGCGTTGTAAACAGCAACCTGCCCAACACAAGTTACTTGGCTTCCAGTTTAGGGCTTGCGAACTTCAGTCGGTATAGACCATTGTCTTTAAACCTGCTTGGATCAACATTGCTTGGCAATGCGTTAGGAGCAAATTCCGATTCGGTTTTTTATGCCAAAACCCAAGACGGCGCACTGATCTTGAATGACCTCGAGACCGCCTTCAATGACACTTTGGCGCAAAACAAAAATGCCGATCAACCCGCACCAATCCTCGAGCGCAAAACCATTGCCGGATTTGAAAGCCTGGTGCTGACACGACCAGAATTTCAAATCGAGAACACCACAATTCCCAAATTTGAACTCTTGATGGTCAACAAGAACAACACCATTTTGATTGGCAGCGATCAAACCAAACTCGAGGCGTATTTAAACGCCGCACCGCTCTTGGAAAATCCATTGTTCAAAACCTTTAACTTGCCGCAAAACATTGCGGGAGCACAATTTACCGCCCCAGTGCGTTTGGAGCGCAGCGAGATTGACGCCATGATCGCCTCGAGCGTGAAGGCGTACCAACTCGAGAAAGACATTCCAGCCGATTTAACCAGCGCTTTCGGCGATTGGTTTGAATCTTGGGCTTCACGCACCGAAGCGGGTTATGGGTATTTCTTGCCTGTGGGCAACAAGCTACAAAGTTACGGCAAGACTGGTTTTAACTGGAACAAGTAACCTCGAGTTAATCCTTCAACCTGTCGTTCGCAGAGGGTTGATTTTCATTTCGCAAACACAGTATCGCAAGCGACGAAAGTCATGTAACCAAAAAAACGCCTGATTCAAACAGTTTGTGATTGACTACAGCTCGAGCTTTAAACTCGAGAAATGCTTTGGAGGTAAACCATGAAACGTTTTCTGCCACTCGCTGCCTTGCTGCTGGTCGCCGTCGGTGCGTCCGCGCAAACGGGCACCATGTTCAAACTGAAAAGCCCTGACATGCCAGCGCGATCCATGATCAAAATCGAACAAGTCATGAATGGGTTTGGTTGCACTGGCGCGAACGTCTCGCCAGAACTCAATTGGTCTGGCGCACCGACCGGCACAAAAAGCTTTGCCCTGATTATGCAAGACATTGACGCCAAAACTGGGGTTGGCGGCTTCACGCACTGGATGGTCTACAACATTCCAGCATCCAGCACCAAACTCGAGAAGGGCGCTGGCAGCCCCGACGGCAAACTGATGCCCGCCGGAACGGTTCAAGCCACGAATTCCTTGGGCGCAGCCGCCTACGCCGGTCCTTGCCCACCCCCAGGCGACAAGCCGCACCGTTATGTGTTCACGCTGTACGCTTTGGGCGCGGAAAAACTCGAGATTCCTGCGGGAGCCTCGCAAGCCTTTATTGGTTTTAACTTTAACGGCAATGCGATTGCGAAAACCAGTTTTACAGCCTCTTACGGACGTTAAAAATACAAACAAAACTCGAGCCACTGACGTTTGCCCGTGGCTCGAGTTTTGTTTGTTGGGTCTTGACCAAAATAGAAATTAAGTTTAAACTTAATTAATGCGGCTTCTTGAACCCTGCCACCCTGACCGCCTGGATGCCCTGCACCCGCGCATCGTTGAGGATTTGCTCGAGATTGCCCACACCGGACACCAGCAAGCTTTGGATGCCATCATTTTGATGCTCGAAGACCTGACCCAGCAAGGATTAGAAAGCCGTTTTGCCAAAACCTTAAAAGGCACACCAATTTGGGAGTTGAAAACCCGTTCTCGAGGTGGTCTGAAAGGTGGGTCGCGGGCGTACTGGTTTCCACTCGAGGTCAGCATAGAGCACACCAAAAGCAGTGAAACCTTTGCGGTGATCGTCAATGCCGAAGTCAAAGCGGGCAACACCCCGAACCCGTTGAAGTTAACTGAAGCCCTTGAGGTGTACTTGGCGTTCAAGCGCGATGCACCAGGCATGATTCGGAGGAGCGGATGAATCAGAATTTGCAAGCGTTACTCGATCAACTCAGTCCAGAAGAACGCCAGGGCGCAACCCTGAAAGTGCATGTTCCCAAAGACACGCCCATTCGCACCCGCACCCCACAAGCCATGCGGGATGAAGTGCGCCAGGTGATCGCGGCTCGAGCGGTGGGTGAAGCGCTGGCAAAAGCCAGAAAGCAAGCGGGTTTAAAAGCCAAGGATGTTGCCGCAGCGCTCGAGGTCAGTGCGCCCAGGGTGGCGCAAGTGGAATCACTCGAGTCGAACCTGACCTTGAGTACCTTGCTCGAGCACGCCCAGGCGGTGGGGTGTGAGGTGGAGATTGTGTTGCGTCCGCATGATCCGAAGTTGCCGTTGGTGATGGCGGCACTCTCGAGGTGATAATTTGAGAAGTCTTCGTCCAGATGATGCTTTTTTCATCATTATTTGTGTCGTTGTTGGATTATTGTTGTTGGCAGCTTATCGTTTTGATTGGAATATAGGGCAGATGCGTCCTTCAATTTTGAAACTCTCACGAAAGGAGCAACGTCTTCTTTCTTTGTCAGTTGGTTTATTTTTTTTAGGCTTTGGTGTTTGTTTTGGTATTTACGTCATGTTCTTTGCATAATGTTTGGGTTTTCAGAGGTTGCAATAACCCGAATTCCATTTATGTTTTCCTGTATCCTGGTTAGATTTACATTTTCAAACACTCGACCTTCAAGTCAACAAACTCCCTCGAGCCTGCATGGGTTGCGAAAAAATCAAAAGCGTGATCGTGGCAATTACCAGCAGCACCAGCACTTGCGGCAAAAGTTTCAGAATCAGGTTTCTCGAGTCTCCCTTGCTGGCAACGCTGGCTTTTTGAAACGCGGCATAACCACTGGCGGCAAGCGCAACATAAGTAATCACGACTTGCACTGGAAAAATTCCGTCGGCTCGAGGGATGCTGGGTTTGGGCAGCGCCGTCAGTGGCAAGCCCAGGTTTTGCAGCGTGGTCACGATGTTGGGCAGCAGGGTTGCGTACCCCGTGATGAAGTGAAACAAATAATGCCCGCCCCAAATCCCCAGGCACATCGGCAGCAGCACGCTGGCGTAATCGCGCAGTTTTGCGCCTGAAAGCCTCGCAGCGAGGCTCGAGAGGGCAAGACCAGTTCCAATCCCAAAACCTTGAATGACGACCAGCAGAATCGCCTCTGAGCGCGTGCCCAGGAAACTCGAGAGTTGGGCTGCAAAACTGAAAAACGGTGGGATCATGGCGAAGGCGTTGACCAGTCCAGCCCAGGTTAAAACCGTAATAAACAACGCCCAATCCGCTTTGGGTCTGACTT
>CAXTTL010000161.1:0-11144 GCA_964247135.1 uncultured Deinococcales bacterium | reverse complement strand
CTCGATCAACCAGACCTCGCTCGAGCAGTCTTTTGTGCCAGAGCAGAGCAAACTCGAGGGCACCGGTTTGACGCCCGACGATTTGGCGCAGTCGATTCGCACCGCCAACCAGGGCACGAAAGCGGGGACGTTCCGCGACGGCGACGAATCGTACAATGTGAACGTCAAACTTGATCCTGTGCTGATCAGCGGGCAACAATCCTTGCTCGACTTGCCCGTGTACGCACCAACGCTCGCTTCGGTCCTGCCACTCTCAGAACTTGGGCATTTCGAGTTGCGCCAAGCCCCCAGCACCATCAGTCGATTGTCCAAAACTTACAATGCGACCCTCAACTTGACGCTGAAAAAAGGTGTCAACGGTTTTGCGGCTCGAGCACCCATCGAAAAAATGCTCAAAGACCAGGGCTTGGTCGATGACCAGGTGCGCATCGGTTCGGGCAGTTCGACGGGCAGCGCGGCGCTGTTGGGCAATTTGTTCTTGTACGGTCCGATTGCGATTGTTGTGGCGCTGCTGTTGAATTACATCGTGCTCGGCAGTCAGTTCAACAGTTTTAGATACCCCATATATTTGCTCCTTCCCGTGCCGCTGGCGGTGGTCGGCGCCATCTGGGCGCTCGCCATTCTGGGCGTGGCGCTCGACATCATCACGGTTTTGGGCATGGTGGTTTTGGTCGGCTTGGTCACCAAAAACGCGATTCTGCTGCTCGATTTTGTGGTCGAACGCGCTCGAGCCATGCCATTGGCAGATGCCCTGGTCGAGGCGGCAGGCTTGCGCCTTCGTCCGATTATCATGACCACATTGACCGTGCTGGTCATCAGCATCCCATTGATTCTGGGCGAGGGCGAGGGTTCAGAGTTTCGCAAAGGTCTGGGCGTGGTAATTTTGGGCGGCGTCCTCACCAGTACCATCCTGACTTTATTCGTTGTGCCATCGGCGTTCTACCGATTTGAACGCCGACGCATTCAACCGCAAACCAAGCGCGAGGGCAGCCTGACCCCAGACGCAAAGCTTGCGCCGCAGGCGGCAGATTGAATCCGATGACCGTTCTCAACTCGAGCAGCATTTCAGACCCAGCCAAGCCCAAAGAATCTGACAAACGGGCGCGAATCCTCGAGGCGGCGCGTTCGATCCTGTCTTTAAAACGTTACGACGACGTTCCAGTATCCGAAATTGTTGAACTGGCGGGGATTGCCAAGGGCACGTTCTACCTTTATTTTCCATCCAAAGCCGATTTGATCGCCGCCGTCGCCGAAGGGTTGCAGCTCGAGATTCGTAGCGCCATTTTTTCGGTGATGGACGCTCAAAAACCGATTCTCGAGATGATCCAAGCCATCATCTGGGCGGTGTACAAGGTATCGCAACGACACCGTGACCTGATGCACGTGATCGAAATGGATGTGCTCTTGGGCGGCAGCAAACGCCTGCAAATGGAGCAAGATCAGCAGGTCAAGCAAATGATCTTGATGCTCGAGACCGCACGAGCGCGCCAAGAAATCGATGCGAGTCTCGATTTGCAAATCACCGCCGAATTGGTCAGCGGTGTGATGATGCCGCTCAGCCGCGCCATCATTTTTGGGCGCTCAGACATTCAACCCGAGCGTTACATTACCGAGACTGTTGCCTTTTTGCGTCGCGCTTTGGGCGTCCAAGCCAAAACAGCAATTTGAGCAACGTACATAACAAATCCCTCAACTTGGCTGGCTTACAATAAAACCTCGGGTTTCAACGCTCGAGTAAAGGAGAAACAACATGCCAACACGCAAAGCTGCCGCCACCTGGACTGGAACGCTCAAAGAGGGCAAGGGACACATCACCGGACAATCTGGACTTGACATTCAATACGCATTCTCGAGCCGCTTTGAGGACGGTCCTGGCAGCAACCCAGAAGAATTATTGGCAGCCGCCCACGCCGGCTGTTACTCGATGGCGCTGAACGCCGCACTCGAGCGCAACGGTTTTGTGCCAATCAAGGTCGCCACCGAAGGCAACTGCACGGTCGAAAAAGTTGGTGACGGCATGAGCATCACCAAACTCAAACTCGTGACCCGCGCGGTCGTACCAGGCATCTCGAGCGAGCAATTTTTGGAACTCGCCGAGGCGACCAAAACGGGTTGTATCGTTTCAAGGGCACTCCAAAGCGTGCCGATGGAACTTGATGCCGCGTTAGAAGGCTAGAAATTTAAGCCCACCTCGAGCTTCCAGATGCTTGGAAGCTCGAGGTTTTTATCTCGAGTCTCAGAGATTTACAAGGTGCCTTTGGTGCTAGGCAAATCCTGGCTGGTGACTCGGGTGGCGGCGAACAATGCCCTGGCAAAAGCCTTAAAAATGGCTTCGACCACATGATGGATTTCTTTGCCGTTGAGCAACCGAACGTGCAAGGTTGCGCCCGCGTGGTTGCAAAATCCGCGCAAAAATTCGCGCAAATGGTAAATCGTAAAACCGCCCGCGTCGCCGGCAACGCCCAAATCTTCGGGTTTAAACTCGAGGTGGGCGCGTCCAGAAAAGTCGAGCACCACCTGCGCCAGGGTTTCGTCCATCGGTATGAACGCATCGGCGTAACGTTCGATCCCGCGCTTGTCGCCCAGGGCTTGCAGCACCGCCATGCCAAGCGTGATGCCCGTATCCTCGGCAAGATGATGCACGTCCACCGCCAAGTCTCCCCTGCCCTCGACAATCAAACCAAGCCGACCGTGACGGCGAATCTGGTCGAGCATGTGATCCAAAAATGCGTGACCCGTCTCGAGCTTGCCCGTCAAATTTTGATCCAGGTCGAGGCTGATTTTGATTTGGGTCTCCAAGGTGTTGCGCTCGACGGTGGCGGCTCGGGTCATGAAATGTCCTTAATGGCGGCAATGAAGGCATCGTTTTCGAGGGTTGTGCCGATACTGACCCGAATACAACCCTCGAGGTTCTGATACGAATCTTGACGACGCACCAAAATACCACGCTCCAGCAACATTCCATGAACCCGTTTGGCGTCATTGGTGCGAACCAAAATATAATTCGCATTTGATTGATACGCAATCCAATTTGGGTGCTCGAGAAGAGCTTTGAACACTCTCTCACGCTCGAGAATCGTGTGCTGAATCAGAGATTTGGTGATTTCGGGATGCTCGAGAATCACCTCGGCAGTGACTTGGTGCAGGATTGAGATGTTAAACGGCAACAGCATTTTTTGAACATTGGCTGCCAAATTCGGGTTAGAAAGCAAGTACCCCAACCGCACGCCAGCCAAACCCCAGGCTTTGGAAAACGTTCGCAAAATCACCACATTGTCGTGCTCGAGTGCCAATTGTTTGAGGTTGCCATTGGCATATTGGACATAAGCCTCGTCAAGCACCACCAACCATTCACCCCTCGCCGCCTCGAGAATCCGCAAGATGTCTGAAATTGGGTGTAACGCCCCAGTCGGCGCGTGAGGCTCAGCCAAAAACAAGATGCCAGGACCAGCGTTTCGCAATTCACGGCAGAGATCATCGATGGGCAACGAAAAATCTGGCTCGAGGGGCAACTCGGTTAGAGTGCCGCCAAGAAGCTTGCCTGAGAGCGCATAGAGGGCAAAACCAGGCGATACGGTCAAGACTCGCTGACCAATGCCAGCAATCTGTGCCAAGGCGTAAATCAACACGTTCGAGCCAGGCGCGAGCACCACGCCTGCGGCATCCCAATCCTCGAGCGCGGCAATTTTTTGCTTTAAGCCATCGCTGTGCATTTCGGGGTAACGATTCCAAGGAATTTGCTCGAGCCGCGCAAAAATCTCGCGTTTCAAGCTGAGCGGGACATCAGACGGGCTTTCGTTCTGATCGAGCTTGATCGGCGCATCAATTGGGGTAAAAGGGTACAAAGGCGCGTTTTGCACCTGCGCCCTGACCGGATTTTTGCCAGGATTCTTGGCTGGGTTTTTGGCGCTCGAAATCGTCATGCAAACATGGTACTTGGTTTGAGGGTCAGGCTCAATCAAGAAACATAGTCCTCTCGAGCCTGGCGTTTAGCCCAAAGTCTCAGTTTCGATTTGCGGCAAAAACCCCAAAACTTGGAATCAATTTTTTGAAGGTCGCCCGAATCAAATCGGCATCGCGGAGTTGTGCCGCATGAAACAATTCGTCTAGACCAAGCTCGAGGTCGGATTCTGGCATTCCCGCCTTTTTTGCCGAAAAGATTTTGGCGTATTTTGATGAGGTTGTTCCCTCCTCGTGGGTGAGCAACTCTTCAAAAAGTTTTTCCCCAGGTTGCGCACCCGTAAAAACAATGTCGATGTCCGTCCCAGCCTCAAATCCCGAAAGTCGAATCACGTCTTTGGCAAGGTCCAAAATCTTGACCGGTTCGCCCATGTCAAGCACGTAGACCGCGCCGTTGGTTCCCAAACCACCCGCCTGCAAGACCAATTGCGCCGCCTCTGGAATGGTCATAAAGTACCGGGTCATGTCCGGATGCGTCACCAAAACCGGTCCGCCCGCCTTGATTTGCTCTTTAAAAAGCGGCACCACACTGCCCCTCGAGCCGAGCACATTGCCAAAACGGACGCTGACAAAAACCTGTCCTGGCATAGCTCTGGCTGCCGCCCATTCGACCACGTACTCGGCGATGCGTTTGCTTGCCCCCATGATTGATGTGGGATTGACCGCTTTATCGGTGGAAATGTTGACAAAGCGCTCGACATGGAACTCGAGCGCGAGTTCGACCAGGTTTTTGGTACCTTTGACGTTGTTAAACACGGCTTCGTCAGGGTTTTGTTCCATCAGCCCCACGTGCTTGTGCGCTGCGGCATGAAACACCACTTGCGGCGCAAATCGTAAGAACACCTCCTCAAGCTTGCCCTTGTCGCGCACATCACCGATCAGGTTGTGATACTCGAGTTCGGGCCACATGCGCCGCAATTCTTGAGCCATCAAAAACACGCTGTTTTCACCGCGCCCAAACAGCACCACCCGAGTCGGTTGAAAACGTGCCACCTGACGCACAATTTCTGAACCGATTGAACCGCCCGCACCCGTAATCAAGACCGTGCGTTGCTCGAGATAGCCCGAAATGTCCTCGAGATGCAGTTTGACGGGTTCGCGGCGCAGCAAATCCTCCAGGTCAACGTCACGAATTTGGCTGATGCCAACTTTGCCAGAGAGGATTTCAAACACGCCAGGAATGATGCGGTACTTGAGGTTTGACTCTTGTGCCAAGTCTACCACGCGGCGAATCACGCGACCCGCAACGCTTGGCAGCGCAATTAAAATTTGGTCGGCGCTCGCTTTGGCGGCAAGGCGCGGCAGGGCGTCAATTACACCCAAAACTGGCAAACCCATGTAACGAAGATTGGCTTTGGCGGGTTCGTCATCCAGAAAACCGATGGGTTCAAGCCCAGATGAAGGATGACGCAACATCTCCCTGGCAATCATGATGCCAGCCTCGCCTGCGCCAACAATTAAAACCCGACTCGAGCTGCGACCGGTAAAACTTCTCGCATCTTCGCGTTCAAAGTACACCCGAGTCATCAAACGCACCCCGCCAAGGGCAAGCAGCGCCACGCCCCCCTCAATCAGTGGAATGCTGCGCGGAATGTGCGTGATCTGGACCAGGGTAAAATTAAGCAAATACAGTGGCACGGTGTACAGACCAATTGCCCACCCAAGTTGGTACAGGTCACGGACGCCGACACGGTGCCAACTTTGTCGGTGCAACTGAAACAAAATGACCAAACCAATTTTAATGGGCGCCGTCAGCAGGACAAACCAAAAAATAATGCGCTTTGAACTGAGGAACGGCAAGTCAATTCGCATAAAAAACGCAACCACCGCCGCACAAACCCATAAAAGAATGTCAAGTCCAAGTTTTTGCTGAACGCGTTGCATCGTTTTCACATGTTACAACAGAATTTTCATTACATGAGATTTATGCGTCCCGAGGTCTTTTTTGACGGATTACTTTGGATGTTTGGAGCAATATAATCATCGCCCTGGAGCGCGTTTTTCGGCAAAATTAATGAAATCTCAATCTATGCCAAAAAGCGATCTCGAGAGAAATCGAACACCAAACTAAAATGAAAAGCGTGCTCGAGTCTTAACGAACTCGAGCGCCGCCATTCACCAGTTTCTCAGGTGTCAACAGCACGACATTGCCATGTTCATCCTCGGCAGAAAGAATCATGCCCTGAGATTCGACACCGCGCATCACCCGAGGCGCGAGGTTTGCCACCAACACCACGCGCCGCCCCACCAAGGTTGCTGGGTCGTACCAGGCGGCAATGCCTGAAAGCACCGTGCGGGTTTCCTCACCAAGTTTGAGCGTGAATTTCAGAAGTTTGTCGGATTTCTCGAGTTTTTCGCAAGCCACGACTTCGGCAATGCGCAGATCAACTTTCATAAATTCGTCAATGGTAATAAATTCGCTCGAGGTTTCTTTGGCGGGGTCAATCACGGCTGGTTTCTCCTTTTGAGGTTTGGGTTGTGTTGCTGCGTTGGGCGCAGCAAGCAGCGCCCCTACGTTGGATGGTTCGGATTTCTCGAGTTCAATTTTCGGGAACAGAATTCCACCAGGTTTGATGCTGATTCCAGAAGGTGTCGCACCCCAAACAAGTGCATTCACTCCGTCTCGAGTTCCGTTTACGCCCGTCGCATCAACAGCGTCAAGCCCAAGTTGCGCCCGAATCTCGAGGGCTTTTGTGGGAATCACAGGCTCGAGCAACAGTGAAGCAAACCGAATTCCTTCGAGCAGCGTGTACAGAACGGTATCGAGACGACTCGAGCTATCAAGATTGCGTGCAAGTTCCCAAGGTTTGGACTCAGCAACAAAACGATTTAAATCGCGCACAAACTCGAGCACGGCTTCGATAGCCAAATGAAGCCGTAAATCACGGGTTTCCTCGAGCAATTTGGCGGGCAAGGCTTCGGCGGCGGCTTTGATGCCCAGTTCGCGTTCGGAATAATCTGAGGGCGCTGGCACGACACCATCACGGTATTTTTGCACCATGCTGAGCACCCGCGAGAGCAAATTCCCAAGATCGTTTGCCAGGTCAGAATTGAGCCTCGAGATCAAATCGTTCTCGCCAAAAGCACTATCGGGACCGTAAGTTGTGTCGCGCACCAAGGCGTAACGCACCGCATCAATGCCGTACTTCTCGAGCAACTCGAGCGGATTGATGGCATTGCCCAAGCTTTTGCCCATTTTTTGACCGTCAGGCGCGAGAATATGCCCGTGAATGTTGAGGCGCTCGTACATTGGGTAATTGGCGGCTTTCAGCATGGTCGTCCAAAAAATCGCGTGGGGACGCAAAATATCCTTGCCGATCACGTGCCAAGCGTGTTTCCAAAACACTTCTGAATCCTCTGGCGTCAAACCGTCCGTGTAAAGTTGCGACAAATAATTGATCAGCGCGTCGTACCAAACATAAACCACGTGACCATCGTCCCAAGGAATCGGAATGCCCCAAGGCAGCCGCTCGAGCGGTCTGGAAATGCTCAAATCCCCAATCGGTTCGCGCAGCATCTCGAGCAGTTCGTTCCGCCATTGGGCGGGTTGAATAAAGTCTGGGTTTTGTGCCAGATGCTCGAGCAACCACGGGCGGTATTTTTCCATTTTGAAAAAATAATTTTGCTCGCGGCGCAACTCGGGCGGGTCCTTGTCCCCTGGCAGGATGCCGTTCACCAGTTCTTTGTCGGTCACGTACCGTTCCGCACCGACCGAGTACAATCCCTCGTACTCCGCCAGGTAAATATCGCCCGCGTCATGGGTTTTTTGCAGCATCACTTGCACGAATGCCTTGTGCCCAGCTTCGGTGGTGCGAATAAAACGGTCGTATGAGATGTTCAAACGGTCATACAACGCCTGAAAGCCGCTTGGTACGATTCGATCCACAAATTCTTGCGGCGTTTCATGGTTCGCTTTCGCCGCTTTGTAAATCTTCTCGCCGTGCTCGTCCGTGCCCGTCGAAAAGCGCGTGCGATAACCGAGCAACCTGTGAACCCGCACGATCACATCAGAAACAATCTTTTCGTAGACATGCCCAATGTGCGGGTTGGCGTTGGCGTAATCAATCGCGGTGGTGAGGTAAAACACTTTTTCTTCCATAAAACACGCTCCAGAATCTCGAGAAATTGTTTTTCGTTGACTCGAAAATTTCGTTTCTCGGGAAGGGCGCAGCAAGCAGCGCCCCTACGACGTAATTATTTTGCAAATTTCCATAAAAAAACGGGGCAAACCAAAGCCCCGGTCTCTCGAGAAAAACTCAAGTTACCGGATGATTCCTCGCATTCGCCATGTGATCACGACCTTGTTCATGTCTCAAGTATACGAAGCTCAGGCTCGAGACGCAAGTTGGTTGAATGGCTTATAGTAATTTCATGACCTCAGACCGTTTGTATCACGTTGGTTTTGGACGCGCCGACCTCGAGCCAAACCCGCCAACCGTCGCGTTGCTTTCGGGCGATCCAGACCGCGCCAAACTGATTGCCAACACCTATTTGCACGATGTCACCACGCTTTCGGAGCATCGCGGGTTGTTCTCGTATGTGGGCACGCTCGAGAACGGCAAACGAATGCTCTCGGCAACCTCTGGCATGGGCGCTCCAAGTTTAAGCATTGTGGTGAATGAATTGATCCAGGTTGGCATTCAAACTATTATTCGGGTTGGCACCTGCGGCAGCATTCAAGACCATGTGAAGGCAGGCAGCATCGTGATCTCCAAAGCGGCACTGTGCAGGCAAGGCGCTGCCAACGACATTGCGCCGCTCGAGTATCCAAGTTCCGCCGATCCGTTTGTCACCGTGGCACTTGCCAATACCGCCAGGGATTTAAATGTTGAGCATCATGTCGGCATCACCGCCAGCGTGGACACGTTTTACGAGGGGCAAGAACGTTCTGGCGGCGCAAACCCGCATTTGATGCGCGTCAATCAGGGCATGATTCTCGAGTACATGAATTTAAACGTGCTCAATTTCGAGATGGAATCTGGCACGCTGTTTAAAATGGGGGACGTTTACGGTTTTAGGGCGGCTTGCGTTTGCGCCGTGGTCGCCCAGCGCCAAGACAATGAAAGCATCATCCTCGAGAAGAAAGACCAAGCGATTCAAAATGCCATTTTGGTTGCCGTCAAAACCGCAGCCCAATACGCTTGAAATTACTTCCTGTTTGCCAAGTACACACCGAAAAAAATCACCAGTGCGGCAACACCCTCGAGCAAGGTTAAGGGTTCGTGTAAGACCAGTGCGGCAAGCAACACGCCCACCACTGGGGTGATGTTGAGCATGACCGCAACTCGAGCCGCACCCAAAGTTTTTGCGCCCGTGAACCAACCGATAAACCCGATCACCTGGGCAAGAACTGCCGAGAGCGCCGCACCAATCCAGTAGGGCGCGGCAACATTCTTGATTTCTGGTGTAAAAAACACGGGCAGGCAGTAAAGAAGATACGGCAACGAACCGAGGGCGAAGGTAAAACCTGTGAACTCGAGTGGCTCGAGGCGGGTCATGAGGGGTTTTGATGCCAGGGTGTAAATTGCCCAGACAATTTGTGAGCCGAGCAGCAACAACACGCCCAGAAAATTGACGCCCAAGTTTAAATTTTCAAAGGTCAGCAGCACCACGCCAAGAATGGCAACGCCACTGCCAAGAATCTGATTTGGTGAAAGCCTGACCTTAAAAAACACGCCAATCAATGCCACCCAAATTGGGCTGGTACTGCTGACCAGTGCGGAAAAGCTGGCGCTCGAGAGCCTGATACCACTCGAGAACAAGAACTGATAAGCACTTGTACCCATGACGCCGACGAGGGCAATAATCAACCATTCTCGAGCCTCAAGTTTGGGAAAAAAACTGGTTTTACGCCGTACCACACCGGTAATGAATAACAAAATCGCGGCGGCGACGCCAAGCCGCACACCGTTCAGCGCCGCCAGTGGCAAAACACCGGTCAAAAATTTGAGCAGCACGACGTTGACGCCCCAGAACGTAACCGCCGTGAGTGCCGATACATACGCCATGTTTTCTGATTGGTTGGATTTTAGTTCTGGACTGACTTCAAGCTTCATTGAACACTCGAGACTTTATAAAGATTATGCACGACGGACTCCCAATTGAACGAGATGATTTTGCGGCACACGCTTACAAGTGTTTTTCAAACCACTCGAGCATTTCGCTCAAACGTCGAACGCGCCGGTCGGGTCTGCCGCTCCTCGAGAGTTCGTGACCCTCATCGGGGAACCTGACAAATCGGGTTGGAACATTCAACCGCTTTAAAGCATTAAACCACTGCTCGCCCTGTTCGATGGGGCAACGGTGGTCGGCTTCGGAATGAATAATCAAACACGGTGTTTTAACGTTTTTGACATGCTTGAGCGGTGAAACTTCCCACAAATGCTCGAGGTCATCGGGGACGACGCCGCGCAATTCTCTGGGGGTAAAACGGTAACCGATGTCGGAGGTGCCGTAAAAAGACAAGAAATTACAGATGCAACGGTCGGTGATGGCGGCTTTAAATCGGTCGGTGTGAGAGATCACCCAGTTGGTCATGAACCCGCCGTAACTGCCACCGATCACGGCGGCTCGAGCGGGGTCGAGGTATGGGAAACGCTCGAGGGCGGTGTCGAAAAGTGCCATCAGATCGTCGTAATCACCCAAGCCATAACTGCCGTTTGTGGCTGCGGTTTGGGTTTCACCATAACCGACGCTGCCACGAATGTTTCCGTACAACACCGCATAACCTTGGCTTGCCAGCAATTGAAATTCGTGAAAATAACCGTGACCATACGCTGTGGCGGGACCGCCGTGAACCGAGAGCACCACAGGATATTTCTTGCCGCTCGAGAAACCGACGGGTTTGAGCAGCCAACCCTCGACCACAAAACCGTCACGCTCGAGTTTGATATATTCCAAGCCGCTCGAGATCGATTCCGGCAGCGCATTGTCGGAGATATTGGTGAGTTGTTTAATGTCTTCGCTGGTCTCGAGGTAAACCTCACCGAGTTCGTCGTGCGCCTCACGGATGAAGGCGATGTTGCCGTTTGCGGCGGCAAAAGAATTGATGTTGGTGTCAGGCTCGAGGTGCAAAATTTCGGTTTTGCCTTTCAGCGTGACCTTGGCAATGCCGCCCGAACCACCAAAGGTGTAACCGCAAATTAGGCTTGAATTGTCCAACCAGACCGCTTCCATTGGGTACG
>CAXTTL010000160.1:0-11214 GCA_964247135.1 uncultured Deinococcales bacterium | reverse complement strand
GATTCCGCCAACCGCCTCTGCCATGTACTTCGACGACGGTGTAACCAAACTCGAGACGGTGAACATTGCCAGCGATTTCCGCGTTCGCGCCGACATTGCCGCAAACCTCAAAGGCACCAAGCTCGAGCAGTACATCGAAAACGTGTCCATTCCCGAGTATCACAGTGGCGCGTTGTTTGTGGACGGCAAACTCGAGGGCGTGCTGGAAGTCGGCGCTCATGCCTTCTGGAAAATCGGGCGGAATTTGCGTGTGGCAATCGTGGATTCGCGGCTTCAAACGCTCGAGGTGGGCGGTCAAGAGATTCTGACCAAAGACAAAGTCGCGTTGCGGCTCAACTTGAGTGCCTCATACCGCGTGACGGACGCGATTTTGGCGACCAGCAAACTCAAAGACTTAGAAGTGTTCTTGTACAAAGAATTGCAACTCGGTTTGCGGGCGGCTGTCGGAACGCGAACCCTGGACGCATTGCTCGAGGACAAAGACGTGCTGGACAACGTGGTGTTTGAGCACGTGAAAACCAAATCTGAAGGCTTTGGATTGGTGGTCGATTCAGTCGGCGTCAAAGACATTATTTTGCCAGGCGAGATGAAGGCGATTTTGTCCAAAGTGGTCGAAGCCGAAAAAGTTGCGCAAGCCAACGGTATCAGACGCCGAAAGGAAACCGCCGCGACCCGAAGCTTGCTCAACACCGCCAAAGTCATGGAGGACAACCCCGTGGCACTCAGGCTCAAAGAACTCGAGACGCTCGAGCGAATCACTGAGAACATCGATCAGATCAACATTTCAAACGGTTTGGACGGGCTGCTGCGGGATTTGGTGAAAATCAAAAACTGAGTAGCGCCTGCTCTCATCCCCGACCCTTCTCTCGCAAGCGAGAGAAGGGAGTTTTGATTTTTTCTCGAATGGCTTGATTAAACGCCGCGTCCAGTTTGTAATTTTTGAGCCTCGAGTTCGCCGTCGGGTGCATTCTCAAGCGCCCAATTTGCGGCGGCTTCGACATCGTAAGGCGTGAATTTGTGTTCGACGTGCCAAGTGTTTTCATCTCGAGTGAGCAATGCCCATCGCGCTCGAGGGTCGCCGTCGGGTTGTCTGGAAACGCTGCCGACATTGACGAATTGCACTCCGTTGGTGGTCACAACTCGAGCGCGGTGTGAATGACCGCAAAGCACAACTTTTGCTTTTGGGTATTTTTGGATTCTTGAGAGAAGTTGTTCTGAACTGGCGTAATCTGTGAAGGTTTGCGGGTCGTCGCGCAGCATCAAAAATTTCCAAGGTGTCTCGAGGTTTCCGTGACACGCGAGAATTTCACCGTTTGCAACCTCGAGCATGGTTGGCAGATTCTCGAGTGTTTTGAGATCGTTTTCAGCCAGCAAACCACGCAACCAATTCACCACCTCGAGACGCGCAGGTTCGAGGTCAGATTCTGGATTTGCGACTTCTTCGTCGGCATTGCCCCGCACCATCAATGCGACGCACTCGAGTTGGAGCTTTAACGCGCCAGCAGGATCAGCACCACCCAACACGGTATCGCCCAAGTTCAGCATCAAATCTGGTTTCAAACTCGAGATGTCGGCAAGCACCGCCTCGAGCGCAAAACGATTGCCGTGTACATCGCTGAAGACGGCGACTTTCATTTCAATCCCTGGTCATGGTCAGCGAAATATAACCGTAAGGCACTTTTGGTTCCCAGAAAACCTTGACTTTATCACTGCCCTCGAGTTCGGTCGCTTTGTCCCAAGTGTGGTTTTGCGCCTCAAAACTGACACGCATCAGTTGCGGGAATCGCTCGAGAATCCGTTCGCCAAATTTGTACACGAGTTCCTGAATCGATTTGGAATTGAACTGGTGAAAAATAACACGGCAAATATCGGCGATCTGCTCGCTCGGCACGTATTTTGCAACGCCCAAACCGTCGGCAATGCTCGAGTACGTCCAGTTTAAATCCATATGAATGAACAATGGGCGGTCTTTGAGTTCGGGCAGGGTCGTGTAATCGTCGCGCACGAACGCGGCAAAACTCGAACCGGTGATTTTCAGAAGTTGAAAACCTTCGCGTCCGCACTCGAGGTCGATGACCTGTGAATCATTTGTATTGCGCTCGAGGTAGAGGCTGGCGGTTGCGGCGTCACCGTTTGTCGGGTAATGCAGGACATCGCTGTTTTCAAACCCATTTTTCCCAGGAACTCGAGCGGCAAGAAACGGCAATTCGCGTCCCATCATGCGCAAGCTTTCCATCTGCGAATAGGTTGCCAAAAAACGCTTCCCCAAAAACTCGAGCAGACCCTCGAGCGTGCTGCCTTTAAAATTTGCGGATTCTTTGAGGATGAAGTTTTTCATGCTGTCCGTGGCAACCACCATGCTGTTGTCGCCGTGGGTGTAGGCGGGCAAAAAGTTGTTTCCAAAGACTTCGACGCTGACATCCACAGCAAAAAGGTTGTTGTTGCGCCCAACAAATTCTGACTCTGGAATGGCGGAGACCTTGAGCGGCGCAGCATACGTGCGGTGCAGGGAAATGTTAAATTTGCCGTAAGAAATCTGGGTTTTCATGGTTTAGTTTAACCCAACAATGATTCTGGCTCGAGATAGTAAAATGTGGACATGGAAGTCCAAATTTTTGGTCTGAAATCATCAAAAGAAACCCGAGCGGCGATGCGTTTTTTTAAGGAACGCCGCATCAAAACGCACGACGTGGACTTGCACGACCGACCCATGAGCGCTGGGGAGATCAATCGGTTCATTCAAAAATTTGGTTTGAACACGGTTTTGGACATTGCTGGCAAAGCCTACATTGACGCCGGACTCGAGTTTTTGCGGGTGTCCGATGAGGGAATGCTGGCAAAAATTGAAGCCGAGCCAAAGTTGCTGCGGTTGCCGCTGGTCAGGTACGGAAAATACGTGACGGTTGGATTGGCAGAGGCAGCTTGGAAAGCTTGGATTCTTGAAGAGCAAAACGCCAGCAAGCCAAAAGCCAAAATATGAGGCTCGAGGTCAACACAAACCCCGAACCTCAATTCCTTAAAAGAAATTATTCTTTATGCTCGAGCGAACCGCTTACACCAGCCAGCACCGCGCCGACCACCAAGGCGACCGCTGCGATTTTGCCCAGGGTGCGAATACCATTTTCGGCATCGGCTTGAGGGTAAGGGTAAAACCCAAACAAGAAAGCAACCAAAGCCAAAATTAAGAAAAATACTGTTCCAAACAACGTAGCTCCATTATCACGGTTCATGGCGAACTCCTTTAACACTCGAGAAACTTTTCCCAGCATACGCGTTAATCCAGGTGCAAATGCCCACCCGATGCTTGAGGCATCGGTTGAACTTGAATAGCATTGTAAAACAAACGTGGCGATACCGAACTCGAGCCTGAACGCTTCAGATCAAATCTCGAGAATGAATTAAAATTTTTGCGTTCAACCCAATTTGGGTGATTGCTTGTGGCGAGGTGGCACATCAAAGCCATGTTTGTTTCATAAAAAAATTTGCTTAAAACAATAGTATTACGTGATAGACACGTCGTATTGAGTCACTTAAGAATTTCACAGCCAGCCGTTATACTGAACCAAGATGCGGCGTCTGAGCGATAAAGCCCTTGAAGATACTGCCGGTGAAACCTCAGTTGGATTGCGCTATCGTTTTTACCTGCTGGCATTTTTAACGGCGATCTTGGCTATCGCCTTGATTTCGCTGACGCAAAAAGATTTAAATCCCTATATTCGAGCCACATATCCGCTTTTACTGATTTCCACCATCGTTTTGTTTGCACTGACGCTTGTTAAAGTACTTCCCCTCAAACTGATCGAAAAGTCGACCACTGCCGTGGTGATGCTTTCAGTGGTGTCAGAATTTATTTACACCCTGTTTTTTTTACCGAGCGGATTCAAAATCCAACAAGAGTTAAGCATCGGCTGGTTTTGGCAAGCGCTCATTGTGATTCAAATGATTCACCTGTCATTTGATAACAAACAAGCCTTTCAAATCGGTTTGGGCTTGTATGGAACGCTGAGTTTATTGGGTCTTTTCAAATTCGTTCCCGAAGCGATTAACGGCAACACCCAAAACTTTTTGCTGTTCGCCCGTTATCTTGCCTTCGCCTCAACCAGTTTTGCCCTGACCCAAGTGCTCGCCTCGAGCAAAGAACTGCTGGCGCTCGAGCGTTTGCGGTCCGCCATCGACCCGCTGACTGGCGCCGCCAACCGCCGTCAAATTCTGCACGTGCTGCGTTCCAACAGCGTGCAACCGCTAAAAATGGCGGTGGTGTTGTTTGACTTGGATCACTTTAAAAACATCAACGACAAGTACGGTCATGACGTCGGCGATCATGTGCTGCGCGAAACCGTAAGATTGGTGAAGGGTCTGATCCTCGCCATCGAACCTCGAGCCACGATTGGGCGTTGGGGCGGCGAAGAATTTTTGATTGTCGTGCCTGGCAGTTCGCTCGAGGAAGCCGCCGAATTTGCCGATCACATTCGCAAACGAATGCAGGTTCATCCTTTTAAGGTCGTCAGCCGCGTGACCGCCAGCTTCGGTGTGGCGTACCTCAAACAAGACGAGCGCGTCTCGAGCTTGGTCAAACGCGCCGATGAGGCGCTGTATCAAGCCAAAACCTTTGGGCGCAACCGAATTGAACTCAGCCGCAGCGCCCCGCACGACACCGCCGATTTGCTGACCACCGATGTCAACGTCACGATTGCCTGAATACTGCGCGGTTTTAACCGCATCTCGGAGGTTTGTTGGCTTAAACTCTCCTTATGCAGCCCAAGCGTTACACCGCCGACATGGAAGCTCCACTGATTGAACGCCAACGGTTGGTTCGGGTGGCTCGAGGAAAAGACGCCGCCGATGTGGTGGTGAAAAATGCCCGTGTGGTCGATGTCATGACCAAAACCATTTACCGCGCCAACGTTGCCATTTGCGGCGGTTTTATTGCCGCCATCGGTGAATACTTGGACGCCGCGACCATCATTGACGCCAAAGGCAAATTTTTGTCGCCCGGCTTGATCGACGCGCACATTCACCTCGAGAGCGCCATGATGACCCCGCGCCGTTTTGCCCAAACCTGCCTGCCGCGCGGCACGGTCGGCGTGGTCGCCGAACCGCACGAGTTGGTCAACGTCATGGGCATCAAAGGTTTGACCTACATGCTCGACGCCGGCAAGGAGACGCCGCTTCACGTTTGGGCGAGCGTGCCGAGTTGTGTGCCCGCCAGTGCATTTGAAAATGCTGGCTCGAGCGTCCTGGCTGGCGAGGTCAAATTGGCGCTGAAGATGGACGGTGTGCTGGGTTTGGCTGAAATGATGAATTACCCTGGCGTCCTGAACGAAGACAGCACCGTCTGGAACATTCTCGAGGCGGCAAAAGGTCGTCGCCGCGACGGTCATGCCGCAGGTTTGTCGGGGCGTGAATTGACGGCATATGTTGCCTCTGGGATTCACAGCGATCATGAAGCCACCACCGAACTCGAGGCTTTTGAGCGTTTACGCGCCGGTTTGTGGTTGATGGTTCGTGAGGGCAGCGCGGCACGAAATCTGGCTGCCATCGCACCGCTGCTGACCCGCACCCAACCCCACCGCGCCATGCTGGTGTCCGACGATGTCGATGCCAGGGAATTGATCGAACTCGGTCACATGGACAGGTTGCTGCGCGAGGCGGTCAAAAACGGGATCGATCCGGTTTACGCCATCAGGTTGTGCTCACTTGCGCCCGCCGAATACTGGCACCTCGAGTACCGAGGCGCGATTGCCCCAGGTTATGCCGCCGATTTGGTGTTGTTCGACGATTTGAGCGATTTCAAAACCGAATGGACCATGATTGCCGGTGAAATAGTCGCTCGAGACGGAAAACTGATCGAGGAGGACGAAGCCACAGCAGATACAACGCAATTTGAAAACAGCATCAAGCTCCCAGAGCACTGGGACATCTCGAGGCTCGCGCCCGACGACCAACACATACTGCCCGTCATGGTCGTGCACAAGGACCAGATTTACACTGGAAAACTCGAACCCGAAAACCTGCACGCCGCCGACCCAGACCGCGATCTGGTCAAGCTCGCGGTGATTGAACGCCACCACGGGACTGGACGCACCGGCGTCGGCTTTGCCAAAGGCATCGGCTTGCGGCGCGGCGCAATGGCGCAAACCGTGCTTCACGACGCGCACAACATCATCGTGGCAGGAGTTGACGACAGCGACATGGTGATTGCCGTGCGCGAACTCGAGCGCATGGGTGGCGGCGCGGTGATCGTCGAAGACGGCGAAATTGCCGCCAGCATCGCCCTGCCGATTGCTGGTTTGATCAGCGACGCCCACCCGACAGAACTCCTCAAAGCCCAGACCGAATTTGAAACCATCGCTCGGGTGTTGGGCTGCACCCTGCCGCACCCGATCATGACCCTGGCGTTTTTGGGTTTGACCGTGATTCCAAGCCTGAAACTGACCGACCGTGGCTTGTTCGACGTGGAAAGTTTCAAACTGGTCGAACCCGAAATTGAGGACAAAACCAGAAAAACCCGCGAAGAACTCGAGATGTTCTAACCATTTCAGGTACACTTAAAACGTGCCAAAAGAAACCAAAAAAAACAAACTCGCTCGAGCTTCACAAGTGCTTTCCACACTGCTCGAGACGTATCCGAACGCCACGACCGAACTGGTTTACACAACCCCTTTCGAGCTGTTGATTGCCACGATTTTAAGCGCCCAAGCCACCGACGTCAGCGTCAACTTGGCGACCAAAAAACTGTTTGAAACCTATCCGACCGCCGAAAAAATGGCGCTCGCCACGGCAGATGAACTCGAGCCTTACATCAGCAAAGTGAATTTTCATCACAACAAAGCCAAGAACATCGCCGCCACCGCTCGAGCCTTGGTCGAACGTTTCGAGGGTCAAGTGCCGAACGATTTTGATGCCATTCAAACCCTGCCAGGGGTCGGCAGAAAAACCGCCAATGTGGTGCTGTCAAACATTTACGGACGACCAGGCATTGCCGTGGACACCCACGTTGGCAGGCTCGGGCGACGCTTGAACTTCTCGAGCAACACCAACCCCGATTTGGTCGAGGTTGATTTGGAAGCGATTTTCCCGATTGAACACTGGATTTTTGTGCATCACTCGCTGATTTTGCACGGCAGACGCGTGTGCTTTGCCAGAGTGCCAAATTGCTCTGGCTGTCAATTGCTCGAGTTGTGCCCACAAATTGGGGTTTAAAACGGTAGAACATCGGTGCGCACGGCGCACCCTACCGCTTGGCTCGAGCCAAATTCAAAAAATCCTCCAGCTCGAGCGTGTTGACGACCATATTCGTCTCGAGGGCGGCTTTGCGGGCGGCTTGAACGCCGTACCAAAGGTCGTCAAAACCCTGAACCCTGTGGGCGTCGGTGTTGATGGCAAATTTCAAACCTGAGGCTCGAGCTTCCAAAACCTCGCGCCAGTCAAGGTCGAGACGGTAGGGGCTGGCGTTGATTTCGATGACGGTGTTGTGAACCTTTGCCGCCTCGAGCACGGCGGCGTGATCGAATTTGTAGGGTGGGCGGCGCAGCAAAAGCCGTCCTGTCGGATGCCCCAGAATGGTCGTGAACGGATTGGACACCGCCCGAACCAGACGTTCTGTTTGTTGGACTTCGGGCAGACCAAAGCTCGAGTGAATGCTGGCAACCACAAAATCGAACCCAGCCAGAATTTCATCGGCATAATCGAGGTCGCCATTTGACAAAATATCCGATTCGATACCTTTCAAAATTTTAAAATCCTCGAGTTCCGCATTCAACGCCTCAATCTCGCGCCACTGTGCTTGAACCCGAGTTTCGTCTAATCCGTTGGCGTAAAACGCGCTTTTGCTGTGGTCGCAAATGCCCAGGTATTTCGCCCCTCGAGCCTTCGCGCCAAGTGCCATGTCGCGCAGACTTGCCGCGCCGTCCGACCAGGTGCTGTGTACATGCAACATGCCGCGCATTTGCGAAAGCTGAATCAATTTTTCGGGATTCGGCAGGTCAGTTCGACCCAAGTGTTCCGCCTCGCGCCATTCGGGAATCACGTACTCGAGGTCAAGCTCTTGAAAGGCATCGTTTTCGGTCAGGGTTGGAATCAAAACGCCATTGTTGAACAATCCGCGAGCTGAGAAATCAATACCTTTTTCTAAAGCTCGAGCCTTCACAATCTCTAGAAACGGTTTTGAACCCGTCAACATCAGTTTCGCCGCGCCCCAAGTTTCAACGCTCGAGACTTGCAATTGAACGTTGACGCCCTCGATGTTTGCCGCAATCAGCCACGGATATTCTGGGTCATCTTTCGCCCCAAAACCCTCGAGTGCCTTCAGTGCCGCGTCACGATCTCCAATCGCCACCGCATCCACGTCGCCACACGTCTCCAAACCGCGCGTCAAGCTGCCAGCAGGCTCGAGACGCGTGACGACACCCTGCAACTGGTCTGACAGCATCCCAAAGACCGCTCGAGCCTCAGCGATCAACCTGCGCTCACTGGACTTTAAGGTAAATTCTGCATCATCAATTATTTTGGCGCTGCTCGCCGCACCAAATCCTTTTAAAGTTGCCAGTTTGCCCGAACGCCCAACCTCGAGCAAACCCGAAATGCCATCCACGCCAGCATCCCACAAGACCCGAACTTTTTTGGGTCCCAAGCCGCGTACCCGAAACAACTCGAGCACCCCAGGCGGCACCAAGGATGCCACATCGGTCAGCGGTGCGAACACACCCGAATCCGCGAACTCCATCAAACTCGAGCCGAGTTGCGCCCCGATGCCCGAAACTTTTTTGAAATTCGTTGCCAGCGCCTCATCCCAGTCGCCGTCAAAACGCTCGAGCATCCGTTCGGCTTTGCGGTACGCCAGAACCTTGAATTCGTCTTGTCCCAGAAGCTCGAGAATGTCTGCGGTGAGGCTGATGGCATTGAGTGCTTGTTTCTTGTCCATGATTCAGATTATCAGGTCAACTCAAACATACCAAACCCGTAGGGGCGAACCTTGTGTTCGCCCTACCACACAACGAAAACATCAAATCAATCAAGGCAAATCTCGAGATCATGACACCATCACATCAAACACCAATCTCGAGATTTTCCCCAACGCTAAAACAGCTTCGTTGTCCACATGATAGCGCTCGTCGCTGCAATTTTTGGAGCAAAGCGCGAGAACATACGGGCGTTCGGTCAGCACAAGACCAACATCATTTCGCACGCCAATAATCTGACCGCTTTTGGTGGCGGTTCGCGTACCGTCAGGCAAGTACCGCGCCAGAATTTCGGTGTACTGCTGTTTCTCGAGAATCTCGAGGGCGAGTTTGGTCAGTTCGGGATCGAGAATTTCGCCGCGATACAGTTTCTCGAGCAGCATCACGCTTTCAAACGGGGTGACTTCGGCGCGTTTGCCCGCGAGTTGATCGGCGTTTTTACGGTCGTCGGTCAACATCAATTTCCCAACCACAGTTGTTTTCAAGCAACCCCAGTTTGCCAAACTCGAGTTGACTGTATCGTGACCGCCGACGGCATCCAAACTGATGTTGGTCGCGGTGTTGTCCGATACCACAATCATCATGGTCAAATAATCTTGCAACGTCGGCTCGAGTCCAGGTTGAAATGCCATTAAAACCCCAGAGCCGCCAACTTGCTCGAGTGCTGGCATTGGAATTCTGGTCTGAAGATTCAAAATTCCATGCTGAACTTGGCGTAACGCCTCGAGTAAAATCGGGACTTTGACGACGCTGGCGGCGGCGAAGACCTCGTTTTTGTTGTGCTCGAGCGTGAAAGCATCATCGAGGCGTTTGGCATAAAAACCAATTTCACCAGAAAAAGCTTTTAAAATCGGCTCGAGTTTGGTTTGAAATTCTGTCATGCTTTCAGCTTAACGGTTAAACTAACCTGGTGCTGCCTGTCCCCGAATCCAAACACCCGATGATCGCCGCCAAACCTGGAATTCGGGTGAAATGCTTGGACACCAACCAAGATTTGTCGCTCGAGCAAAAACAGCATCGGGTTTGGGTCGATGTCGAAAACCCGCACGAGGTGGACTTGCTGCGGTTGGGTAAACATTTTAGATTCAACCGTCTTGCGCTCGAGGATGCACTCGACCCCGAGCAGTGGGCGCGATTTGAATCTTACCCCGAGCATTTGTTTTTGGTCTTGCGCACGCTTGCCGAACCCGAAGATGTCACGGACAGAACCGAGAAAGTTGCCATCTTTTGGTATCCAGACCTCGAGAGTGTGGTCACCATTCGCCAAGAACCAATCACGTACATTGAAGGCACTTGGAAAGAACTCGAGAATCGCAAAGGTTTAAGCGCCACCGATGTGCTTTACACGATTTTAGATGAGGGCACAGACACGTTTTTTATTTTTCTCGACGAACTCGAGCTGCGTACCGACGAACTCGAGGAACAAGTGTTTCATCCGACGCGAATCATGCCGAGCCAAGAATTTGCGGCAAAGGTCTTTGAACTCAAACACACCATCATTGCGGCACGCAGACTTGCCTCGAGCGCCCGCGAGAATGTGGCTCAATTCTCGCGGCACGCCAGCGCCCTTTCGCCCGAAGGTGCAATATACCTGCGCGATGTCAGCGACCACTTGACCCGAATTTATGATGGCATCGACAGTGCCAGAGATGTGCTCTCGAGTTTGCTGGACGTGCATTTGACCGTTCAAAGCAACCGCATGAATGAAGTCATGAAAACCTTGACCACGGTCAGCACGATTTTTTTGCCCTTAACGTTTTTGGCTGGCGTTTGGGGCATGAATTACGTGTTCATGCCCGAACTGCATTGGAAGTACGGTTATGCGTTCGCTTGGGGCAGTTTTATTGTAGCCGCGCTGGCTTTCGCCGCGTATTTTAAATGGCGCAAATGGTGGTAGTTAAATTACACTATTATTTATAGCTAAAACCATATATTTATTGAATCAATGTTCAAAATTTGTGATTTAATTCTAAGTTTCGCTCAAAAGAGTTGAAAAATCTTCTTTGAATATTTCTTTATATGTTGTCAAAAAAACTTCAGAAAGCCTAAATTCTTTAAATATTGGCCACTCTTTATAATTTTCAGGTTTCATTTCATCATCTATTCCGATTTTTTTCATACAATGTATAGCTTCATCGAACTCATCTAGTATTACATGTCGACACAGGTTATATTTAGTTTGAATTGCCGACCAGTCAATCTTTTGAATCGTCTCATTTGCTATTTTCTGATCGCCAATCCACTTATATCCCTG
>CAXTTL010000159.1:0-11327 GCA_964247135.1 uncultured Deinococcales bacterium | reverse complement strand
AATGCACCTGACGGGCGGGATCGCCTCCACCACCCAACGCCTTGGTGCAACCTTAAAATCAGCTTGCCCAGGCTTGGACAAGCTCTTGGTAATCCTTAATTCGCAACCCAATATGCCTTTGACTCAAGAACGAAATTTGAAATCATTGAAACCACCATCAGCCCACATCACCTTGAGCTTCCCAAATTTCGAGTTCATGCCTTCCAAACCAACCAAAGCACAATCCACCTCAGACCAATTCGCTGGTATGACTTTCACTGTGAGTAACAATCCAAGCGTGTCCACCAGTAAGAATCGTTTTCGACCATTGATTTTCTTGTACCCATCATACCCACGAACTCCACCAACTTCAGTGGTTTTCGAGCTTTGCGTATCAATGCAGCAAGCTGTGGGTTGCGCATCCTTGTTCACCTTTTGACGTACCAATTCTCTGAGAATAGTATTCAAACGCTCCCAAAGACCATCGTGAACCCAAGTGCGAAAGTAGTGATAAACCGTACCCCAAGGTGGGAAGTGCTTTGGAAGGTAACGCCATTGGCAAGCTGTTCTGAGCACGTAAAAGATGGCGTTGAGGATGATGCGCCAACCCCATTGGGTTCTCGGTGTCCGATTTCGATCTGGGAGATTGAAAATTAGGATATTCCATTGGCGTTGAGTAAGCTGGTTTGGGTAGGTTTTCATCGGAAATGTAGCCTACCCCTTTGATTTTGGTGTGTCGTGTGAAATGGTGATTCTCGAGAAATCTCGTTTAGGACGAATTCAAACACCCTCTAGCGCATCGCGGCGCGTAAAATCTCGATGGTGTGAAGCACAGGCAAATCATGCCCCAGTCGCTCGAGGTGTGTTTTGATTTGCGTCAAGCATCCAATGTTGCCGCTCGAGATGGCATTCGCACCCGATTCAATCACGGCTTTGGCTTTGCGTGTTCCCAGTTCACGGGCGATTTCGGGTTGTTCGATGTTGTACGTTCCCGCCGAGCCACAACAAATTTCTGGGTCGGCTAACTCGAGCAGCGTTAAGTTTTCGACGCTCGAGAGTAAACTTCTGGGTTGAATTCGTACACTTTGGGCGTGCGCCAAATGGCAGGCGTCGTGATACGCGAGTTTTAAGGGATTCTCGAGTTTTAAGGGCGTGACCAAACCGAGTTCGGCAAGGAAAACGCTGACATCTTTGACCTGCACCGCAAGTGCTCGAGCTTTTTCTTCTTCGGGTTCTCCCGCGAACAACAAGCCATACTCGTGAATACCCGAACCGCAACCCGCCGCGTTGGTAATAATCGCATCGACATCGTTCGGGAAAACATCAAGGTTTTTTCTGGCGAGCGCTCGAGCCTCAGACTGTTGCCCCGTGTGCAGCAGAATGGCGCCGCAACATCCTTGGGATTTGGGAATGACGACCTCCACCCCATTCCGTGACAGCACCTCGAGCGTCGCGCGGTTGATCTCAGGCGCGAGCACCTGTTGGGCGCAACCCGAAAGCAGCGCGACTCGAGCGCGTTTTTTGCCGATGGCAGGAAAAAACTCTGGTAAGTTGTAAGCACTCGGCAGCGCCTCTGGTAAAAGCTCGAGCATGGCTTGCATGGGTTTGGGTAAAAACGGTTTAAACGGTTTTCCAAAACGCCCCAAACTGGCTGCCAACCGAAACCGCTGCGGGTGTGGCAAGGTGCTCGAGATCAAGATTTTCGTGATCTTTTGCAAGTTCGAGTTTGGTTGACTTAAAGCCCGAAACGGCGCAAGCAACTCGCCGTATTGCACCCCGCTTGGACAGGCGGTGACGCACGCCAGACAACCCAAACAACGATCAATGTGAACATTCGCCTCAGCCATCGAAAGGTTTCCCTCGAGCACCTCTTTCATCAGCACAATGCGCCCGCGCGGCGAGTCCATTTCCTCGCCCAGAACGCGGTAGGTTGGGCAGGTTGGCAGGCAAAAACCGCAATGCACGCAGGCTTCGACCGCCTCAGCCATCGCTGAACCTTGAGCGCCGTATTTCTCGAGTGGAATGTTATGTTGCATTGAATTTCCTTTCTGGGTCAAAAGTGTTCAGCACCCGCTCGAGCAGCACACCACCAACTTGTTTTCCCAGCAAAGCTCGAGCCGTGTTGCCGCGCAACACCAAACCCGACAGCCCAAGCTCGAGCAAGGTCGCGTCCAGGTTCTCGAGTGATTCCGTCCATTCGAGCCAAGCCAGATTGCCGCTCGAGGTGTAGCGCGTTCGCCCGTGAGCGGCAATTTTTGCCTCGAGATTTGGGATTTTGCTGGCGGTGACAGGGATTTTCACCAGTGCTGTGCCTTCTTTGACCCACAAGAATTCTCGGGCGTCGCGCCAGATTTCAGTGTCATCTCGAATCACTTGTCCTTCAATGCCAACGAACTTTTGAAGGTTCTCGAGTCGCGCCTCCAAAGCTTCTGGAACGCCACCGATACGGATCAAGACGCTTGAGTCAAAAATGTCCAAGCATTCAAGATCAAAACTCGAGCCAGCCAATTTTTGCATGACTTCAAGCGCAGTTTTGAAGTTTTGACACTCGAGTTGCAAGCTTGCCCAGGCTTTGGGCGCTGGAAAAACTTTAAAGGTTAATTCCGTCAGCACGCCAAACGCTCCCAGAGCGCCGCAGTGCATTTTGGGCAGGTCAAACCCCGCAGCGTTCTTCACAACCTTGCCACCTCCCCTTACAAGCGCTCCCAGACCATCTATAAATTGCACCGCCAGCACAAAATCGCGCACGCCGCCAAAACGTTGCCGCCCAGAACCCGAAAGCCCAGCCGCCACCGTGCCGCCCAAAGTTGCACCAGCCGTCTGAAACGGCGGGTCGAACGGCAAATGCTGCCCGTGCTCGGCAAGAATCTGGGCGATTTCGGAGACTCGGGTTCCCGCCAGCGCCGTGAAGGTGTACTCGCTCGGGTCGTACTCGAGCATCCCCGAAAGTTGTGATAACTCAAGATTTGCGGCATTGGAAAGCGTGGGTTTTGTGCCGCCGCCGCGCACCCGAACTCGAGGTTGGGATTTGATGAAATCTTGGATTTCGGGAATCGTCATGCGGATTCTCCTAAAGTCCGATACGACCGCGCCCGAACCCGATCCTCGAGTATTTCAGCCTCGAGATGCCAGCCCCATTCTGGTTTGATTTGAGGACGCTTGTGCGGCGTTAAAATCAACAGGGTGTCGGTGATTTGTGAAAGTTGAAACAACAACATTGGCAGTTTCGAGACTTCCATCAAATGCAGCGCAAAACTGCACACGATCAAACTGTAACTTCGCCCCTCGAGTGTGCCATTGGCAATATCATCGAATGAAAATGGTTCGGCGTGTAAACCCGTGCGTTCCAAATAAGCTTCAAACGTGTACGGGTCAATTCCAGCAACCTTCGCGCCAAGTTCTTGCAAGACCAACGTCGCCTCGCCGCTGCCGCACGCCAAATCGAGCACGCTCGAGAGGTCAAGTTTCCACTCGAGGATTACGCGCTTCAGAAGACTTTGCAAAATGGTTTCGTGCGGGTTGCGGTAACTCGAGCCGAACTGTTCATAGAAACCGGTCACGCCGTGTTCCTCGTAAGCGGGACGAATATCATCCATCATTCCCTGGTGATGATGCCAGCCCGCTCGAGCGGATGCGGCGCGTGAGAGACGAGCGCGGGGGCTTCGCCGCTGGGGAACATTTTTCCAGGGTTGCTCAACTCGAGCGAATCGATTGAAAGCCGCAAGCGTTTCATGACCTCGAGATCACCAAGTGAAAACATGATCGGCATGTGTTCGCGTTTTTCGACGCCAACGCCGTGTTCGCCGGTGATGCTGCCGCCCAAACGAACGCACAACTCGAGGATTTCACCTGCAAGCTGTTCTGCCCTCCGTAGCGCCCCAGGTTCGCGCCCATCGAACAAAATCAGTGGGTGCAAATTGCCGTCGCCCGCATGAAAAACGTTCGCCACCCGCAATCCCGCCACGCTCGAGAGGCGCCCAATTTCTTTGAGCGCCAGCCCAAGTTTACCGCGCGGCACGACGCCATCTTGGACAATGTAATCGGGGCTTAAACGTCCGACGGCACTAAACGCGCTCTTGCGTCCCTTCCAAATCGTCAGACGCTCGAGTTCGGATTGCGCAATGCGCACTTCATAAGCCCCAGACGCCCGAATCACCTGCTCGAGTTCTATAAATTCGGCTTCGATGGCGCGGTCCTCACCCTCGAGTTCGACGATCAGCAACGCCGCCGCATCTTTGGGATAACCCGCGTGAACGGCTGCCTCCGCCGCCTCGATTGCCAAAGCGTCCATGATTTCCATTGCGCCAGGCAGCAAGCCGCTGGACACCACGCTGGCAACCGCATCGCCCGCCGCCTCGAGCGAACGGTACGCCGCCAGCACCGTGCGATACCGCTGGGGTTTGGGCAGCAGGCGCAATGTCACCTCGAGCGCGATGCCGAACAAACCCTCCGACCCCACGAACAAGCCGTGTAAATCGGCGCCCACACCTTCCAAACTCGAGCCTCCTAACTCGAGCACCTCGCCGTCGGGCAAGAGCACTTTTAAACCGAGCACGTGGTTGCTGGTCATGCCGTACTTCAGGCAGTGCGCCCCGCCAGAATTGAACGCCACGTTGCCGCCAATCGTGCAAATCTGTTGGCTCGAGGGGTCGGGCGCGTAGTACAAGCCAAACGGTGCGGCAGCCGTCGACACCGCCAGGTTCGTCACGCCAGGTTGGACGATTGCCACACGCTCGAGTGGGTCGAGTTTGAGGATTTTGTTGAGCTTATTCAAGGCGATCACCACGCCGTCCGCCACTGGCAGACTGCCGCCCGACAAACTTGTGCCCGAACCTCGAGCCACGAACGGAACACGGTGCCTGTGACAGATTTTGACCACCTCAACCACCTCGAGTTCGGTTTCTGGCATGACCACCGCCAACGCCCTGGCTTTAAAACTGGTCAGCGCATCGGATTCATACGTCGCCAATTGCGCGGGTTTGGTCATGACTCGAGCTTCACCCAGAACACGGCGTAAATCGGTCAGAATGGCGAGAGGCTCGAGCATGATTTGGCTATTGTACTCGAGTGCCGCGCAATACATTGCATCTCGAGTTTCGCCTACGGTTTATCACCATTAAAACCAGTAACCTGCAAGCGTGAACATTTCCCAAGCCGTCCCAAACTTTTCTGCCACCAGCGATACGGGTGAAATCATCAGCCTCGAGCAATTCCGTGGGCAATGGGTGATTTTGTACTTTTACCCCAAAGACAGTTCGCTCGGTTGCAGCATTGAGGCGCAACGTTTCGAGCAATCGTTGCCAGAATTTGTCAAACTGGGCGCCCAAGTGATCGGCGTCAGCACAGGCTCGAGCGCCTCACAAACAAAATTCCGTGAAAAATGCCACCTGACCTTTTTGTTGTTGCCCGACACCGATAAAAGCATTGCCAAAGCGTATGGGGTCATCAATGGTTTTATGGCGTTACTCGGCAATGCAGACCGTCAAACTTTTTTAATTGATCCGCAAGGCAAGCTCGCGCACCACTGGAAATTCGTGAATCCGCTCAGTCACGCCACCGAAGTTCTGCAAATCCTCAAGAAACAGCAAGCTGTCATGGCGTAAGCTGTGCGAATGAACGATGATTTGAAGGTGATGTACGACCTCGTCCGCCGCACCCGCGAAGTCCTGCTCGAGTTTACTGACAGCCTACCAAACGAGATTTATATTCTCGAGCGACCCGATTTTGCCTACGGCAGCATTCGCAACATTCACGCCCATGTTGCCTTTTGCTACCTGGCTTGGGCTGGCGTTGCGCTGGGTTACAAACGCGAAGACCTGATCGTGCCAGCCGAACAAATCTTGGATGCAAGCGCCATACGCGAACGGTTTAAGTTTGTAGACAAAATCGTGGAAGAGGCGCTCGAGAAATTTAGGACCCCAGACGAACCATTTGAGTTTGCGCACCGTTCTGGACCGTTAAAAGTCACGCAACGTTGGTTGTTGCTGCACCCGATCACCCACGAATTTCACCACAAAGGGCAACTGCTGGCACTCGCCCGCATTCTCGAGCATCCATTGCCAGGAAATGTGGACACGGATTTGGTATTGCCATTCGACTAACTCGAGCCGAAATTGTGGATGCCAAATTTGCAACAAGTTGTTGCTTGTGAGCGGTTTTGGAACGTCAGGCGACGAATATTTGCATCTTTAACTCGAGTTTTTACGAATAAAATCCTGTATCACTTTGTCAGTGATTTGAATTTCACCCGAGGAAATCTGATCAGAAAATGGCAAAGACAAGTAATACCAAATTGCGGGGAACAGTCATGCTTTATCGACTGTTCCCCCGACCAACGGGAGTGGCAAAAGTACGGAATCAACGAGGTTAACGGAGTTGTGGAGCGAAGCGGAATAACGGAGTGTTCTCGTTAATTCCGTATAAGGTGGTATTTCGTTGATGGTTAGAATCGAAACAACGAGTGCTGACAACACATACTTATCTTTCTCGACATGAAGTCTTTTATAAAAAAAAATATTCACTATCTTTATTAACAAAAGCCAGAAGTTAGAATCTTCATCAGCTTCAATAATTTTTTTAATTAGTTTAATATTTTAATAATTTATCTTATCTTTGTAATAAATTAGTTTGTCAACCGCTATCCTGCGTCAAAAATTATTTTCTGAACTCAATGACTCCCTGAGAATCTCAAGCAATTTTTCATTTTTCGATTTAGAAAATTTTTTTATGAGATTTTGAACTATATCTTTATCAAAATTTTGCGTTTTCCACGCGTTTTCTATAACTTCAATATCGTTTTCCTGTTGGTCAATAGTCATGTATTACCTACTAAATAAAACTTCAGATAATAAACGCTGCATTTGGACAACTTTTATCAGAGCTTCTCGAGTTAATACAAATAGCTCCATAGCACTCGAGTGTCTTAAAGCAAAAAAGTCTTATTAGCTCAGATTTAAAGAGATTAATATTTAAATGGGGACATCAACTTCATCTTGCCTACCAATAGCGTAGCCTTTCAATGATAGATATGAAGCTCCTTTAATACCAGCTTTTTTTAGTGCTTCTCGAGCTTCAGCAGAAATAAATAGTGTTACTGGACTTTCTTTTAATCTAAATATTGGTGGGAAACCTCTCTTGGGTTCTTTTAAAATAAATTCCTGTACATGACCAGGCGAACCAACTTCTTTGCTGAGTTCGCTTTGTCGATAAATAGAGTTTTCCCAATCAAAAACATCAGATAGAATCTCGAGCGATTGAAAAATGTACATATCGTCCCGAAGACTTTTTTTCTTAAACTCTTCTGGATTTGCGTATGGCTCAGGAGATTTATAACCATCTGAATTTTTTTGAAATTTAACTGCACCTTCTTCTAAAATAGCAATTTTGTATTTTCGGTAATTAAAATTCTTCACTGACAAAAGTGTATCAATTAAACGCTGAGAAAAAATAGGCTTTCCTGAATGTGGGTATAAGACATCAAGTTCTTTGATGTATTTAAGATTTGAATACATGTAAAAGAAAGTAGTTTCCGGTAATTCAAGCAGTCTATCCGAGTGTGTTTGCCATAAATCTGATGCTCTAGGAAAATCAAAAGCTCTTAAATCAAAAGCGTCGCCGCTTGGCATACTGCCCAAGCGACTTAAGCTTTGCAATAATTGATACGCAATTTCATTCATTTTTTACTTAGTGTTTTTTGATCGATTAATTACAGTTAAATATATTATTATGAGCAACTATAATTTATTCGAAATTGGTGTATCAACTTCAGAATTCCATAAATCATTAAGTTTTGAAAATGAAAAACCCTTAATATTGTTTAACCTTAATGCTTGACGTGCATCATGTGAAATAAATAAATGGGCAGGTTGATAAGGAAGACGGAAAAGCGGCGGGAATCCACTAGAAGGTTCTCGAAATACATATTCACTAACCCTACCAGGTGATCCAACTTCTTTATTGAGATCTGTCTGGCGATACTTTGATTTTTCCCAGTCAAAAATATCTAGAAACTCGAGTGTTTGAAAAATAAATAAGTCATCTCTCAAACTTTTAGTCTTATAAAAATCTGGATTATCATACGGATTTTTAGAATCTGGTAAATCTTCAGCCAGAATTGCGGTTGCGTATTTTCGATGTTCAAAGTCTTTTACAGATAATAATACATCTATAGCTTTTTGCGAAAACACACATTGAACTCCATGAGTATATAGTGAATCTAGTCTTTCAACAAAACTTTTCTTAGAATATACATAAAAAAATGATACCTCGGGTAAGTCAAGCAACCTAGGTTCATATGTGCGAAGTAGTTCTGCTGATTTTGAAAACGAAAAACTTTTTAAATCATAGGCGTCGCCACGTTCCATAAAAGATAATCTTCTAATATCATTGTTTAATTCATATGCCACGTAGTATTCTTTCGTTAACCTAAGTTTTGAGGATAGGTTTCTCGAGTTAATATTGGCAATTCCATAATACTCAAGTGTCTTAAAAGCAAAAAAATCTTAGTAGTTCAGATTTAAAAAGATTAATATTTAAATGGGAACATCAATCTCTTTTTGTCTACCAATGGCATAACCTTTTAATGATAGATATGAAGTTCCTTTTATATCTGCCTTTTTTAAGGCTTCTCGAGCCTCAGCAGAAATAAACAATGTTACAGGGTCTTCTTTTAATCTAAATACGGGTGGAAATCCACCTGTCGGTTCTTTTAAAACAAATTCTCGAACTGAAGAAGGTACATTTATTTCTTTATCATAATCATATTGTTTATATACAGAATTTTCCCAGTCAAAAACATCGGATAAAATCTCGAGTGGTTGAAAAATGTACATGTCATCTCGAAGGCTTTTTTTCTTAAACTCTTCTGGATTTGAGTACGGTTTCGGGGATTTATAGCCATCTGGATTTTTCTGAAATCGAATTGCCCCTTCTTCTAAAATGGCAATTTTATATTTTCGATAATTAAAATTCTTTACCGACAGTAAGACATCTATTAAACGTTGTGAAACAACGTAATTTCCAGCATCTGCGTATAGCATATCAAGTTCTTTAATAAATTTAAGATTTGAATTCATATAAAAGAAAACTGTTTCGGGTAATTTAAGTGGTCTATTAGCATGTGTATGCCATAGTTCAGATTCTGTAGGGAATTCAAAATCTCTTAAATCAAAAGCATCACCGCTTGGCATACTGCCCAAGCGACCTATATTCTGTAATAATTGGTATACTTTATCACTCATCTTTTCCCTTAGTTAATTCTACCAGCACCATGTGTTGTTCCTTCATTAGTTTGCGGAACATTACCAGTTCTAATATCCTCGAAAATTTCATCCTGTAAATTTTGGATACGTTGTCTAAGTTCAGCTTCAATCTGTGCTCTCTGAGGGTGAGCAGACCAGTCTGGTGTTTCACCATATTTTAATTCGAGAGCGGTTTGAATACGATCTAATTTAGTAATTACTATCTTATCAAATTCTGGATGCGAAGACCAATGTCCTACTTCAGTTCCGTCCAATTTAAAAAATTGATCTTTCATTGGCATTGCTGCATAATTGGCTGGTGTATCAACATTAAACCCAATCAATTCCATTGCTTTAACAGTTAACGGATGTCCTGTCGAAATTTTATCGGTAATCATATGGTGAACGGTATAGCCATCTTTACCAAAGCTAATACCAGGGCGTGCATTTGGGCTATTTTCATAAATACTAATGTAGTCATAACTGACGCGACTTTGTGCATTCACAGAAACATTACCTTTTTCATTGACAAGCAAAACAGCTTGTTTGATATCAATTCTTCCATCTGGTCTTACTTTAGCAACGATCTTGCGACCACCTTCTATTTCAAACGTGGTATAGCCATCTGGCACTTTTGTCTTGTCAAATGGTTTACCCAGCAAATCTTTAACATCGTCGTGGTTGTCATAGATTTTTTTACCACCATCGATTTGACCGTCACCTGGTTGGTTGCGGGCATTGATGTCTCGAGATTGCTCGAGGTAATCGTGACTGGCTTCGCGTAAATCATGGGCTTCTTGGCGTAAACGGTCTGATTCGGCTTTGTTGCCCAGTTTGGCTTGACGTTCCGATTCGGCAAAACGCCAATCCGACATCGCTTCGTGTTTTAAGGCTTCGGTTTCAAGTTGACGGGCTTTGCTGCCAGGTGGGGCTTCGTTTGCCTCACCGATACCGAGGCGTTGCTTTAATTTGGCGATTGGACCATTTTCGAGAACATGCTGTGTCGCCACATCTTGGTGTGCCCGAACATCCTCTGGGTGCGAGTTCTGCCCGACTTCGACTTTTGCCGCACCTTCGTTGGTGTTGATGCGTTGCTGTCCTGGCTCGAGGCTCGTGTTGGTTTTGACGCCAATGTTGGGGCGACTTCCCAGACCTTGCATGGTGCGCACACCGAGGTCTTGCCCGAACCGTTCACCGGCAGCCGATGCCCGTTCTTGAATCAGCTCGAGCTTGTTGGCGGGTCGAGTGGGTTCGCCGCTTATTCCAACTCGAGGTCCTCCAGCGTGGCTGGCGGCGCTGACGCCCACGCCAATCCACATGCTGGGGTCTCTCAGCATGTCCCCAAAGTCTTGGAATTTTCCGGTGGTCAGCAAACTCGAGAATTGACTGCTGACCACACCGTTGACCTGATCGAGAATCATTTTGCCCGCAAAACTGTTGGCTTTGCTGCCGATGGCTGAAAGCATGGTTCTCGAGGATGTGGCGGCGGCATTGGCGCCGCTCGAGAAGGCGTAACCGAGTCCGCCGCCAATCGCGCCGCTGATCGCGCCGACCAGCATGGCTTGTCCGACGCCCTCAAAGATGGCTTTACCGTCGATGGCGTTGCTGCCCATTTGAATGACCGCGCCCGATAACGCGCCGACGATTGCGCCGCCAACAATCGCGCCGATGGCGCCGGCGGCGGCTCCCGCACCCATCGTGGCGGCGAACGCGCCAACCGCACCGATCACGGCTGGACCAATGACCAGGGCGATCACGACGACCACCACGATGATCAAAAGAATTTTGAGTAAACCCTTCCAACGCGGTTGGACATCGGCGGCGGCTTTGGCTTCGGCAGCCGTCAAGGCGGCGGCAAAATCTGGTCCGTTGGCGTGCGCGACCAATGCCGTGCCGTAGTCGCTGGCGGCTTTCTCGAGGCTGGTGGCGAGTTGCTCGAGTGCGGCTTGGAAGGCGGTGTCGGAACTGGTCAGGATTTTGGTGAATTCGGCTATCGTGTCGGCTTGGGTTTTGGCGGTGGTGGTTTTGTGGGTTTGCTGGAATTTGGTGTAGGCGCTCGAGGCACTTTGCACCAGTTGCGCCAGACTTTGAATCAGTTGTTGTTCGCTT
>CAXTTL010000158.1:0-11367 GCA_964247135.1 uncultured Deinococcales bacterium | reverse complement strand
AGGCACGAACTCGGCTTCAAAGACTTGTACCAGGACGATGATTTGTTCAAACAAAGCCGCCGACTCATCAAGAACATCACGACAGACCGCCAATACCACGCAGCACGAATCGCCATTCTCAAGTCCTTCACGCGATTGGTGACAGGTCAACTCAAACGGGTTGACCCCGAAGCGACGACCTTAACAACATTGATCTTGTCTCGAGAGCAACGTTGGGAGCGCTTGCTTGCCAAGCTTGGGGAAACCCCCATCGCACCGCGAGGGTTTCGCTTGTACCGTGGTTCGCAAGACGAAGATTGTACAAAATTTATTCCAATCGTCCTCGATGCTTGGCTCAAAAACGAAGAATTTGAAGCGCCACAAAATGCGCTGGCATCATGGTCATTTCATTACGACGCGGCGACGAACTTTGCGACCAGGTTCGGGGACGTGCAAAACGGGGTCATCACGGGCGGCGATATTCCATTCGTCCAGGTGCAATTCGATAAATTGACCGACGGGGGCAGTTTTCTGTACTGGTGGAGTCAGTACGAAGCTGTCGTTGGAACACTCAGCAACGACCCCATAAACGCCAACCCAATACTTAGCACAATTCTGTTCAATGGCGAGTGGTACACGTATTTGGACAGGTTCGAGTTGGCAAGAAAGTTGATGTATTGACAAAGTTGATGTATTGACATTTTGTGCTATAGTTGCCCGAGAGGGGGTGAATGATAATGTTAACTCAAGCACAAGTACCAGCAGCACTCGAGCAACTCCGTGAACGCACCCGTGTCGCTGTTGGCGAGTTACGGCGCGAAAATGGACGTGAGGGTCAAAACATTATTCGCTTGCCCGAGGGTGCAGCCCGTTTCGGTCTGTACAGCGAAGACCGTGCTGCGCTTGAAGCCTCACACGGTCACGCCGCCGATTAAAGCGTCAAACTCGAGATTCCAAACCCTCAGCAATGGGGGTTTTTGATTGCATCACGCCACCGCCAGGCATACGCTACATGGATACTGCAACTTTTGATTAAAGTCCCTGCCTCTGGGTTCCCGCTCGAGGGTCGCGTGCTAAATCGTGTGAGGTAATAAAGTGTCCTTTCCCGTGCAAGAAACATGGTTACTTGTAGCCTGATTTTTCGCACGGGGTTTGGGAACGCACTGAAATTGTAAAACTTGAACGAACACAGCACATCCCAAATAAGCGTACACCACGTACTTTCTCGAGAAAAAGTGTATACCGAACCTTCTAATCAGCAAACAAATTAGATTGCTCAAATGTCTGATTGGCTGTCGCAATCGCTGACGCCGTGAACAACTCGAGTAACAACAGCGCCTCCAAGATAGGAGTACACCACGTACTTTCTCGAACGAGAATGTTAACCAAACTCTCTAATCAGCATACAAATTAGATTGAAAAACTCGAGATTGGACTAACCGAAAGCAGCAATAAGTTTTGGCAAACGAATGTAAACTTGTACCCTTCAAATAAGCGTGTATGACGTACTTTCATGAGTAAGAACACACGAGTTATTCTTGAATGACAATACAAAATGAATCACTCCAATACCTGAGTTGAAACTCGAGCGACCCCCAACATAAAAGTGCAAAATAACGAAGTTCGAGCGGTTGGTTAGCACCTTCCAAGTATTTTGGTTTTTTATGGGATTCTGAAACTTTTCAAGACACTGCTCGAGGTTGTCCACGGCACTGGACAACCTCGAGATATTTTTTCGCTGGAAAAGAGTACCCCCCACCCTCGAAGCTATCCAACTGCTCACAGAATTTTTAGAATTTTTAGTTTGAAATTTTCAACTCGAGGTTAGGTTTTGACACCAAGCAACTTGTACTAACCAAGCCTCGTGTATCACATGCTTAAGGCAATTTGGTTTTGAGTTTCCCGCTCGAGTCTTCAAAACTCAGTTCGCACCGTGTGAAAGCTGGTGTTTTTGAGGTTAGATCAAATGTGCTTTCCGAACCTGGCGCAAGTTTATCGGCTTGGACATAACCGCTTTCCTGACCGACAAAACTCGAGCCGTCAAAGTATTCGATGTTAAATCTCAAGAACTCTAGGGTGCGGTTGCTCGAGTTTCGGATTGTGCCAACAGCTCGAGCGTAACCGTTGACTGGGGTTTGGCAAAGGTATCTGAGCACGGTCACATCGTAATCCGTGGTTTGATCTACAGTTGTGGGTTTTGGGGTGCTAGAATCAGGGTTTGTGGTTACGGGATTCGAGTAGGGCGCAGGTGGCACGTATGCCGTTACTGGGCTAGTCACCCTGTCGGTTTTATCACTGCTAGACCCGACACCGAAAAAAACATGGTTGATTCCATCAAAAGGTAAAACTGAAATAAACATGTAAGTTTGATCCAAGTAAATGGTCTTACCCCAGGTCAATGTCGTGATCTTTTTCCAGTCCTCATCAGGCGCATAATCATAATTATTTGATTTTGCGATACCTGGCGCTTTCCCATCGAATAAAAATTTGAACGTATCAACTGAAACAGTTGTGATGCCACACCAATAATTTAAGTCTTTACTGTTTGCGAAGATACTTGGGCATGGGTCTTTCGTAGTATGTAGGGGCGTGAGTAGGGCGTTAATAAAATTGATTCCAAAGCGCAAATCGCCAGCACTCGAGGTTTGAAAGAAAGCAAGAACAACGCCGATTATAGCGAGCAGAAAATATTTTTTCATACATCTCCTTTTTGCTTTGCCTTATACTTCTCACTATACAATAAGGACAGGCTTATTCCTCAAATGTGAGTGCTTGCAATCTTAAAACAAGGGTGTCGTCAAGTCGTCGCTTTTATTTTAAATCAGCAAACGTTATCTGAAAATCTGAGCACATCGTACTCGAGTTTTATGATTTCAAAACTTGAATACAAATAACCTGCCTCGAGTTGGGGCGGTCTTTTACGGTGTGATGATCTCGAGATTAGTGTCCCGAGTTGGGACAAGCTTCAAGAGTTGGAACTCGAAATTTTATAGCTACACGGTAGTTTGGGAATGGGCTTGCCGTTGCGAGTCTTGGGAAATCAACTTGCAATCACAGTCTTTCGACTTTGCAGTTGTCACACGTTAGGGAGAATACTTTGGTTTGAAGTTTATTTAACCCGTGTTAGCGTTGTGGGAGTATTTCGTTGCGTTTAACCGATAAGTTTTCACCAAGCTGGTCATGTACCTTAGATTTTTCCAAACATATGCTGCTACGCCTCAAAGTATTCGATTCAGCAAAGGAAAACTATGAAAACTACAGTTTTGATGTTCGTTGCGTGTTGTTTCATTCTCAGTTTCGCAAGTTACGTGAGCCAGCAGTCAAGCGCTTTAGCTGTCAATGCAATTGATTACACCCAGTTTCAGCTTCTGAATAACATTACAGGGCATGAAGGTCCAGTGCGGGCGGTTGTGTTTAGCAAAAACGAAAAATGGCTCGCTACGGCTGGTAGAGATGGTACGGCACGGTTGTGGGATATCAACAGTGGCGTGGAAATTAAAATTTTCAAAGGGCATAGGAGAGGGGTGACCAGTTTAGCGTTCAGTCCCGATGGTCTTACACTTGCCACAGGTAGTTTGGATGGTACAGCACGGTTATGGAATGTTTCTAGTGGAAAAGAAATCAAAGTATTCAAAGGACAGGCAAGGTTCGTGCATAGTGTCGCATTCAGTCCTGATGGTCGTGTTCTTGCTACGGGTACTGGCGAAGGTGTGGGTGATGGCACAGTGAATTTATGGAATGTCTCGAGCGGAGAAAAAATTAACACATTTACTGGACATGCAGACGGTGTAGTGAGTATAGCATTTAGTCCTGATGGTCGTACCCTTGCTACGGGAAGTTATGATAAAACTGCAAAATTGTGGGATATTTCAAGTGCTAGCGAAATTAGAACTTTCAAGGGACATACGGCTTGGGTAAACAGTGTCGCTTTTAGCCCTGATGGAAATAGGATTGCCACAGCCAGTTCAGATAAAACAGTTAAATTATGGAATGTTAAAAGTGGGAAAGAAATTAAAGTATTAGGAGGACATACGGATGGTGTAAACAGTGTCGTTTTTAGTCCAGATAACCGTACTATTGCTACAGGTAGCAGTGATAATACAGTAAAAATATGGGATATTTTAACTGGAAAGGAAATCAAGGTATTTAAAGGGCATACAGATCGCATCGAGAATATAACATTTAATTTTGATGGCAGTGTTTTAGCTACGGCTAGTTCAGATAATACGATGAGATTATGGAATGTTGAAACTGCTAAAGAATTTAAAGTTTTTAAAGGTCACACAGATGGCGTAAAAAATGTAGTTTTTAGTTCTGATAGTCGTACTTTTGTTACGGGAAGTCTTGATAAGACCGTGCGATTGTGGGATACATTGAGTAGTAAAGAAATTAGAATTTTCAAGGGAAATACGACTTGGGTAGAAGGTGTTGCTTTCAGCCCTGATGGATATACTCTTGCTGTTGGTGGTTATAAAGAGGTAAGGTTGTGGGATATTTCGACTGGTGTAGAAATTATGGTATTGAATGGACTCGATGGATTTGTGCAAAGTGTCGCATTTAGTCCTGATAGTAGTATTCTAGCGACGAGTAGTAATTTTGGTCCAAAATTGTGGGATGTTTCCACTGGTAAAGAAATCGCATTCATATCTTCCAAGGATCAAAATTATAACAGCGTGAATAGTATAGCCTTCAGTCCTGATGGTCGTACTCTTGCCGAAGGTGGTTATGATCTTAAAGTGCGATTATGGGATATCGCAAGTGGCAAAAAACTCCAAGAATATAAAGGACATCCTTCTATCGTAAATAGTATAGCCTTCAGTCCTGATGGTCGTACTCTTGCTATCGGTAGCAATGATGGTACAGCACAACTATGGCACATCTCAAGTGGTAAAGAACTGCTGGTTTATAGGGGACATAATTCTTCGGTGTTAAGTGTCGCATTTAGTCCTGATGGTCGTACTCTTGTTACAGGGAGTGATGATGCTACAACGCGATTATGGGATGTCTCGAGTGGCAAAGAGATTGGGCAACTTAAAGGTAGTTTTGGAAGCGTTTACAGTGTCGCATTTAGCCCAGATGGTTCTCGAATCGCCACTGGCGCTGTAGACGGTGCTTGGATTTACGGACTGAAATAAACTCATTCAGTGGTTTATTCCAGTCCGCATAGGACAACCTTCTGAAGCCAAAAATAGGTAACTTCTCGAGCCTTGAGTTGTATGCTTGAACATATACTGTGGTCAGAATTCGTACTCGAGACACAGGTAAGAGGGTAGGTTTCATATCCCCCCAATTCGGTATTTTTGATTCAAATACTGCACTTCCGCTCGAGTGAAACTGACTTCACGCCCGTTTGATGTGGTGATGCTGGCTTTGCCGTTCGTGGTCGAGATTCGGTTTTGAACGGCTTGCCAGTCAGAACTTGTCAGGTGTCGGTACTTGCCTTGTGTTGCGCGTGGGTTGCTGATAGTCTGCATGTTGAACTCCTTTGAGGGTTTCTCGAGAACGCTTTCTGTCCAAGGGCGGCGTTCTCGAGTTTTAAATTTGCTTTAGCCTTGCTGACCAAGAGCGTGCTGGTACACCGCAAGGGTGAGGTCAACGCTTTTGGTGTCTTGTTTTGTGGTCTTGTGCTCGAGTTTCAACCCTGTAATGTGACCGTAGACAGGTTGGGTGATCGAGGTCTTTTGGTTGTCTTGCACGGCATTTTTCGTGGTATTGCCTTTCATTTTTACTCCTTCTTAGAACTTGGTTTCTCGAGACGCTTCTTTGTGGATGTTCTTCTCGAGTGAAGTCATTCTATCCTACTTGACATACTCTGTCAATATCGATAGAATATAACAGAGGTGATAGAAACATGGTTATGATTCAACCCGTGCCGATCAAATGGAAACTCAAAAACGTACTCGAGAAACACGACATCAAAGCCCGTGACCTGGCTCGAGAAATAGAAAAACTTGGGGGTAAAACCCGAGAAGTCACGCTGTACCGCATTACAGGGCGCAAGTCTCAGATCATGCCTAAAGGTCTTGACGTGCTCGAGGATGTTATTTCAGGTTTGAACTCAATCACGGGCGAAACGTTTACACCAAACGATTTACTCGAGTATCAACCCAGCGAAAGCGGTTTGTAATGCCTGAACCAATTGAGCAAATCAAAGAGTCAAAACCTCGAGCAGACAAACGGCGCGGGAATGGCAAAGGAACGATTGAGGTACAGTCAAATGGTAAGGCGCGATGGCAGATCATTCTTGACGGTGTAAGGCATCGTGGTCTGAGTCCGAACAAAAGCGAAGCTGAGAAAGCTATTCAATTAACCCGTGCTGACCATGCTAGGGGTGTACTCGCACCTCCGAACAAAACGACGCTCGAGGAATTCACGGCAACGGTGATTGCCCGTCAAAAGCATTTGCGCTCGAGAAGTGCCAAGCTTTTTAGAAATGAAATGCAGTACGCACTTGACGTTGAAATGGGTAAATCAAAAATTCCGCTTGGCAAGATGTTGATTAAAGACATTTTCGCGCCGCATCTTAAGGATGTGTTGAGTACCTTGGCAGAGAGGAAAATGAAAGGGCAACGCGGCAAACTGACCGAACGCACAATGGCAGTCCGTACACTTGCCAAAGTCCTAACACGCCTTCGTCAAGTGTTTCGTGAAGCGGTGACAGAAAAATTGATTGTTTTCAGTCCTGCCGAATCATTGAAGGTGTCTCGAATTGTTCCACAATTAAGGGATATTGAACCCGTAGGCACAACATTGGACTTCCAACAGCTTGTCCGATTTCAAGAACTGGGTAATGCAATGTTTGAAGTTGGCTTGTGTCGCATGTGGGCTATGTTGTTCACGGTGGTTTCTGTGGGCTTGCGAAAGGGTGAGGCGCTTGGTTTGTCTTGGGACAATCTCAACCTCGAGAAAGCCATTCTGAAGGTCAGGAGCACCCGTGGGTTAGATGATGGAAAGGTTTTTGAAGATAAACCCAAGACCACCAAAAGCAACCGAGATATTAGAATGCCTCCAAGTCTTGTCAGTCTGTTAAAAATTCATCTCGAGCGGCAAAAACTCGATAAAGAAAACGCTGGTATTGCTTGGCAAAATTCGGGCGCGGTTTTTGCAAGCCAAGTAGGGGCTTGGATTCACCCGTCACAGTTTCACCATGCCCTTGCAAGTGTTTTGAAATGGTCTAGCCCTGATGATCTCGAGAAACGGATGCGAGTCGTTAGAAAGTTTGGACGCAAGGCAGAGCAAGCCAGACTCGAGGCTGTTATTCGTTCGGGTGAAACACTGCCACGTTTGCGCCCTCACGACTTACGCCATACCTACGCGACACTCGCCTTAAGAAAAGGCGTTCCTGTTGAGGTGGTATCTAAAACCCTTGGACACGCAAAAATCAGTATCACGCTTGACACGTATCGTCATGTTTTGGATTCCGAGATGAAAGAGCATGTTCTTGATTTGTTTACCCTTCCAAATCCGACCCGTGTCATTGCTGCCGTGCCACTCAACTAAAATAGAATTGGCAGTTCGGGAGTTTTCGGGAGTTTTTCGGGAGATAGGTTACGAAAAGTCAATAAACATCAAGTGAAGAGACGGGTAATAGAAAGCTCGAGAAGATGCTTACCGCACGGTGGAAACACCCACTGACTTCATTTGTTGTCACGGGACTTTTACGCACCTTAGAGGGTATTACCGAAACTGGAAAGTGTGTGTACGGGAAACCGTACCGAGAGTTCGAATCTCTCCCTCTCCGCCAAAAGAAATCCCTCGGGTTTGATGCTCGAGGGTTTTTTAGTTGCTGAGGCTGACCGCTTGGTTTAGAAATGGTGTTGCACCAAGTTGCTCGAGACAAAAATGGGCGACATCGGCTCGGGGAACGGTTTTGGTGACTGATCCACTCAGGATTTTCCCTGCGTGGTAGTTGTGCGAGGCTGGTTTGTTCGTCAAGCCCGAAGGTCGCGCAATCACATACTCGAGCTTGCTGTCACTGATGTATCGTTCTTGCAATTCCTTGTCGGCAAATTCGGCTTTCAGAAGCAGTGGAACAAGAATTTTCTCAAAGAAAAACCCAGCCTGACCCCTCGAGTCGCCAACGCCAAGTGAGGTCACGGCGATGATTCTTTTGATGCCGTGAAGTTTCATGCCAGCCAAAATGTTTTTGGTGCCTTCCGCGCAAGGACGCTGACTTTGCCCTGGCTTGCCGCCCAAAGCCACCATTGCCACTTCATTGCCCTCGAGCGTTTTGATTACCGCTTTCAAGTTCAGCACATCACCTTGAACCACGTTTAAATTGGCACAACTGACATCAAGTTTACTCGCGTCGCGTACCAGTGCCGTGACCGAATGACCGCGTTCGATGCTTTGCAGCAAGATTTCTTTGCCGATCCCCCTGGTTGCGCCAAACAAAGCAATCTTCATTTCAGAAAATCCTCGGCAAGTTGGTTGAATCTTTTGAAGTCTTCATCATACGGAACCGCTCGAGCGTTCAACACCTCAAACCTTACATCTTTTCGAGCCTCGAGCATCGGGACTGAAAATCGAATCGGGGTAAAAATGTCATCCTTTCCCCAAACCAGCATTGTGGGCTGCGTGACTTTGGACCACAATTCAACCACGGGTTGCTCGAGGAAACCCGCGAAGAACGAAAACGGCGCGTATTTCTTGTTTGGTCCCTGAAGGTTTTCGCGGTAAATATCGGTCAGGTCGTCGGTCACGCGTCGCCAATCGAGGTAAACGTAGTTGTACAAGAAAAAATTGAGTCCGGCAGGGCTTTGCAGCGTAGTGAAAATGATATCACCCAAGAACGTGTTGGCGAATTGATCGTACAGACCCTGATTGCGGGCGCTGGTGGTGGTCAAGAGCGTGCGACCCTGCTTGTTTTCGGGTTTGTTGAGATCATAACCACTCGGGTTGGAAAGCAGCATCCTCGAGATCAGTTCAGGATTTTCGACCGCCACCCGAATGGTGTAATCTGCACCCAAACTGCCGGCAATGACCTGAACCGGTTCTTTCACCACTTCACGAATAAAATCGCGCAAGACATTGGTGTACAAGTCGTTGGTGTACTGAATCGCTCGAGCGCCAGAACGCGCAAAACCAGGAAAATCAAAGGCGTAAACACGATGGGTTTTGGTCAGTTGCGCCGTGTTCTCGCGCCACAAATGGCTCGAGTTTCCTGCGCCGATGCCGTGAACCATGACGACGGGCGTACCTTGACCGCCAACTTCAAAATAAACCCGTTCGCCAGCCAACACGACAAACTGGGATTTTTCCATGCCAGGCAGTCGGGCGGCGGGCGCGGCATCGACGATTGAGGGCGCATTGGACGACGTTGCGGGCGCACAAGATGCCAGCAGCGCCAACGAAAACACAAACATTGAACGAAGCCCTAACCTCAAGACGAATTGGGAATTTCTCATGTCCTGAGCGTGACACACTCACGATCTGGAGATTTGGTTCTTTGATGCAATCTCGAGCTTTCGCAGATTTCAGACACCCAATTCTGGAATTCTCGAGTCTTTCCGAGCGCATTGCCGAGCAACAAATCCGTCATTTGTGGAGAATCGCGTTACACTCTTGAGGTGTTTTTCAAACCAACCAAGACCATTGAGCCAGGTTTCTCGAGGGTTGGGAACATTCTGAGGGTTGAGGATCATCAAACCCTGCTCGAGCGTCCTTTAAAAGCCGTACAGCTCGCTTGTCAGCATTCTTTACAGCTCGAGCCTCAAACCGAAACGTGGTTGCGCGAAGTTTCCAGGAATCAGAATATCCTTCACGATTTCACGGCGGTCATCAAATCCAATCACGCCGCCCGAGGAATTCAACTGATGGCGGACGCAAGTTTGCTCGAGAAATTCCTGCCCGAACTCGAGGCGTGTCGCGGGGTGGAGCAATTTGGTGGTTTTCATCATCTGGATGTTTTGGATCACAGCATCGAAGCACTTGCACGGCTCGTCAGCACATTCCCAGATTCAACCCTCGAGACTCGCCTCGCCACCCTGTTTCACGACATTGGCAAACCCGCCGCCAAAACCTGGGATGTGGTGCGAGAGCGTTGGAGTTTTTTTGCCCACGACCAAATCGGTGCAAAAGTGACTCGGGTTTTACTGACCCGCATTGGTTTTGAACAAGTCATTGTCGAACGCGTCTCGAGCATGGTTGACCGCCACATGATTCGACTGCCAGCCGATCAAACCAGCGCCGCCAGATTCGTCAGGCGCAATCAAAAAATCCTGCCAGAGTTATTGCAAGTCATGATCGCCGACCGCGAAGCCGCTCGAGGTCCCGCCAGCAATGAACAATCCCGACTCGGCTATCAGTATCAAATCGACATGGTGCTTGAGGCGATGAAACAACACTCGAGCCTCAAGGTCTTGATGAACGGCGAGCAAGTCATGGATTTCTTGAACCTCGAGCCTGGAAAGTCTGTGGGGCAAGCGATGGGGTTTCTCAAAACCCTGCAAGAATCTGGTGAAGTCACAAACCTCGAGCAAGCCAAAAGAGCTTTGCTCGAGTGGTCGAAAGTTCAAATAGGCTGAAAGAAGCATTCAACAATTTCAATACATTTGCGCAATATTTAAAGTGTTCAACAACGGTTTTTGCTCGAGGTAAAGTTTCAGGTTTTGACAAAACAGCTCGACAATTCGCTGGTTTTCGCGGTCGTTGGTGCTGGCAGAGTGATGGTAAATCGAGACGTTCGGCATGTCCCACAGCGGACTATGCGGCGGCAATGGTTCTGTGGCGACCACATCGAGCGCCGCATGAGCCAAACGACCAGACTCGAGCGCCCCGATCATGGCAGCCTCGACCACCACCGCGCCTCGAGCGATATTGATCAGGGTCGCGCCTGGTTTGAGCGCCGTAAATGCCGCCTCATCCATCAGGTTTTCGGTTTCAGGCGTGTGCGGCGTGGCAAGGCAAACAAAGTCGGCTTGTGCCAACATCGCGTACAAGTCCGTCCAAGGGAAAAGCGCATCAACGCCCATGCTCGAGGCATTCAGCCCTTCAACATGACGTTTGCTGCCAATCACGCGCATGTCAAAGGCTTTGGCGAGTTTGGCAACCTCGAGTCCAATCTTGCCCAGCCCAACAATCGCCAGGGTTTTGTTAGAGAGTTCCACGGTGCTAAAACGCTGCCAACGGTGCTCGAGCTGCTGTCTTCGGGCGAGTTCGCGTTGCTTGACGACCTCGAGCATACTCATGATGGTGTACTCGGCGAGCGGTCGGGCGTGAACGCCGCTCGAGGTGGTGAACACGGCGTTCATGCGGGCGTAATTTTGGCGCGTTATAAATTGTCCAATGCCCGCGCTGCTGGCTTGAATCCAGCGAACTTTCGGTGTCCGTTCGGGCAGTTCTTTGACCCCCGAATAATCAAAATCGAACAAAACTTCGGCATCTCTG
>CAXTTL010000157.1:0-11377 GCA_964247135.1 uncultured Deinococcales bacterium | reverse complement strand
CGCAGGAATCGGGTCGGAGACGAGCACGTACTGCATTCGACCCTCGAGCGATTTGACATACAGGGTCACGAGCACCATGTCACCAACGGTCAGCGGTTGGAGTTTTCCGGCGCTGAGCAAGGGTTTACGCCCGTAAACGTAACGGTTTTGTTTCGCGTCCCATTTTGCCTCGAGCTTTTCGTACTTGCGGTTGACCTTTAAGCCGCTCGCGTCGCTGGATTTCAGTTCGGTCGGTTCGCGCACATATTGGAGTTCGGTGCTGTAAAGGGTGTTTGGATCAGAATTTTGAAGCTCCAGCGTGTTCTTGCCAGCTTTGAGAGATGCCGCTGGAAGCTCGAGTGTTTGCGTGCCAACACTGCTCGGCAGTGCTTTGGCTTCGACGCTAGCGCCGTTCAGCAGAATGCTGGAGTTTGAAGTGTTAGCTGCTTGAGATTTTGGCAAGGCGAGTGCGGCTTCGATCACGCTGGCGGTGTCTTGGGTGCTGACCCAGCGCGAACCTGAGCGATTTTTGAGAATCCAATTTGAGATTTTGGGCAACAGCGGGCTGCTCGGCTCGATCTTGGCGATGGCTTCGAGCGCGACGGCGGTGGTTTGAATGTTGTTATCGTCCCAGTAGTAATACCAGTCGTAAGGCTTTTTTGGTTTTTCCCAGTGAATCCCGCGATCACGGTCAATGCGTTTGGCTTTGAGGCGATCCAGCACGTCTTTGGCGTCCGTGGTTTTACCAACTTTAGCCAAACCGATGGCAACATTTGCCAACCCGTAAGGCTCGAGTTCAGTGCGCCTCGAGAAGCGCTGCATGGCGTCCACGTTGACCCGTCCAGCCTCGGCGAGCGAACGGTAGGCGTAAGAACGCTCCCCCTGCTCGAGTTTGGCATCTTGAACGGTTTTGGAAATGTAGGTAATCGCATTCTCGAGCGCGGCGTTCGGCACTTTCGCGCCCGCCTGTTTGGCTTTGACCAGACCATGCAGCACGTAGGCGCTCATCTCGAGGGTGCTGGTGTCGGTTTGCCAGAATCCCCAACCGCCGTCAGAGTGTTGGAAGTCGAGCAGTCGTTTGACGCTGGCTTTGGTGATGGCAGGAATTTCGTCGATGGTGGCTTGCGGCAGCCCGTTCAAACCGATGGTTTTTTGGGCGAGCAGCGCTGGCAAGAATCGGCTCATGGTTTGTTCGGTGCAACCATACGGGTATCCAACCAGATACTCGAGGGCTGGGGCAACCGCGCCCGTCAGGTTTGGTGTGATGTAGACCATCAGTTTGGCAGTCTCGAGGTTGGCATCGGTTGGAATGTTGAGGGTTTTGACACCTTCAGAAACGTTGGCGGCAAAGCCTTTACGCTCTTTTGAACCGCGCGGCAAAACTGGAACATTCAGTTGTACCGCGTCTGTGCCGCCCTCCGAGCTGACGCTGGCGGTGGCGGTGGCAATGCCCGATTGGCTGGCGGTAACGGTGTAATCCGTGCGTTCACGCGCTTTGGCTGCCAGTGGGTATTGACGGTCGGTTGAACCCGTCGTCTCGAGGTTTTGCAACTCGAGTTTTTGCTGGGCGGTGATGGCGGCATCGGTGGTGTTGTTGGTAATGCTCGAGAGTACAGAACTGTCGCCGCGCACCAAGAAAGACGGCGTAATCAAACGCGTCAACACGTCTTTTGTCACCAAGGATTTACCTGTCCCCTGCCCCACTTTGGCGTCCGTCGTGATCCCTCGAGCCGTCGTGCGGTAGGTGGTCAAGTTGTCGGGATAGGTAATCTCGAGCGTGGCACGTCCGTTCGCGTCGGTCACAACGTTTGGAACCCATAACGCGGTGTCACGGAAGTCCTTGCGCGGCGTGTTCGGGTTGTCTCCTGGCGCGGCGGCTTTGGCGGCGGAATCTTCTTTGTTTTGGGCAAATCTGGCGCTGGTGGTTTCAGGTTTTAAACCAGCCAAGATTTGGGCTTCAACCTCGAAGCTAAAGCCATCGGAGGTGTTGTAACCAACCAAATTGCCCCTTGTGCCATAGTAAAAAGCCCGAATGTCAGGTGTGTCATCCGAGCGCACCAAATAAATCGCCTCGTCGATCACACCCACGCCCAATTCGGCGGGAACACCCTTGCCAGCATTGTCGGTCACGCTAATCTCGAGTTTACCTTTTTCGCCTGGAAGGTATTTGGCTTTGTCTGGCGTGATCGCAACTTTCAGGAACGCGTCGGTCACAGGAACCCGCACGGTGGCGCTGCTCGAGAAGAAGTTGCCCTCAGATGCCAAAACCGCCGAGATATAAACATTGGGTTGCATGTCTTTGGTGATCTTGAAACGGTAACGAATCGCCGCACCTTGGCTGCGAACAAGCTCAAAACGTTTGATCCCATCTTGCTCGAGCGTGACCAGCACGGGAACCCCAGGTTTGGGCGAACCGATCAGCGCTGTGGCGGTATCACCGATTTTATAATTTTTCTGATCGAGTTTGATCTCGAGTTCGCGGTAATTCCAGTACCAGTCCTCGCCGTCCTCGAGCACCCAAACAAAAGATTCGCTCTTGGAAACCCGCCCAGCGGAATCTTTCGCCCTGGCGATGATGTTGTAACCCCCACCTTTGGGCGCTTTGAAATTCAGCATCCCAACGCCATCCGCGCCCGTTTTGATCGAACGCGTGAAAAGCGTGGTCATCACCTGTTTGTAATTATTCTTGACCTTGACCCAACTTTCACGTACCACCTCGAGCGAGACGATACTCGAGATTGGTTTGTCGTTCAGATCGCTGGTGTTGACCGTGCTGGTGATCGTATCGCCAGGTTGGTAAATGTAATCGCTGGTTCTTGAACTGACATTGACCGCCGACGGATAGGCGATCACCCGAGCGTTGCCCGCCACAGTCCGACGCGATTCGTCTTCGACCTCGGCTTGAATGCGGTAGGACAGCGCTTGGGCGTTTGGGTTTTTCTCGAGCGGCAAACTGACCTCGAGTGAACCGTTTTTGTCCAGTCGCGCCTCCTCGCGGATCACCAAATCCGAGCCGTAATCGGTGCTGTCACCCGAGCCGTCATAGGTTTCGCCGTCATAAGTGTAGGCGTAATACGGCGCTTTGGTGACGAAATACGTGACTTTCGCACCCGAAACCTTGCCGCCGAACAAGTAATCGGCAGAAATTTTAAATGTGACCCGATCACCCTGTACGGCGCGTTCACGGCTTGGCGTGACGGTCACGCTGTACTCGGGTTTTTGATACGCCTCGACGATAAATGATCCCGAATAACTTTCGCTGGTATCACCTTTCAGATTGGCACTGACATAATACGAACCCGTCACCGCCTCGAGCGTCAAATCAAAACCTGCATTGAACGAGCCGTAATCGTTGGTTTTGAGATCGGTTTTGAAGATTTCAGTATCGTCCTGCGAAGACCGCACCGAGACCGTGACCTCTTTGCCAGCGGCGGCTTTGAGCGTCTTGGCATCGCGCAACGTTCCCTTGAATTCCACATGATGCCCAGGGCGGTAAACTGGACGATCCGTGTAAATGTAACCCTTCAATTTGGCATCGTCATACGAATTCCAAGACCCACCAGACAACGCCCAGGCATTCCCAGCTCGAGCCAAGAACACGGGGTCGGATTTCTTGCCCACCTCGAGTTCTGCCACACCATCTTTGCTCGAGAGCGTTTGGTCTTTGATGCCCGCATCCCAAAGCCAGACGCTGGCAACTTTTGGAGCGCCAGAAAAACGATTGACGCTGTAGGTCAAGGCTTTGGTCGGCGCTCGTTTGACCACCAAACCCAAGTCGGAAACCAGCATCAAAATACTGGTTTTGGTCTGCCCTTTGCTGGCACGAACCGCGTACACGCCAACGGGCAGTTTGCCGAAGCTGTAACGGTCGTAACCGTCCGTGGTCAAACGCCGCGTGACACGGCGAATCACTTTGGTTTTGGCGTCGCTCGGCAGGACTGGCTTGCGAATGTTTTTCTGCCCCAACAAAACCTGTTCAGGCTCGAGGACGCGCTCGAGCGACAAGACCAGGTTTCCTGGCGGCGCGTTGAACTCGACGAACGCATCCTGATTGGGCAGGTAAGTTCTGGAATACAAGTAAATGCTTTTTTGTTGGGCGCTGACCGTCAAAAATGACATCAGCAACGCCGCGATGAACAACAACCTGAAAACATTTTTCATGTCCGAATCATAACCTGATGTGCATGAAAAATCCCTCAGAAACTCGAGCATCACTGTGCAGACTCAAGGCTATACAAAGCTTGAAATTTTAGAGTCGAATCACCTCGAGCCTCTCGCCTGTTTTGACTTCCGTTTGTGGTGGCACGACCGCCAGCGCATTGGCTTGCACCATGCTGCGCAAGACTCCAGAGCTTTGATTACCGAAAGCCCTTGCACCAAAACCATTCTCAAATTTCTCGAGGGTGCAACGCCACATTCCTGTTTTCGCGCCTGCGCTTTTAAACGGCGTTAGTGCGGTAGCAGTTACGGTTTCATACGCTGGCTCGAAGACGCCGTAACGTTTGTACAGTGCAGGCTTCACCACCAGCAAGAAAATCACCAGACTCGAGACTGGATTGCCTGGAAGCCCGAACACGGGCAGGTTTTGCCAAGTCGCGCAGACGGGTGGACCACCGGGTTTGACTTTGATTTTCCAGTAGTGCATATTCGCCTCACGCTCGAGCAACATCCGCACAAAATCGCGTTCACCCATGCTGACCCCACCGATGGTGAGGAGCAAATCGCAATCTTTGGCGGCTTCAAAACTTTGGCGAATCGAATCCAAGTCATCTTTGACTCGAGGCAAAATCACGGGTTCAGCGCCCATTTCGCGCAGCATTGCCGCCAGTCCGTAACTGTTGGCGTTGTACGCCCCACCAGGCGGTAAGGGTTGTCCAGGCTCGAGAATCTCATCGCCCGTGCTGAGAATGGCAATTCGAGGAACCTTGAGGACGGGTAAACTCGAGTGACCCATCGCCGCCGCGAGTGCAATTTGTGAGCCACGCAAAATCTGACCTTTTTGCAGGTACGATTTCCCAACCTCGAGGTCTTGCCCACGCTTGCGAACGTCGGGCGTGGCTGGCTGGTAAACAAAAACGCTGTCCTCGTCTCGAACCGTGTTTTCGACCATGACAATGCCAGTTGTGCCATCGGGCACTGGCGCACCCGTAAAAACCTTGACCGCCTGATCTTTCTCGAGCCGCCCGACAAACGGCACAGAGCCTGCCGCAACCGCGCCCATCACCTCGAACCGCACTGGAAGGTCTGGCGTGGCTTGAAGGGTGTCCTCGAGCCGCACGGCGTAACCGTCCAAGGAACTGTCATCGACGCTTGGGTGATCCACCAGACTTTTCAAATCCTCTGCCAGCACGCGGTGCAATCCCTCGAGCAAACCAACCGATTCGCGTTGTGGTGCTGGCAAAATACCCGCCAAGATTGATATGGCTTCCTCGAGCGTCACATCTGTTTTCATGCCTCGAGCGTAACACTCAAACCGTAACTTCTGACCAAATGGCTTAGTGGCGTCTAAGCAATTGTACGAATGACACAAATTTACGTACACCGTACACTCAACCTCGAGATTGACCCCGAGTGACACTCGAGGTTTGAAAGGTCGCCATGACATTTATGCAACTCCAAAATTTAAGACTCGAGAATCCCGCCACGAATTTCGGCGCGAATCTATTGTCGGGTTATTGCGGGAGTGCATTGCGTTGTAGCCCGAAGCATCAAAGCGTTCGCAGTTGGCAAGGTCGTAACGAATTCCGTCTCGAGGTCTTCACAAGTTAACTTGGTGTACCCATTTTGCATTTTGGGCTTCACCGAATCGGTAGAAGCCCTTTTTCATTTCATTTTGTTCGTCGTCGTCCAACAGACAGGACGCCAGGTTGTGACCCTGGAAACTCGGGTGCGATTCCCGACGGTGGACCCCAAAGAGCGCTCTCAAACACTGGGAACGGTTCTGAGAACATTGACAACTCGAGTGCCAAAATAAAAATCTGAGGTTCAAGTGTGACCTTGAACCTCGAGATTGGGTGTGTGGCAGAACGGTATTGCACCTGACTGTAGATCAGGCGTCCTTGCGACATTGGAGGTTCAAATCCTTCCGCACCCACCACCGCTTTGAGCCGAAGACAAACGGTTATCTCTACAAAAGATTGCTTCCGTTCGTTAATCACTTGTCTTGACCATAAAACGCACCTGGCGGGCATGGTCGCTGCTCGAGCATATTGACCTTTAGCTCAGGCGGTCAGAGCGCTCCACTGTTAACGGAGATGTCCCAGGTTCGATCCCTGGAAGGTCAGCCAATATCCTAAGACACGATGTAAAACTGTCTTATTCGCCATCAAGTACCGCGCAGGACCGATTGTGCAAGGTTATCTGAGATAAATCCAATCTTTACGCCTCGAGAGGGGCTTCCCTTGCACGCCAACTTGTCCTCGCAAATGACCCTCGAGCATCACTCGAGATTTTGCACCTGTAGCCTAATGGAAAGGCGCGACGCTTCGAACGTCAAGAGTGGGGGTTCGAGTCCCTTCAGGTGCTCCAAATGCCCTCGTAGCTCAAATGAACAGAGTGTCTTGCTTCTAACAAGAACGGTGCGGGTTTAAATCCTGCCGAGGGCTTTAACTCGAGAATTCAAACCTCGAGCGTGTTCCAAAACCCAACTGCGAGGGTGAAACCAGGCTGTTGCGTACTAGGATTTCAAGAATTGTGTAAGGGTTTTAGAACATAGGTATACCGCGTGACCGAGTGGCTTCAACTCGAGTAACTGAAGCGCGAATAGCCCGTAAGGTGCTGTTTTATGAGCAAGAAGCGCGATCAAGGGATCGGACTCAAGGCGAGTCGCCAGTTTTGGAAACTGGACATCAAGTAAGTTCAATTCTTACATCCCTTACCAAAGCGCCAAGGCGGGCGCAGGACAAATTCGCCCACTTTGGGAATGTCGCCTAACGGGATGGCACTTCATTTGCACTGAAGAACAATGCAGGTTCGATTCCTGTCATTTCCACCACACAGGCGCGTAACTCAATGGAAGAGTGCCTCTTTTACATAGAGAACGTTGGGGGTTCAAATCCCTCCGTGCCTACCACAACCCTCGAGAAAAAAGCCTCCAAAGCCTCGAGGGTACACATTGCGGAACGTGTCTGGTGACACATCGAGCCTCATAAGCTCGACATGCCGAGTTCGACTCTCGGTTCCGCATCCACCTCGAGAGATAGCGTACAAGGTGTTGCGCGTCTGTTTGAAGCACAGAAGGTCTTGGTTCGATTCCAAGTCTCTCGACCAGAAATACAATTCTCGAGCCGAAGCATCACAGTTATCGGTCAATCCCAAAAGGAGAGCGGGTTCAAACCCTGCAAGAAGCATTTACTGTGATGCACAAACTTGCTCGAGGCATAGGGGAATGGACTAATTGGCAAGTCAACAGTCTTTGAAGCTGTTCAATGGCGGTTCGAGTCCGTCTTCCCCTGCCAAGTGGTCTCGTCGTCCAATGGTTTAGGACTCCAGGCTTTCAATCTGAGAATAGGGGTTCAATTCCCCTCGAGATCACCAATCCAACACGGGTTTTTAGCTCAATAGGTAGAGCAGCAGCCTTTTAAGCTGCGAAGTCTCGGTTCGAGTCCGAGGAAACCCACCAGTACCACCCCTTGAAACCTTAGAGCACAAAAGGTTTCAAAACGGGATCAGGCTTGAGGTAAACCCTTGGTTCTGCTCCCGACGTGCGTTTCGTCGTCCAACATTTAGGACGCCTGCCTTCCAGCAGGAAATGTGGGTGAAAATCCTACCGTGCGCTCCACAATGCGGAAGTCATTCAGCAGCCAGGATGCCTGCCTTCCAAGCAGAGAACGAGGGTGCAAGTCCCTCCTACCGCACCAAAAATCTCAAAACTCGAGATTGATTGCATTCGTTGTCCAGTGGTTTACGACACCTGCTTGCCATGCAGGAGACGAAGGTTCGATTCCTTCCGATTGCACCAAATGGTTTGGAAGCTCGAGATGGCTAGAGCGCTTATCTTGTAAACAAGAAAACGTGAGTTCGATTCCCACCCAAACCTTATGCTCGGGTAGAGAAACGGTACACTCACTGGCTCGAGAAGCCAGAGCTTACGGGTTCGAGTCCCGTCTCGAGTACCATGCGCTGATAGAGGAATTGGCAGTCTCACCTGGCTTAGAACCAGGGGTTTGCGGGTTCGACTCCCGCTCGGCGCACCACAACCTCGGGGTTTCTCGAGGTCTTGCTTTCCTAACCCAATTGGTAGAGGTAATCGTTTCAAACACGGTTTTGTGAGGGTTCGAGTCCCTCGGAAAGCACCAAACCTCAAGCACGTGTAATTCTGTCCAAATATGATTACGAAGTATCAGAAAATATGAAAGAGAGGTTTTAATGAATCAACTTGAAATACGTGGTCGAATCTATCCAGATCACAAACCAATCTTATTGGTCAAGACCACAAAACTAAAATGTGGAGATGAGGCTCGAGAATTTATAGGCTTTACAGGTGATGTCGAAGTAGTATTTTCAGGGCAAAATGTCAAAGTTATTTTTACAATTGCAGAAGGTAATTTTGAAAAAACAAACGAAATTTTGAATTTTGCACGCTATAATATTCGTGCAATCCTTGACATTTGGTGCTTTCTCGAATCTATATTTTATGATTTTCAGCTTGAAACAATTCATTGGAATGGTCAAAGTCAAGAAATTTCTTTTGAGGGAAATGAAAAGCTCAAAATATTCACTAAAAAGTTTGTTTTTGATGATGTTTTTGAAATATCTTTTAAGACGCCAGAGTTGCGTCGAGCACTTGATAGTTTGCGTTTATCACAAAAATATCCTGACAATTTAGCTTTCTTTACTTTTCAAGCAGTTGAAGCTATCAGGCACTACTTTAAAAACCAATATAACTTAGACAAGCCTAAATCTTGGGAAAAAATGAATGAGGCGCTGAACACCTCTAAGGATTGGACTAAAGAAATGTGTGAACTTGCACTAGAACAGCGTCATGGTGGTCACGAAGATATTTTAGGTATTCATCAAGATAAATTTGCAAAACAAGCCTGGGAGGTTACTCAGCGTTTTATTGAGCTACTTAAGCGAAATGTAAAACAACTCCCTACTCTAGAGTTCCCAATACTTGACTAAAAACTGATTTTGTAAAAGCAAAAAGGGTTTGTGGATCAAATTACACAAACTCCACTTGACCTTGTTTCAGACGGCATGAACGATGGCTGCAACCCATCGGTTCTCGGTTCAATTCCGAGCGAGGTCTTTTAAGGGAAGTGTCCGGTTAGGTCGAGGAAATCGTCTTGAAAACGGCTGGCTGTCAAAGGCTCGGGGGTTCGATTCCCTCATTTTCCGCCACACGCTCGAGCAAACCTCGAGCTTTACGAGTCTGAATCCCGACTGGCTAAGGGAGTACGTCTCCAAAACGTATTGCTGGGGGTTCAAATCCCTCCAGGCTCGCCAAAACCCAAGCTCGAGGGGTATATCTCGAGCATCGTGGAATCGTCGCATAGTCTGGTTTATTGCACCTCACTGCTAACGAGGAGAACTTCAATGTTTCGCAGGTTCAAATCCTGCCGATTCCGCCATTTTGAAAAACAGTTGTTCTGCTCTCCCTTTTTGGCACTCGAACGCATAATCTTGACGAATACCGAATACGGGTGTGTCCTTTGACCATCACCGCCACGAGGCGGGATTTTTTTTGCTTTGTCAGATCAATATTTTGGATGCTCGAGCGTTGACGTTTGAACGGGGCAACCAAGTTCCATGTGGCGCACCTTCAATGCTGCCACCTCGAGCCACAACTTGCCCACGCAGCAACACCAGTTCGACGAAGGCTTGCATCTCGAATCTAACGTAAGGCGAATGCTGGTGTTTTGAATACAACATTTCTTTCTCGAGCGTCCAAGGTTTCTCGAGGTTGACAATCATCAGGTCAGCGTCTGCGCCCAGTTGGATTGCGCCTTTTTGCGGATAGAGTCCAGCGATTTTGGCGGGATTGGTGGAAAGTAATTTTGCGGCTTGCTCGAGGCTCAGCCCACGCTTTTGACCTTCGCTGAGCACGGCAACGACGAGGCTTTGAATGCCCGTAATGCCGCCCCAAGCCAACCAAATGTTGTTATCTCCTCGGGTTTTGTCTTCGGTTGGGCAGGGCGAATGGTCACTGGTAATGCAATCGATGCTGCCATCCAAAACACGCTCCCAAAGTCCATCTTGACGCGCGGCGTCGCGCAATGGCGGCGCACATTTGGCAATCGGTCCAAGTCGCTCGAGGTCGGCGTCGGTGAACACCAGGTAATGCGCACAGGTTTCGACGGTCACGGCTTGCCCCAAAGCCCGAGCTTTGGTGATCTCGTCAATGCCTTCGGGGATGCTGGTGTGAACCACGTGCAATGGGCAATTGGCGGCTTTGGCAAGGCGCAATGCGCTGCGGATCGCCTCGAGTTCGGCTTCTGGCGAGCGGGCTTCGTTCCAGGCGGCGCGGTCAATGCGACCCTGATTTTGCAAGGCTCGAGTATTTTCCCAAACCATGCGGCTGTCTTCGGCATGAACCGCCAGAAAATGCCCGTGTGAGCCAATCTCGAGCATTCCCTGTTCTAAAATTTCGCGTTCGTTGAATGTAAAGGTTTTGTCTTGGATGTCCACCATGAAGGCTTTGAAACCAATGACACCAGACTTTGCGAGTGCTGGCAAATCTGAAAGGTTATCGTCCACCAAGCCGCCCCACAGCGCATAATCGACAAACGCTTGGTCTTTTGCCGCCTCGAGTTTGAGTTGTAATGCCGATACGCTGGTGGTGGCTGGAATGGCGTTTAAAGGCATTTCAACCACCGTTGTTACACCACCTGCCGCTGCCGCCCTCGAGCCATGCCACCAGCCCTCCCAGTGCGTGCGACCAGGCTCGGAGAAATGCACGTGCAAATCCACCGCCCCAGGCATGACCACCAAACCAGTCGCGTCAATCACCTCTTGACCCTCGAGTGAATTGCTCGAGATGGCACGGATGACACCATCTGAAATGCCAATATTGGCAAGGCTCGAGCCGTCAGGCTGCACCACCAAACCATTTTCGATCACCAGTTCAAACATTATTTTTTCACCACCGAATACACAAAATTGACTCGAGTTGCACAGTTTGGAATGCGGGTTTTGAAGGCGTTCTCGAGGTTCGCCAAACCGTGAACGCGCACCACAGCAAACGGATTTCCAGGCTCGAACCTTGCCAGCCCGTCGAGTTTGATGCCTTCAGGCGCGAACAGGGCGATCAGTTGATGTTTACCAATGGGTTCGGGTGCGACAAACCACCAACCCGAATCAGGCTCGGGGAAACGTCGCGTCTCCCCTGCCCATGAGCGCGAATCGCCGTCGCCAAAACGGTTGGGAATTAGCAGGTCAATCAGACCATCGGCGCGAA
>CAXTTL010000156.1:0-11413 GCA_964247135.1 uncultured Deinococcales bacterium | reverse complement strand
GATTTCTGGGCAGCTTAGGGGCACGGCGCTCGAGGGTCCGCTCGAGTTGAAGATCAACGTGAACACGGCATTTAAAAAAGAGAACATTGACGTGACGGGTTGGGCGGAACCCAAAATTAAACCCGCCTTAATTGCCTTTAAGGCGGACTTGCCAGCCTCGGGTAGGGTGCGCGTGACCGTCTCGGGTGGCGGTTGGGAAAAGCTCAAATTTTCAGGAAAAATTGCTGGAACTGGGCGCGTGCTCGAATTTCCGCTCGAGAAGATCGCGGGTGATTGGGCGTTCAACAGCCCAGGAGATGCGCTCACGGCAAATCTTCAATCCAAGTCGAGATTTTTGGATGCACCCGTGGCTGCCAAAGCGAAGCTCGATTTCAAACTGCTCGAGAATCTGGCAACCATCAACGCCAGCGTAACGGGCAAGAAGGTTTTGGGCGCACCGCTCGAGGCGCTGGGCTTACTGAGCTTAAAGGGCGATGATCTGGCTTACAACATCAAGACCAAAATCTTGAACGGTCAAGCCCAGGCGAGCGGCGTATTGCAAAACGGAAAAACCATTGCTGGCACTGGAGATTTTAACAAGCTCCAGGTTTCGATCCCATTTAAAAATTTGATTTCAGGAAGCTTCAAACTCGGCGGCGTGAGTACCGACATTCGCATCACTGGCGACACCAAACAAAATTCAATCAAAATTCCTGGCGTCAAACCCTCGAGTTTTCCAGGAGAATTTGCCTTAAAGGTCAAAGATGGAAAACTTTCGGGCACGGCTCAACTTGGCGAATTTGCCTGGACTGGCGACCTCGAGCGCGGGGAGGTCAGCCTCAAAAACCTGCAACTCGAACCGGCAGGCGTGGTCAGTGCCAGTGCAAATTACCGTTTGCAAGGTGCGAACGGCGTGCTGACGGGTAACTTAAAAGCGACCGGTCTAACGTACCAAGGCGCAACGCTCGAGGATGCCGATGGACCGTTCACGCTCGAGGTTGGAAAGCAACTCAATGGCTACTGGAGCGCGGACAAGCTCGAGGCTTTCTTGCAAGCCGACCGCGTGCGCATCAAACCGCGCAACTGGTTGGTGAAATATTCGGGACAGCAAGCCAAACTTTCGGGCGATGCGACGTATTTGTTCAACGGCGACCTGTTGGGAAAATTAAATGCCAAGACCGATTATGGGCTAATTCGTGCAACCGGACAAGGCAAAAACATTGCGCTCGACGGAAACCTAAGCTATTCGCCGTTGCCAGGAAAAACCGTGATGGCACTGGCAACTGGCAAATTGCAACTTGCCCCGTTCAAGCTTTCAACCACCGCCAGCATCTCGAGTTACCCAGACGTTTTAAGCGGCAACGTGTACGCCAACCTCGGCTCGAGCCTGATGGCGGGCGGCAGCATTTTCACGGCGGGCGGGCGAAAACTCGGGTTGAAATTTGAGAACGGCACGCTGAACTCGAGCGGTGAGGTGAACCTGAGTGCCCTCGATGCGCTGCTGCCAAAATCCTCGCAAGGGCAAATTTCTGGTGTGGCAAAACTCGAGTTTGTCAACACCAACGGCACGGCGAAAGTGACGGCAAAAGCGTTCGGAATCCCGATTCTGGCGGAGGTCAGCGTCAAGAACAATCGGGTCAGCACCAATGCCAAAGTCATCAATTCGCTTTTGAAAGGTGCAACCGTTAGCGGACAGGTTTTCCCAACAATCGACGCATTCTTGACCTATGGCTCGGTTCGCGCTGCGGTCAACGGTCAAATCGACAACCTGACGTTCAAAGCGTTTGGCACATTGCCCAGCAAACCCGAACTCGAGCGACTCGGTTTGGGCGCGGAAATCAAAAAACTTGGTTTGGATTGGAATCCAGATCAGATCGCATTGAACGGAACTTTCAAACAAAACCGCGTGAGCATAAGCGGTACGGTCGGCAAACTCGAGATTCAAACTGGAGCATACAACCTTGCCACTCGAGATTTAAATGCGAATTGGCGCGGTTCGTTCTCGGCACGATACCAGAACAAACCGATTACGATTCTGAATTCGGTTGGACAAGTTTCCAGCGGCAAAGCGGGCATCAACTTTGACGTCAGCGCCGACAAGCTCGAGGGAGAATTCCAAAATCAACGTGTGAATGCCGTGGCGTTGAAGGCGAAGGGTTCGGTTGTTGGATCAAAAATCAAGCTCGATGCCAGTGCGCAAAGTGTGGATGCGAACGTGCAAGGGCAAAAATTGCAAGCCAACAACCTGACGGCTCGAGCCACGTTTGTCAGTCCTCAGAACTTTGATGTCATCCTGAACGCCTCAACGCTCGACGCCGATATCCAAGGGCAACGCTTGAAAGCCTCGAGTTTGGTTGTGAACGCCAAAAGTGATGGGCAACTTCGCAGCAACTTAACGGCGATCACTTTGGTTGGCAAACTGGCGGGAACGGCGTTTGACCTGCAAAACATCAACGCCAGTGCGCAACCCAAAAATGGCAAACTCGAGGTTTCTGCCAAGGTTCAAACGGGCAGCGTGACCGTGCAGAACAATCCAGTCAATGTCACGAATCTCGAGCTAACGGGCGATCTGAACACAACCAATCCCAACAAGCTAACCACTGCCAATTTCGAGGCGAAAATCAAAGCGCAAAGTTTGGATGGGACACTCGAGGGCATCACGGCAAAGACTCAAAACCTAAGCGCCAATATCGCTCGGGTTGGCTCGAGCATCAGCGGAAATTTGAACACTGGAACGCTCACGGCGACGGGCAAGGATTGGCAGGTTGAAACCAAAACACTCGCGGCGAACAATTTTGATCTTGTACTTGGAAAGCCACTCAAACTCAAAACCGATCTTCAAATCTCGAGCGCGGTTGGAAGCTATCAAAAGCACCCGTTCACCCTCGAGAACACGACCGCCAACATCAACTCGAGCGGTAACAACTTGGGTTTTGCGGTTCAAAGCCAAGCGCTTTCAGGACGGTTTGAAGGCTATCAGCTAGAAGCCTCGCAGGTGGTGGCAAAAGGTCAACTCGAGAATGACCAATTGCAAATCCAAGCCGTACTTGGAAGCGCCAATGCTATAAAAGAGACAGATCAATTTGGGGTTTCAAAACTCGAGTTGAACGGTCGGTACAACCTGAAAAATGGCAATGCCAGCCTTGAAAAATTTAAGACTGAAAGCCTTTCTGGCAACTTGGGACAGGATACTTTCAGCGCCGAAATGCTCGAGGGAAATCTGGATTTCACAGGTGCGGCGTCGAAAAAATTTGAAGACGCCAGCCTGCGTGGCAATGTGCTGGGAAGTCTGGTGCAAGGCGTGTATGCAGGTCAAGAATTCAAACTCGAGCATTTTAAACTGAAAGCCAACAAGCAAGCCTCACAATATCAAGCCTACCTCCAAGCCAGCCATGCCAGCGGTGGTTGGCAAAAAATCAAAGCGAACCTTGATCAATTCAACCTGAATGCCAAACTCGAGCATCAACGCCTGAGTGCCGACGCGACAGCTTCGCGGGCTTCGGGTCAGTATCAGGACGCCAGTGCAAACCTGGCAAAATTTGCGTTTTCTGGCGCAATGGAAGGCAATCAATTTTCGGGCAAACTCGAGACGGGGAAAGCAAATGGCACTTGGCAAGAGCTGAGCGCCAATTTGAACGCGTTGAGGCTCGAAGCCAGCAGCGATGATGGCGTGATTCAAGGCAAACTGACATCGGCTGCCGCTTCGGGAACTTACCGTAAAGATGCCAATGCGAATCTCGAGCAAGTGGTACTGAATGCCAAACTGAGAGACAACATCATCACCGGTAACCTGACGGGAACTCGAGCCACGGGCGCGTACCAGAACGACAAAGGCAAACTCGAGCAGTTTACGTTTAATGGCAAGCTCGAGAACAAAATTTTTGCGGGTGACCTTGAAGCCCTTCAAGCTTCGGGAACGTATCAAGGCGCAACTGGAAATTTTCAGGATTTGAAACTGAATGCCAACCTGAACGGGAACGCCATCGTTGGTGCACTGACCGCGCAAGGGGCAAACGGAACTTGGAAAGACATCAGCGCCAACCTCGAGCAGGTCAAATTTGCGGGCAATTGGATTAATCAACAACTCAGCGGCACACTGCAAGCCGCAACGGCATCGGGAACATCCAAAGACGCCAATGCCAAACTCGAGCAACTCAAGCTCGAGGGAAAGTTTTTGAACCAGCAGATTTTTGCCACGCTCGAGGCGAACCGGGGAGTGGGCGCATACCAAAAAGCCACTGTTGACTTGAGTCAGTTCAAAGCTGAGGGCAGTTGGATTGACAACAACCTGAATGCCAAACTCGAGGCGCAACAAGGCTCTGGCAGTTACCAAGAGGCAAGTGCCAAACTCGAGCAGTTTAAACTCAATGCCCAAATTAAAGATGGTCAGTTGACTGGAGATATCAACGGCTTGCGAGGGACTGGAAGTTACCAAGATGCCACGGCGATACTCGAGCAGTTCAAGCTGAGTGGCGCAATGCTTGGACAGGAACTTCATGGAACGCTCGAGGCGGCATCGGGCGATGGAAGGTGGAAAGATGTCTCTGCCAAACTTGGAAAATTGACCTTGAATGCCGAAAAGTTCGGCAACAACACAAAGGGCACACTTGAGGCGCAAACGGGCAGCGGAACTTGGAAAGACACGAATCTCGAGTTGCAAGATTTTAATGCCGATGCGACTTTGGAAGACAAAAATATCAGTGGACAACTGAACGCCAAAATGGGTTCGGGACATTGGAACAATGCAGATTTTAAGCTCGAGCAATTTAGGGCAAATGCGGATTTGATCGGTCAAAAAGTTTTAGGCTCACTCGATGGCGCAACGGCGCAAGCGGTGCGGAACGGCTCGAGCGTCAGCCTTGCAAGCTTTAAAAGTTCAGGACAACTCGAGGGGAACAAGATTTCGGTCAAACTCGATTCGGACAGTGCAAACGGAGATACGAAGGATTTCAATGCGTTCTTGAAAGAATTCAATTTAGGCTCGGGTTTGAAAACAAAAACGACCAACACGTTTTCGGGGAACTTTCAAAGTGACTCGTTGCGCAGGGTGAACACAAGGTTCACCCCTACAAGAACCAAACAAATGGTCTCGAGAATCCAGAAAAACCCTGCGAATATTCTTGTCAAAAAAACCCCGAGCGATAAAAGCGCGAACATCAAACTCGAGAAACTGCAAGCCAGCTTCGAGGTGCAGGGGAAAACTTTGAACGGCACGCTTCAAGCCTCGAGCGGTGCGGGTGCTTTGGCTGGCGATGCCCTGCAAGCGCAAACATTTCAAGCCAGCGCCAAATTGAACGGCGCGAACCTCGACTCGGGTTTTGTGGGTGGTCTGAATGGCACGGTTCAAGGACAGGTTTTTGAAAGCAAACTCAATGCCACGCTCGGACTCAACCTCGAGCACATCATGGATTCGGCTTGGCGCGGACAAGTTCAATCTGTTTCGAGCGGAAGATCACCAAAATCTGAAGTTTGGAAACTCGAGACGAACGGACCTTGGAGTGCTTTAAATGTGACTGGCAAAGCGCCGAGCGGATTTTTGGCGGCTTTCGCTGGCACGATTTTGCCCAAGCAACTCGAGACGCTGGTGAATCTGAACGGTTTGGTCAGCCTGCCAAAACTCGAGTTCAATGCGGGCGTCAGTGCCAATTTGGGAGCGGCTGAGACTGCCATCAATCTGGACGCTCGGGTGCGCGGCAACCTGAAAACTTGGAATGCAACCGCGAACCTGCAAGATGCCCAAGGCGGCACGGGCAAGGTTTTGTTTGACTCGAGCATGACGGGTGAGGTGACGCTCGAGAAATTAAATTTGTCGTTGTTCTCGGGTACATCAAGTCTGGTCAGTGGACGGCTGAAACTCGAGAATAAGCATTTGAATGGGGCGCTGAGTTCTGAGGTTTCTGGCTTTCCGATCAAAGCCAATTGGTTGCCTGATGGTTCGTTTAACGCCACCCTCGGCGGAGCTTTGCCGCTATCGTTGAAGGCTGCAAGTTGGAAATTTCCGCTCGAGGTGTCAAAACTCTCAGTCCAATCTGAAAAATCAAACTACCCAATCGAACTCGCCGCCATCTCGAGTTTTGAACTGGGTGCGAAATCTGGGCAGTTCCTCGAAACCGAGGGAACACTTCGGATTTTGAATTATTCACAAAGCGTACCAGGTGGAACGGTCAGCCTCGAGCCAGCCGAACTGAAATTCTCGGCTTCGCTGGGTCAAGCGCTGGGCATTCGCATCACCCGAGGGACGGATGCCTTGGTGTTTGACGGCGAGCGTTGGAACGGCGGTTTGCGCTTGCCGTATTCGGCTTGGGGGCAGGGTGCAACGGCTGATATGCAAGTCTCGGGAGGGTTAACCGATCCAAACCTGAGGCTCGAGTCCAAGGGTGTTCTGAACTTGAACGCCACCGCCAACCTGCGCGAATTTACGGCAAAAGGCGATCTGGATTTGACGGGTACGGCACTGGCATTGCCTGAAAACATTGCAAAAACGGTTCAACCAGGACGACTGAATTTTGATGCCAGCGGCAAGCTGGGAGAGCAACTCGAGGTCAAGGCAACTTTAGAGAGCGTCAATGCCAAAGTCGACGGCGATGCGGTGCGACTGAACGCCCAAGCCACACTCGAGGGTCAAACTTGGTCGCTGAATGGCAATGCAGGGTTGGGGGCAACCTCGAGCAGCGATTTTCAAATTGGTAATGCTGGTTTGAGCGCCGATCAACTCGATCTGGATTTGCGCCTGCTGCGCATTGTGGGCGTTTCTGCGAGCGGTCGGGTGACTGGCAGCCTTAATATCCCAGATTTCAAACTCGAGGCGGGTTCAATGGCTCTAAAACTCGAGCGATTAAAAGCCTTTGATGTTTCCGCCGATGGTACTGCGAAGATCGAGGCTGGGCAGTTGAACGCGCAACTCGAGGGTGTGCTGCCAGGGAAATACACGTTTGCGATTTCGGGTGGATTGTACCCACAAGCCAACGCCGAGTTGACGGTCGATGGTTTGCGCGGGGCAATCACAGGCGATGTGCGTGAACACTCGAGAAACCTGAGACTGAATGCTGAGGGAACGTTGCTGAAAAAAATCACCAAACTCGAGGCGAGTTTAATTGGCTCGCAAATCACTGCCAAAGCAGCCTGGGATGCGGCAAATCTGAATGCCACAGCCGAACTCAACTCGAGCGGTGTGCATGGTACGGGGCATATTGGAATCTCGAGTTTGGCGGGATTGCAAGACACTCTCGGGCAAAAACTTGAAGGCAATCTGCAAAGCGACCTCGAGTTTCAAAACCTGGAGGTCACAGCGCACAACCTGAGCGGCACCATCGAGGGCGTGAAGCTCGGCGGAACGCTGCAATATCACAACGCGCAACTCGAGGCGCAGCAACTCAAGCTCGAGTATCAAAACGCAACTGCCGAAGTAAACGGCAGCTTGTACCCAAACTTGAAAGCCAATTTCACGGGCGACTCGAGTTTTGACTTTGCGCCCGCCAAATTTTCGGGCGGCGCGACGGGTACGTTTGAGCATCCAGACGTCTCAGCCACCGCAGTTCTCGGTACGGCAAGCTTTGGTTTGATTGCCCCAGGCACGAAACTCGAGGCGGGATTTGACGGCAAGCGCTTCAATGTTGCGATCAGCGGCGATCAAGTGCTCGGCGTGCTCGAGGGAAGTTTGGATGGACTCGAGCAAGTCAACTTGCGCCTGAAACAAGCCAAAGCCATGTACCAGGATAGCACCCTCGAGCTTGATGGCACGCTGTCATGGTCAAAGAATATGGGTTTTGGTGGCAACCTCAATTCGAGCGGTGATTTGCTCGGTAAGCCTGCCAAACTCGAGTTAATTGGGCACAACGATCTGGCACTGGCGCTGAATTGGCAGGGTGGGCGCGTGAATGCCGTGCTGCCAGGAAACATCACCCAAGATTTGAATGCCACACTCGAGCTTGAACGCTTTGATGTTGGCGCGTTGTGGCATAAACCTGGGCAATTGACACTGACCGCAAACGGCGAGGCGCACGGGAATTGGACAAGCCCATTCGTGAACCTGACGGGCAAACTCGATGATGTCGCCGGTGATTTGGACGCCAACCTGATTGCCAGTTACGACAACGGTGCGGCAAAAGCCAAACTCGAGGGTGAAAAAATTCAGGTCAGCGCCGATTTAACAGGCGGCAAGTGGCAGGCGAGTGGAAATTTCAAACAAGTTCAACTCGAGCCGCTGCTGCCCGTCAACCTTGGCACGCTCGAGGTATCGGGGTTACTAACCGCCAGCGACGCGGGACAGGGTATTCAAGCGAATTTGAGTGACTTTCAAGCCACCGGCAAGCTCGAGCAAATCGGGGAGGTGTCACTGGTTGGCAATGCACAATACGAAGCCAACAGAGCCACCACCAATTTAAACGCTAAGCTTCTGGGCGGCGACCTCAGTTTGATTGGTTCGATTGACTCCAGCCTGAAATCGGACGGCATCAACGCGAAACTGACAAACATCAACCTCGAGTCTTTTGGGGTGCAAGGCACGGCGGGCGGCGCGGCAAAACTCTTTGGGGACGCCAGCAACCCAGATGTGCTGGGTGATTTAACGCTCGAGAAATTCCGTCCTGGCAGCCAAGACGATTGGACTGCCAGTGCGCTGGTTGGCGTCAGTGGCAAATTGCTGAATCCGCAACTCGAGGCGGACGCGACATTCTCGGGCAGCGCCAGCGGCAAACTTAAACTCAGCGCTCGAGACGTGATGACGACCCCTAAAATTGCTGTGGCTGGACAAGCCAAAGTGTACGGTGTGGAATTTGACGGTGCGCTCGCAGGGAGTTATCCAAACCTTCAAGGCAATGCCGACTTGCGACTTTCAGGTTTACCAGACTCAATCTCGAGCATCAATTTGCGCGGGACGGGCGACGGTCAGTATCAAATCAAACTCGAGAACGCCGCACTTGGCAGCATTAAACTCGAAGCCAGCGAAAACCGTTTCAATCCCAAGCTCTCGGGCAATTTAACGCTTGGGCTTGACTTGAAATCCCTGCTCGAGTCGGCGGCGGGTCGTGCCACTGGAAATGCGACTGTAAGCGGCTCGATCTTTAAACCCAGCTTTAATTTTACGGGCAATTTAACCCAGCCAAAATTCTCGAGCATCACCGCGCCAGACATGAAACTTTTTCTCAATTGGACGCCCGAGAAACTGGCGAGCAAAGCCTTGTTTGAGGGCGGCGAAATTGTCTGGGACGGAAAAAATGCCGGCATCACCAACCTCGAGCTTGTGGCATCTGGGCAAAAGCTCAAACTCAACTCGAGCGGCATCACCTCACCTGCACTCGACCTGGGATTCACTGGTGTTTTGAGCGGTATTGCAACTGGCGAAATTGGTGGGCGTTACACCAAAGACAACCTCAATTTGGACGTGAACGCCAGCAGCAACGGCATCAGCGCCAAGGGCAACGCCAGTGCCAACAGCGCTAAAGGTTGGACGGGTCTGATTGCCCTGGACGGTTTGCCCAAGCAAAGTTTGTACGGTATCGAAGCCGAAAACTCGGGCGTTGCCAGCCTGCAACTTTCTGGCGCATTCGACGCGCCAAAACTCGAGGGCGATGTCTATGCATTTGGAATGCGTCTCGGATTGACAGCCAATCTTCAGCCGCTCGAGATCAAGCTTGAATCCAAACTCAACCCAGACCCGAATGGCGCAAACCTGGGCGGTGTTCAGACCACGGGTGCAATTGCACTGGACGCCAAAGGCAATCTTTCAGGAACGATTCAGTACCAGGAACGCGCCACGACCATCAAGCTCTCGCCTTCGGGCACACTGGCACAACCCAAAGCGCTTCTCGAGGCAACTCAGGGAAAGTTGAACGCCAAAGCAAATATCGCACTCGGGGGCAGCGACTTGCTGAACGATCTTCGCGCCACGCTCGAGCTTCAAGATGGTACAAACACTGGTCAATTTACGCTCGAGAATGCCGAATTAATCGGCAAAATGCCCAAACTCGACCTGGCGGCTTTACAGCTCGAGGGTTACGGCGGCAGCCTGAGTTTGGACGCGAACCTCGAATTGCAAAGCGGCAAAACGCTGCTGGCGGGCACAGCCAAGGCGAGCTGGTCGAACGTCAAAACGCCATTCGAGATCGCGGCTTTGGGCTGGCAAATTGACGGCACAGGCAGCGCCCTGTTCGCCAGCGAAAACAACAAACCCGCCCAGATTGCGCTCGATTACGCCGGAACGCCAGGCACCGCCAAAGGACAGTTTCAACTCGAGCATGACTTGTGGCAGGGAGATTTGAAACTTGATTTGAACGGCAAAAACAACAAGGGCAAGATTCAGGGGCAGATCACACTGGATTCCAAAGGCATTCAGGGCAAGCTTTTGGCACAAGCTTTTCCCATCGAAGCCAGCGGACTGAGCGCTGTCACGACTGCGACCATTGTCTTAAACCAGGATTCATTTACCGCCAGCGGAACCGCCCAAACCCTTGGCGGCAAAGCCAGATTTGAAGGCAGCGGCGGGATTTCAAACCTGCTGCCCGCGCTCGAGGCGTACACCCACAGTGCGCCAGACAGCAACCCGTACTCGATCACCGCCAGCCTTGACACGGTTAAACTCGAGGAAATCGCGGTGGTTCACGGGATTGCGCCGAACGCCAAAGGACGAATATATGGCGGTTTGCAAATCGTGGACGGCATCACGACTTTTGTGGTCAGTATTCCAGATTTGACCTTGCCCAGCACCACCGACAACGCGGTGGGCGAAACCCACGTGCGCTTGCAAGTTTCGGGTTCGGCGGCAGACTCGAGCATCCGTTTTAAAGGTACGATCGGCAGCAGCAGGCAACCCAACCAGAGCGAAACCGATTCGGCGCTCAAGCTCAATTCTTACGGCGATTCGGACTTTCAAGGTTCTTACGACGGCGAGAACATCACCGGCAATTTGGATTTGCGCAACGCCCCATTTCATGCGCTCTTGGGTTCGGTCTTCGGCGCATTGCCAGGCACGGCATTGGTGACTGGAGTCGCCCGTTACGATATTCCAGTCAAAAACCCGCTTTTGGGCAGTGTCAAAGCCTCTTTTGAAAAGCTCGAGATCGGCGAGGGGCAAGACGCCCTGATTGGCGCGGCGAGTGCGGTCTTTAACAAGGGCAACCTCGAGTTGGACAGTTTGCATTTAAAGTCCAAAAACGGTGGTGAATGGCTGGGTTCGGGGCGTTACAGCAAAAACCTGGTCAACTTGAAACTGGGCTTTTCCAACACCAGCTTCACGCCGGTGCTCGACCTTTTGCCGACCTTGCGCGGCTTGAACCCGGAAGCCAACGGCACGCTCAACCTCGAGCTGAAAGGCGAGTACGGTAAACCCGACGCGGTGCTGAACGTCGAAAACTTCAAGGGCAGGCTGGCTGGGGTGCGTTTGAACGCCAAACAACTGATCGGCAAACTCGAGAACAACAAGCTCGAGATCAAAGGG
>CAXTTL010000155.1:0-11610 GCA_964247135.1 uncultured Deinococcales bacterium | reverse complement strand
AACCCACAAGTTTAAAGCTTTGCGTCCGGCTTCGGAATTGACGTTGACTTTGCCATTTTGCAGCACTTCGCCACCTGCCGCCCAGAATGGTTGCAAGAAAGTGCAGACCGCGCCCTCGATGGGTGCGCCCTGGAAGTTCAAACCTTGCAACTGCGGGTTGTTCTCGCCCTTGGTGATGGTTTGGGCTTGGCTAATCACTTCTTCCCAAGTCTTGGGCACTTTGAGGTTGTACTTGGCGAGCAAATCTTTGCGGTAGTACAAAAACTGCGTGTCGGTGGTGGCAGGAAGCGCCCAAATTTGAGAGTTGATCTTGTCGGCATTGATCGGACCTGGCAAGTAACCAGCCAAGAATTCTTGGGCTTTTTGAGAACCGCCCAAATACTTGTCCATCGGCTCGAGCCAACCTTGCGATTGGAATTGGGCTGGGCGAATCACGTCGATCAAAAACGCATCCAAGCTCGAGTCTTTGGCAGACAGCACCGTGGTCAGGTACTGGTTTTGCAATTCTGAGGTCGCGCCGCCCAGTTCTTGTTTGACTTGAATGTCTGGGTTGGCTTGTTCAAAACGATCAAAAATCGGACGCATCAAATCTGGTCTAAAGGTCGAACCAAAAAACACGGTGATCGTGGTTTTGGATTGGGCTGTGGCTGCCGATAACGCCAATGCCCCCGCCGCCAAACCAAACGCTGCGAGTGTTGCGAATGTTTTTGTTTTCATACGTCCTCCTCCATAGGTTGACCCTGATGGATTGTATTGCACGATCTGTGCTTCCGCTCGAGTTTAACACTTCAAAGTTGTTGGTCAAGCATTACCCACAACATTGAAAGCGCCCTGTATCCGAATGCAAAATGCGTTGTTTCGAGCCGTGAAGCACAGCCTCTCGAGCCGCCGGCAGCAGTTGAACTGGAAATAATGCCACGCATTCTCAAGGCTCCTTGGGCAACGCCACCTCGATTCAATTCACCAACCTTAAGACTTCAAAAGCAAAAACTTGGAACGTTAATTGACAAAACCACGTATTATGAATCATGAGCGGTCAATTGATTCTTTTGGAAGTGTTGGTTTTTATTGGTTCGTTCAGCGTTTCTTGGTTGCTGCGCAAGCTCCTGGGGCGCTTGATTCGGGGTTGGAAGGTTGGCTTGTGGGGCTTGCTGTTTGGTCTGCTCGGGGCAATCGTCACCATTCTTGGATTACGGCAACTGAGTGCGGTGTTAAATTTTGAAGACCTTGGCGAAGGCGTGAATTTTGTTTTGGCTGCAATTCGGTTGTTCGGTTTAACGGCACTGGCGGCTGGTTTTATTGGCGCGGTCGTTGCCAGTTTTGGACCCAGAAAGAAAAAAGCCTTACCTCCAGAACCACCACAAAATCTTTAACGCAACGATTTTGCCATTGCCTCCAATGCCGCCGCCAAGCCGCTTGGGTTTGTTCCACTGCCCTGCGCCATGTCGGGTTTGCCGCCACCCTTGCCCTCAACAAACGGCAAACCAAGCTTTAAAACATCGTTGGCGTTATTGCTCGAGCCGACACCGCAACCCACCGCCAGCAAAGCTCGAGCGCCGTCAACTGCCCCCAAAATCCCAATTGCACCCTCTCGAGCCGCAATGGCTTTTGCGACATCAGCCAACAAACTCGGGTCGGAAAGTGTGTGAACCACCACTGGAAAAGACTTTTCGAGCAGACTTGCCGCCAGTAAATCGGCGTAGTTTGCTCTGAGGCTCAAGCGTTCTTTTTTGCTTGAGTTGAGTTCCTCGAGCAGCGCTTCGGTACGGGCTGGAACATTCTCGGGTGCGGTTGAGAATTTAAGCCCGAGACTGCTGACAAATTCGTGCTTGAAACCGTAATCCGTTAAACACCTCGAGCCGCAAATAAAGTACACGCGGGTCGCTCCAGATTTAATCCGCTCGAGTTTGAGGATTTTGACCATGCCAACCTCGCTGCTCGAACGCAAATGTGTGCCGCCGCAAGCGCTGTAGTCATAATCGCCAATTTGCACCACGCGAATCATGCCCGAAACTTTTGCAGTTCGGCGCAACGGGACGCTAGCGATTTCGGAATCGTGGACTTCATAGGAAGTGATCTCATGATTCGCCCAAATTGCTTTGTTGCAAATCCGTTCCGCCTCGAGCGCCATGTCTTCGGTGATGCTGTGCTCGAGATCGAGCGTGCAAATACCACGTTCCATGTTGACGGCAATCACATGGGCATTTTGCCGAAAAAAAGCTTGCCCGAGCATGTGCTCGCCCGTGTGTTGCTGCATGTGATCAAAACGCCGCGCCCAATCAATTTTGCCAATCACATCGCTACCAATTTCAAACGCGACCTGACCCTCGAGCACGTGCACAATCTGACTGTCCCCTTTTGACTCGCGCACCTCGAGAACCCTGGCTTGATTTAAAAATCCGGTGTCGTAGGGTTGACCCCCTGCGGTGGGGTAAAACACGGTTTGATCGAGCACGACCTCGGTGTTGCCAGCAATCAATTCAGTTCCAATCACGGTGGCACGAAATTCTTTGAGGTAAGAATCCTGGCGGTAAAGTTTTTGAATGGTCTGCGTCATGTCTTGCCAGTATAAAGGCTGTTAGACTCGTGGTTGTGAACTCAACCTCGGGTCAACCAAGTCGTTTCAAAATCAATTCGGTGCTTTTAATGGGTTTGCTGGCAATGTCGTTCGCCGCCATTTTGATCAGGCTCTCACGCAATGCCTCACTCTCGAGCGACGCCGCCTTTGGCGTGGTGATCGCGGCGGGCAGAATCCTGGTGGCTGCACTGATAGCCACACCATTGGGCTTTCAAACTTTAATCCAAGAACAAAAATCCCGCGAGCCTCGAGTCTTCCAAAAAGCAATTTGGCTGAGCGTTTTTGCGGGCATTGCCCTGGCAGCGCATTTCACGTTCTGGATTGTCAGCCTGGGTTTGACCTCAATTGCCGCCAGCACCGCCATCGTGACCTCAAACCCGCTGTGGCTCAGTCTTTACGCCTGGCTGGTGTTAAAGCAAAAACCCAGCCAAATGGAGCTTGTGGGTCTGCTCGTGACTTTCGCGGGCGGCATTCTGATTGGCATTGGCGACGCCAGCAACACGGGCGGCTTTCAAAACCCGCTTTTGGGCGACGGCTTGGCGCTGCTCGGCGCGTTTGCGGGGGCTGCCTATTATTTGCTCGGACGCAACAGCCAGCATTTGGGTTTAAGCCTGCGCAGTTACGCGGGCATCGCCTACGGCACTGCGGCGCTGGTGCTTGTTCCCATGCCATTTGTCTTTGGCTTGCAACCATTCCAGTATCCGCTCGAGACGTATTTCTGGATACTGCTGCTCGGTTTGATCCCGCAACTGATCGGTCACACCAGCGTCAACTGGGCGGTCAAATACCTCAATCCTGCCGTGGTCGCCTCGGTGGTCTTGCTCGAGCCGATTGGCAGTGCCCTGGGCGCCATATTCTTGTTTAAAGAAATCCCTGGGTTTGGAATTATTCTGGGCGGTTTGGTCTTGTTGGTTGGTGTTTTGATCGTGGTTCGCTCCCCGCAAACGGCTGCCGTGAGCCTTCAACCTTCGAGCTAAACCTGGAAACAACCACGCCGCGCTCGAGAATGCGTTATCATCGAACCAATGGCGATTGCTGGAACGGTCTTGCTCGACAAGTACACCATCGTGCGTCCTATCGCTCGCGGGGCGAGCAGCGTCGTGTATTTGGCATTCGATTTGTTCGGCACGCCTTACGCCGTGAAACTGTTCCCCAACGAAATGGCAGCCCGAGCCGACCGCGAATTTCTGGTCGGCAAGGATTTGCATCATAAAAACCTCAATCCAGTTCTGGAGCGCATCACCCTCGAGGGGCAACCTGGAACCTTGATGCCCTTCGCCCCTGGGCAGCGTTTTAGTGAATGGGTGGCGTATCACGGCTTAAAGCAGTTTCTCGAGGTTTTTGTTCAGGTGCTCGAGGGTTTGTCGGTCATGCACGAAAAAGGTCTTGTTCACCGCGATTTGAAACCAGACAACATCGTGGTTTCACCCGGCATCAAACCTGGCAGCCTGGAAGCAAAATTACTCGATTTTGACCTGAGCGGACCCAGCAACGAGGTCTTTCGTGACCGCCTGACCCCTGGAACGCTGGCGTACCTTTCCCCAGAAGCCGTGCGCGGTTTGCCGTTGACCCCTGCCGCCGACCTGTACTCGGCTGGCGTGATGCTCTACTGGGGGATCACCGGTCAGCACCCCTTCGAGGGTGAACCGCAAGAGGTCATGCGGGCGCACCTGTCGCAACTGCCTCCAGACCCCTCGAGCCTGCGCGAGGGGCGACACTCGCACGTGCTCGACCAGGTGGCGCTGCGGTTGCTCGAGAAAAACCCTGCCAACCGTTACCCTGATGCCTTGAGCATTCTGACGGCACTCTCTAAAGCCACCACCATAGAAGGTTAGGACAAACCCAAATTCTTGCCCGTCTTGCTGGCAATTTCGGCATCAAACTCGAGTGATACCAGCTCGAGCGCCAATTCCATTGCCGCCAAACCAGTCGCGGCAAACCAACGCCCATTCGGGTTTTTGCTGACTCGAGTCTCAAAAACATTTCCAGGATTGTACTTCCAGATCGTCTCCGACAGCGCTGGCGTGGTCGTGACATCCAAATCGGTCAGCAAATTCGCCTCGCCCAAAATCAACGCCCCACCCGAGATTGAAATCAAAAACCTGACTCGAGCCGCCTGAGTACGCAAATACTCTTTGGTTTGCAGGTCTTTCGATATTTTTTCCGCACCCAAACCGCCAGGCACAACCAAAATGTCGGGTTCGGGCGCCCCAGCGAAAGCATACGTCGGCGTCATGACCAAACCGCCAGCCCCACGAATGCTGGCACGGGTTTTGGATAGTGTGAACACCTCGAGCGGATTTGGAGGCGGTTCAGCACCTTCGAGGACTTCAGGCATAGGCAAAAAAGCCCGAGCCGCACCAAAAACGCCCATGATTCCAGCCACTTCAAACTCGGACACCTCATGAAAAATCAGGACGCCAACATTCATGGCTCGAGTTTAACGCAGGAATCTTCGTAGCGCCCTAAACGAATCTCGAGTTCAAGCGCTGACCTGAACGCCCTTCCAAAAGGCAATCCGCCCCGTGATTTCCTTGGCGGCGTCTTTTGGCGCAGGATAAAACCACGCCGCGTCCGCATTCATTTTCCCGCCCACCTCGAGCGAGTGATAACTGGCAACACCCTTCCACGGGCAAGTGCTGTGCGTGCTCGAGGGACGCAAGAATTCGGCTTTGACGCTGGATTCTGGGAAGTAATGGTTGCCTTCAACCACGACGGTATCGTTGCTCTCGGCGATGACTTGATCGTTCCAAATGGCTTTCATGACCACATTCTAGACTTTCGTTACGTCACAAGCTGTAATCAGGCTCACCAGACGGTATACTCTGATGCTCGAGCGACAAGCCTCAAGCACAAACTAGAAATTTCTCGAGGGAATCTCGAGTTGGAGGTTCTTATGGGATTGGGAATTGGAATTGTCGGACTGCCAAACGTCGGAAAATCAACGCTGTTTAACGCCATTACCAAAGCTGGGGTCGAGGCGGCGAATTATCCGTTCGCCACGATTGACAAAAACATTGGCGTTGTACCGCTGCCAGACCACCGACTCGAGGCACTATCTAAAGTTTTTACCAAAGGTGATCGTGTGCCGCCAATTATTCCGACGGCTGTCGAATTTGTGGACATTGCGGGGCTTGTCAAAGGCGCGAGCAAAGGCGAGGGTTTGGGCAATCAGTTCCTCGCCAACATCCGCGAGGTCAACGCCATCGCTCACGTGGTTCGCTGCTTTGAAAACAACGACATCATTCACGTGGCAGGACGCATTGACCCGCTGGACGACATCGAAACCATCAACCTCGAGCTGGCACTCTCAGATTTGGCAACCCTCGAGCGGCGGGTGGACAGACTGCGTAAAACCGCCAAGAACAGCAAAGACGATGCGGAGTTGCTTGCTGTGGTCGAGGCACTGCTCGAGCCGCTCTCTAAGGGTATTCCAGCGCGTCTAACGGGCATTGAAGTTCCCAAGGAACTGAGCTTGATTACCAGCAAACCCGTGATTTACGTGACCAACGTGGACGAAGCCAGTTTGACCGAAGACAACGAACACGTCAAAAAAGTCCGTGAACTCGCCGCCAAAGAGGGCGCTGCCGTGGTCAAAATCAGCGCCCAAATTGAGGGCGAAATCGCCGATTTAAGCGACGAAGACGCCAAGGTTTTCCTCGAGGAACTGGGTTTGACCGAATCAGGACTCGAGCGACTGGTGCACGTGGGTTACAAGGCACTTGGGTTAATCACCATGATTACCAGCGGCGAAAAAGAAGTCCGAGCCTGGACGGTCAAAGAAGGCACAAAAGCACCGCAAGCCGCAGGCGAAATTCACAGCGACATCGAACGCGGGTTTATTCGCGCCGAAGTGGTGGAGTGGGACAAATTGGTTGAGGCTGGAAGCAATGTGAACGCCAAAGCCAAAGGTTGGGTGCGAACCGAAGGCAAAGAATACGTGATGAAGGACGGGGATGTGGTGCATTTCTTGTTTAACGTTTGAGGCTCGAGCAAGTTTCAGTTTAGTCAATAACGGTATATCATGGAAAATTAAGTGAGGTGCTGAAATGAACCAATCCTTGAACACAAAAAAATACCTTAACTCAATGCTTTCTTCGACGAATTTATTCCGCGCCTGCGGTAAGATTTGCGGTTAGACTTCAATGGACGAATCAGAGATGCTTGTCCAGAAGTACCTGGTAGGTCTTGACCAAGGTGCTGTGGTTTTTGAGCCAGATGGAAATATTCCTCCTGATTTCTCATTAGGTGGAACAATTGGTATTGAGGTACGCAGGCTCAATCAGAACCACGAAAGACCCGATGGCTCAAAGAATGGTTTGGAAGAGTTTTCTATTCCATTGCAAGCTAGCTTGAAAAAACACCTGCCTTTGATAGGCTCATCTTTGCAAGGTGAAAGTTGGTTAGTCTCGATTGATTATCAACGACCAATAGGTCTTTCGCAAAAGTCACTTATTTCCGAAATTAAATCAGAACTAACGACTTTCATGCACAGTTCATCTCGAACTCCCCAAACTATCAATATCGGAAACATCGAACTTGAACTTGATCCTGCGGGAAAAGACCTAGGAAGTTTTTTTCAATATATTTCAAGCATTGACTACGATGAGGGTGGCGACATAATAAGCGAGATTGAGAGAAATCTAAAAGTCTGTATAGCGGAAAAGAAACTCAAAATCGAAAAGTACCGAGACAAGTATTCAAAGTGGTGGCTTGTGCTTCCAAATCATATCGACAACAGCATGGATTTGGAACTTTATGAACTGCACCGAGACACATTGAAGCCAAGTATTAATCACTCGTTTGACAAGATTATTCTGATTGACTCACAAGACTATACCTGTGCATTTGAGGTTTACCCTTAGCAAAACGTGGACAAAACCATAGAACTCGAGTGTCACCAAATCAAAAACTTTGTTACAAAAAAGGCTCGAGGTTCACCTTCGACCTCGAGCCTTCAAACTTTCTTTACTTTTTCTTGTTGTCCCGCTCGAGTTTCCGGCGGTCTTGTCTCGAGAGTTTTGGAATGCGCGTGGTTTGGGTGTTGCGACGCATGAACGGGTTGTTCATTGGTTGCGGCTCAGATTCGCCGTCGTTGCTCGAGTCGTCTGAAACTTGGGGTTGAGGTGGGGCTTCAAAATTCACTTGCAAGCGGAAAATAAACTTGGTGATTTCGGCTTTGATGGTTTCGGTCAGTTCGCTGAAGAGTTTGGTGGCTTCAAACTTGTACTCGACAAACGGGTCTTTTTGCCCGTAAGCGCGAAGGAAAATACCGCTTCGCAGCACGTCCATCGCGTGAAGGTGCTCTTTCCAGAATTGATCGACGACCTGCAAGACCACGTAACGCTCGAGCGACCGCAAGAGCGGAGCGCCAAGTTCTTTCTCGCGGGTATCGTAAGCATCGGCAATGAAACTGACAAGTTGTTCTCGAGCGTCATCGATCTTGTGACCGCGCAATGCCTCAAAATCAAAGTTTTCAAACGCTGGACAGGCATCGACCAGACTGGCTCGGAGTTGCTCGAGGTTCCATTGGTCGCTGTCGCCCGAGAGGTGCATGTCGGCTTGCCCTTCGGTGTAATCGCCGATCATGCCCTCAACCATGTCCACCACGCCCTCATCGTTGCCCAGGAGCACTTCGCGGCGCTGGGCGTACACGACTTCGCGTTGTTTGCTCATGACGTTGTCAAACTCGAGGAGTTGCTTGCGGATGCCAAAGTTGCGGTCTTCGACGCGTTTTTGGGCGCGTTCGATGCTCGAGGTGACCATTTGAGCTTCGATGGGTTGGGTGTCGTCCATACCCAGACGATCCAGCATCTTAATGACGCTTTCGTTGGCGAACAAGCGCATCAAATCGTCTTCAAACGAGACATAATAACGGCTCGAGCCTGGATCGCCCTGACGCCCCGAACGTCCGCGCAATTGGTTGTCGATGCGGCGCGATTCGTGGCGTTCTGTGCCGATAATATGCAAGCCACCGGCGGCTTTGACCTTGACAAAATCTTGTTTGAAGGCTTCTCGAGTGTCCCGAATGATTTTGACATCCTCATCGCTGACTTTTGGCAGTTCAGGGCGCAATTTGTTGATGGTGGCGTCGTCGTCGCGCAAACACGCGGCAACGAACAGTTCGATGTGGTCATCGTAACGGCTCAAACCTTTTTTCTCGAGCAGGGCGTAAGCGGCAAATTCGGCGTTTCCACCGAGTTGAATGTCCGTGCCGCGCCCTGCCATGTTGGTGGAAATGGTGATCGAACCTGAACGACCAGCCTGGGCGATGATGTCGGCTTCAAACTGGTGTTGCTTGGCGTTCAAGACCTGATGCTTGATGCCTTTGCGCAGCGCCTGCAAGGTTTTGACCTCGCTCTCGAGGTAGGAAAAAGTCTCGAGTGCATTCTTGGGCAGCATGGGTTTGAGGTCGGTCAGTTTTTCTGGCGTTAACGCACCAGCATTCGAGAGGATTTTGTTGGCATTCTCGATGGTTTTGGCGTCCGCTTTGACCAGTTGCGAGAGCAGTCGCCCTGCGGTGGCTTCGATAAATTGCACGTAACGGTTGGGTTCGGAGAGCATCTTGGACAAGAATTCTGACTTTTCGATGCTGATTGTACCGACCAACACGGGCTGCGCGGCTTCGGAGCGCACCACAATCTCTTCGATCACGGCTTTAAACTTGCCAAGCTCAGAGCGGTACACCACGTCTTGGTTGTCTTTACGGATCATCGGCAAATTGGTTGGAATCACCAAAACATCTGCGCCGTACAGTTCGACAAATTCTTTTTCCTCGGTTTTGGCGGTGCCGGTCATGCCCGAAATTTTGTTGTAGAGTTTGAAGAAATTTTGGTAGGTGATGGTCGCCAGGGTTTGGTTTTCACCAGCAATTTTGACGTTCTCTTTGGCTTCAATGGCTTGGTGCAAGCCTTCGCCGTAACGACGACCTGGCATGAGGCGTCCCGTGAATTCATCGACAATCACGACTTCATTGTTTTCGTCAACGATGTAGTCTTTGTCTTTGTGGTACAGCTCTTGGGCGCGAATGGCTTGTTGCAGCATGTGCCCAAGTTCCATGTGCTCGGTCGAGAACAAACCGTCGATGGACAGCAATTTCTCGGCTTTTTCAATGCCGTTTTCGGTCAGGTGAATCTGACGTTGTTTTTCGTCAATGGTGTAATCGCCTGTCGCCACGGTGCGGGTTTTATCGCCTGGAACGACGGGTTCGCCCTTCTCGAGCATCCCGCCGATTTTTGCCATCAGGTAATAATTGCTGGTCGATTTCTCGCTCGCGCCCGAAATGATCAGTGGCGTGCGGGCTTCGTCGATCAGGATGCTGTCCACCTCGTCGATAATCACAAAGTTGAGCGGGTGATCGGCGCGGAGCACCAGTTGATCGGGTTGATTTGCCATGTTGTCGCGCAGGTAATCGAAGCCGAGTTCGGAGTTGGTGACATAGGTGATATCGCAAAGGTAAGCCACTTTGCGGGCGCTTGGGTCGAGCGTTTGTTGGATCACGCCAACAGTTAAACCCAGCGCCTTGTAAATCAAACCCATCTGTTCCGCGCCGACCTTGGCGAGGTAATCGTTGGTCGTGACCAAATGACAGCCCTTGCCCTCGAGCGCGTTCAATGCCAGCGCGAGGGTGGCGACCAGGGTTTTGCCCTCACCGGTTTTCATTTCCGAAATTCGGGCTTGATGCAGCGCCGCGCCGCCGATCAATTGCACGTCGTAATGTCGCTTGCCGAGCGTGCGTATCGCCGCCTCCCTGGTGAGGGCGAAGGCTTCTGGCAGCACGGCGTCGAGCGATTCACCGCCCGCAACGCGTTCTCGCAGTTTCGCAAAAGCGTTTGCGAGATCAGGGGTGTCTTTGGCTTGAGCCTCGAGCGCATTGACTTTGACGACCACATCTTTGGTCAGTCGTTGCACGTCTTTGGCGTTGTTATCAAAAAGTTTGTTTAGGAATCCCAGCATGGCGAGTCACTATAGCACCCCGCGCGTTCTGGCAAAGGGAAGTCAGTCACCAGTTTTAAGGTGATCTCGAGAAAACCCTCAAAAAGCGCTCGCTCGAGGGTTGTTCAGTCAACTGTTAACTCGTTTTCGCCAGTTGAGGGACAATTGCTTTTTCCGCCAAAACCTCTTGGTAGACGCGTTCGTAAGCCGAAACCGTGGCTTCCCAACTGAAGCGTTTGACCGATTCGAGGGCATTTTTGGACATCTCAGCACGCAAAACTGTATTGGTCACGAGTTCATCGATGGCTTGGGCAAGCTCTAAAGGTTTGTCGGCATTGAACAGCAAACCGTTCTGACCTGGAATCACAATGTCTCTCGCGCCGCCCGCAATCGCGCAAATTGCGGGCAAACCAGACGCCATCGCCTCGACGGTCACATTGCCAAAGGTTTCGGTGATTGAGGGAAAGACAAACAGATCGCTCGAGGCGTAGGCTTCAAACAATGCCGCGCCCGACAATTTGCCAGTAAAGTGCGCTTCGGGCAGCAGTTGCTCGAGCCTTAATCGGGCAGGTCCGTCGCCGACGATCACCAGCTTGGCGCGTCCTTTGTTGTTTAAGCGCTTCCAAGCTTGCACCAGCACCATCGGGTTTTTTTCCCAGACCAACCTCGAGACAAAACTGACGATCACACGGTCGGTCTCCGCGCCCAGAATACCCGAGCGCCAAGCCTCGGAACGGTTTGAGGGCGAAAAACTGGCGGTGTCCACGCCGTGCGGAATGTGAATCAGGTTTTTGATGCCGTGCTCGGCAAGTTCCTCGAGCGTGGACTGTGAAGGCACGATCACCGCTTGGCTCGAGCGGTACATGGCACGCATGATTTGCCAAACCAACGGCGCGGCAAACTCGAGGTGATAATACTTGGCATAGCTTGGAAAATGGGTGTGATACGTGGCGACCATCGGAATACCCTCATGACGGGCGTAACGCATGGCAGCCCAACCCAGAGGGTCAGGTGAGTGCACGTGAATCAGGTCGGGTTTGTCAGCACCCAATACTTTGCGCACACTGTCCTGTGTGACCATTGCCAGACGATACTGG
>CAXTTL010000154.1:0-11626 GCA_964247135.1 uncultured Deinococcales bacterium | reverse complement strand
ACGGCAATATGTTTGAACATAACTCCTGATTTCTCAATCAAACGCGTGGCTCGAGATTTTTTTGTGAACCTCGAGCGAGTGATTTCGTGTTGGGTTGCTCGAGCGTCTGTTGGTGATTATTGAAATAAGACTTGGACGTAATTTTGGGGATAAATTGTGACTGCCAAATCCAGTTTCCCATCATTGTTGAGGTCGGCGGCACTCAGAGAGTCTGGTCCAGCACCAACTGGAATGGCATAACCATTTTGGAATGTTCCGTCGCCGTTGCCCAACAGTATGATGACTTGACTCGAGTTGGAGTCACAGGTGGCGATGTCAAGTTTGCCGTCGCCGTTCAGGTCGGCGGTCAGGACTCCTTGAGGGTTGACCCCAAATGGTTTGAAGTTTGGTGCTTGAAAACTGCCATCGCCATTGCCAAGTAAAATACCGACGCTGCCTGCGCCTTGACTGAAAAAAACAGCGATGAGGTCTAGTTTTCCATCGTTGTTCACATCGCTGGTCGTAACATAAGCTGGAATACCAGGCAACGCAACAAGTGTTGGGGCTTGAAAACGACCATTGCCAGCGCCAAGCAAAAGTTTTACCGAACTCGAACTAAAGTTGCCAAGGATGACATCTATTTTTCCATCATTGTTAAGATCATCGACGCTGATAGAACTGAATAAACCAGCACTTGAAATACGATTTACAATGCTTGGTTTGAAACTACCATCTCCATTGCCCAATAGAACGGAGATAGAATTTAAACCAGGAATGTTTGTGGTATTAACACTCACAATATCCAAAATTCCATCGCTATTGAAGTCCGTTATTTTTATCAAAGATGGACGAAGTTCATCAATTGCCGATAACACAATATCTGTTCTAGTAAATCCTCCAAGACCATTACCTAACATGACGCTGATGTAATTTGAAGCTGGACTGGTGACTACCAGGTCAAGGTGATGGTCGTGATTCAGGTCAGATGCAACGATTGATTGACCAGGAAAATTGAAATCACCAGGAGGAATAAACGCGCCGCTTGAAAAATCACCAAAACCATTGCCCCACTTGACGTTCAACTGACCTATACTATCCTGAACAATCAAATCTATTTTACCGTCTTCGTTCATGTCCGCTGTGATCACCGATACCGGTCCACCACCTGTGTTGAACGTCCTCGAGAGTGGAAAGCTCGCGCTACTCGAGACGTTTACTCCTGTACGGTATTTAAAGCTGTACGGAGCGCAAATAGCTTTTCCAGTCGTGTCGTTTAATCCGCCATTCAGTGTGACTTCAAGCTCTTCATTGGCTGGAAACTTGGTGCTCGAGGTATCGGTTGGAGTAAACTTAAGTTTGTTCGTGCCGGCGCCAGTGTACGAGCCAGTTTTGAAACCTGTCATCGAACCATTGACGCTAAACGTTTGGGCGTTGGCAGCGTTCATGGGTTGGTCGAACATGGCTTCTATTGGGCTGCCCGCAGTGGCAAACATGTGATTGGCAAGAGCGGGTGTGCCGTTCAGGGTGCTCGAGTTGACCATGAAAGCCAGTGGGTTGTTGACCGTGCCTGCGGTGCGAATTCGGCAGACGGGAGTGCCGCTGATGCTGCTGCCAGGCAGGATTTTGATTGGCGCATTGTTTAAACCCACTGACCGAGAAAACGCGTTGCCCAGGTTATTTTGCTCCTCGAGACTTTCGGTGACGGTGGTTTGGCTGTCATCCATGACTTCAAACAGCATCGAGAAACTGAATGGGTCTTTGCTTGCACCATTTGGATTGGCTTGCAAGGGTACGCGCACGGCAAAGGTCACCATGCCGTCGTACCCGTCTGGTCGAACTGGCACTGCGGGTAAAATGCGGCTGTCGGTGTTTCCGATGGGGCGGGTCACGAAGCCGTAACCAAAAACGCTGTTCACACCCGTGACCGGGTTCAAACCACCCGGTTGAAATTGAGCGATTTCAGTCTCGAGGTAGGCTTGAAAGTCTTCTTTTCCCGTTAGGGTTTTGGGCGTTAACGTGTTGCCATCAAGCGTCATTTCGTGGGTTGGACGAATCAGTGGCGCGATGCTCGAGTCGGCTGGTGTGCCATCAAAGCGCAGTAAGCTCGAGACGGCGCTGCCGCCAAGGGTGCTAGGGGTGCTGACCGCCACAAAGCTGAGGTTGTTGCGAGGTGTTGCGTAAAGTGTGCCAGTGCTGTCGGCGTTGCGAATTTTGTAGGTTGCACTCAGGTAACGAAAACCATCTTGACGGTTGACCCCAGGGTTAAAGGTAAATGCGTTGGTGCTGACCAGCTTCATGTCAATGCCGCCAGTGTTGTCGCTCAGGGTGCGGGTTTGATTTCTCGAGGGAATGTTTTTGGCGCTCGAGTTTGGCTGTGAGTTGCCGATTTCAGAAAAATTGATTTCGACCAAACCGTGGGGAGTGCTTGGCATGATCGGACGAATCAGTTGACTTTGATTGCAAGCGCTAAACGCTAAAACCAATATTGGCAGCAGTAATTTTCGCATTTCATTGTCCTTTCAAGAACCCGAGCATTTTCTCGAGCGTGTCGTTGGGGTCGGTGGATAAACTCGTGATTGGCACGCTGACAGGTGCGCCCGTCATGGCTTTCCAATCGGTATGCGTCTCGAGCTTCGGAGTTTGGTATGTCTCGCGGATTGGTGGGTTCATGGCTTGATCTCCTGTTCGTGTCGCTCGAGGTTGCCCTCGTCTGACCAGAGTTTGCCAAACGGGGCATTAACAAGGCGCTAACGGTTGAGGCTCAAGCGTTTTGCACCCAAGTCCTCACGTGCTGTACCCTGTCCTCATGGTGCGCCTGAAAACACTGGGCGAATTAAAGCTCATTGCGACCACCTTTCAACGTCCAAAACCGTTGTTGCTGCTGGTGTACCTCGCGCTCGAGGGTGCGAAAGACCGGCGGCATATTGCACAATTGTTCTGGTCTGATGCCGCAAATCCCGCCTCGAGTTTGCGGGTGGCGTTAACGCAACTTCGGCAAGGTGTGGAAAACGCGGTGCTCGAGGATGGGCAAAAGTTGGCTTTTGCTTTGACCAGCGACGTTCAGAATTTGCTCGAGTCGGTGCGAAATCGTGATTTTCAAAACGTTGCGGCATTGTATTCGGGTGCTTTTCTGGAAGGCTTTGTGCTGCCAGATTGGAGCAGCGAACTCGAGGAATGGGTGTATGCGACCCGAGAATCCATTGCGGCTCAGGTGCGCGGTGCGTTGTTGTACGAGGCGGAACAACTTGCGGCAAGTCAGAATTATGGGCTGGCAGCAACTCGCGCCGAGGCTGCGTACAAAGTTCAGGGTGCGAAATCTGCCGAACCCGAAGAACTCGAGCGGTTGTACGCGGTTTTGCTGGCGGGCGATAGCGTTTTGGCGGCACAAGTTCGACGTGAGGCTCGAGAATTTAACCTCGAGTTGAACCTGACGCCGTTGGAAGCTCGAGCGCGTTTTGTGGTGGTCAAGCAAAAAGCCACTCGGTTTGCGATGCGTCCAATCCCGAGCGCCAAAACGTCGTTTGTTGGGCGTGATCCAGAATTGATTGAATTGGCAAATCTGCTTGCGGGTTCTGAGGTCAGGTTGGTGACGATTCTGGGTGCTGGTGGTGTGGGCAAAACCCGTTTGGCGTTGCAATTGGCGCACGATCAACGGCAAGAAAACCAGTTTGAAAACGGTCTGCATTTTGTGCCACTCGAGACGCTCAACTCGAATGCTCAAATTCCTCGAGCCATTTTGGACGCGTTGGGTGTTGCAGTCTTTGGCAGTGCCGACCCGCTCGAAGTGCTGCAAACTTCTATCGCCGATCATCGCATTTTGTTGGTGCTCGACAACTTCGAGCATCTGACCGACGGCGCACTGATGATTTCCAAACTGCTCGAGCGTTGCCCAAATCTGATGTTGCTCGTGACCTCTCGGGAACGCCTGAACCTTGAGGAAGAATTTGTGCTGCCGCTCTCGGGTTTTCGAGTCTCGAGCGATCAGGTTAACCTCGCTGATGCCGAAGCTTTCGATGCGGTGCGCTTGTTTATTCAGCGTGCAAAACGCGCCAGAATCGATTTTGATTTGACCCAAAGCGATTTGCCAAGTGTCCTCAAGATTTGTCGTTTGGTGGACGGAATGCCGCTCGGAATCGAACTTGCGGCGGCGTGGGTCAAGGTCATGTCAGTCGCGCAATTGGCTTTGGAATTGACACAAAATTTTGATTTGCTCGAGTCAAACTCGAGAAACATCACGGAGCGTCACCGCAACCTGAGGGCGGTGTTTGAATATTCTTGGAATTTGCTGACGGTCAAAGAACAATTCGCACTCGCAAGTTTGTCGGTTTTTCAAGGTGGTTTTGACCATAAGGCTGCCAGTGCGGTCACGGGCGTCACCATTGCGGTGCTGACATCATTGGTGGACAAATCACTTTTGAGGGTCAATGCTGACGGGCGGTATGACCGACACGCACTGATTCACCAACATGCGTATCAGAAACTCGAGACTATGCCAGAAGTGCGCCAAATGACTCAAATTCAACACGCCCAGTTCTTTCTTGCCTTGGCTCAAACGGCGGCTTCAGAATTGTACGGGATCAGCAAAGCGCTCTGGCTTTCCAGGCTCGGATTGGATCACCAGAACTTCCATGTGGCGCTCGAGTGGGCATACCACAACGGCAATTGCGAAATCGGTTTACAACTCGCTGGGGCGCTCAAAAATTACTGGATGATTCGCGGTCATTTGGTTGAAGGCAGCGAATGGCTCGAGGGTCTGCTTAAACTCGAGGTTACAAGCACGCAGCGAGTTCCCTTGGCGGTGCGTGCTACGGCATTGACGGGCGCGGCATGGTTGGCTCATGCCCGTGATGATTTTGCACTTGCGACCAGTTTTTTTCAGGAAAGCGCCAGCTTAAGACGTGAAATGGGCGAAACGGCTGGACTGGAAGCCGCCCTGGTCAACGAGGCGATGCTGGCACGTTCCGAAGGCGATTATGCCCGTGCAACAAGCCTGCTCGAGCAAAGTTTGTCAAGGCAACGCGAGGCTGGAAACCACCAGAGCATCGGACAAGACGGGCTTGGACTCTCACTCTCGAGGTTGGCTTTGGTGTTGTGTGAACAGGGACAGTATGCCAGAGCCGAAAGTCTGCTCGAGGAAAGCCTGAGATTGCATCAAGAACTTGGTGATCGCGGCGGGATGGCTGCCACATTGCTCGGGCAAAGTGACATTGCCCGCGAACAAGCCCATGCCACGCGCTGCCAAGCCTTGGCTCAAGAAAGCATTGTGTTGTTTGAAGACCTTGGCGAAGCTTGGGGCGTGGCATTTGCACTCAACAACCTTGCGCTGGCTGCCTACGTGCAAGGCGACCTCGAGCACGCGCAAGCACTTTCTTTGGAAAGCGTTGCCAAAGCACGCACCCTCTGGGGTGGCGCTCCGAGTGCCGAATCCCTCTCCAGTCTTGCCCTGATCGCCCTGGCACGCCATGACCTCGAGCAAGCCAGAAGTGCATTGACCGAATCACTGACGGCGACCAGACAGTACGGACCACGCTGGCTGATCGCACAGGGGATTGAGGGATTTGCGGCACTGGCACTGCAAGAATTTGAACCCCAAAAGGCGATTTGGCTGTTGGGCGCGTCCGAAGCACTTCGTAGCCTCATCGGTTTGCCGCTCTCGCCACTGCGTCGCCCAATCCACGAGCGTCTCGTTCGAGAAACCCAACAGGCACTCACGATGGACAAATGGATCAGCAGTCATGAGTCTGGACGTGCCGCTCCTCTCGAGCAGGTCATTGCCTTTGCCTTGAACCACAAGGGATCACCCCAAGCCTTGGAGCAATTCGTAGCCCTGCGCATAAAAGCAGGTTGACTGAAGCTTAAATTGTCACTCGAGGAAGTCGTTGCGTTGATATTGAGAAAAATCCTTCAGACCAAACTCGAGGTGTTTCTGACTGAGTTCTGTGTTTCTCGAACTTTGTACCTTGCGCAATCGGGTGGTTTTAGCGCAAACTAAGACATCCCGCGAAACTCGAGGTTGAGAATTGAATCGCGGCAAGTTCTATTTTTTGCTTTTTGGAGGAATTATGCACCTTTACTTGGACACCGCCATCGTCGATGAAGTTCGTGAAATTGCTGCTTGGGGTGTGGTTTCTGGTTTGACCACCAACCCCAGTCTAATTGCTGCCAGTGGGCGCAAGTTTGAAGATGTGATCAAAGAAATGGTCGGTATTGTACAAGGTCCGGTCTCTGCCGAAGTCACCAGCTTGGTGAAAGACGAAATGATCGCGCAGGGACTCGAGCTTCGCAAAATTTCGGATCATGTGGTGGTGAAGTTGCCGATCACGCCCGACGGTTTGGCGGCTTGCAAAGCCTTAACATCACAGGGCATCCCAACCAATTTGACGCTGTGCTTCAGCGCCAACCAGGCGATTTTGGCGGCTCGAGCGGGTGCGACTTATGTTTCACCGTTTTTGGGTCGGGTCGATGATATTTCCTGGGACGGGATGCAGCTTATTCGTGATATTCGGTTAATTTTGGACACGCACGACCTGAAAACCAACATTATCGCTGCCAGCATTCGCCATCCCGTGCACGTGCTCGAGGCTGCCAAAGCGGGCGCGCACATTGCGACCATGCCAGCCAAGGTCTTTCAAATGCTGGTCAAGCACCCGCTGACCGATGCGGGCATCGAGAAGTTCATGGCGGACGCCAAAAAATTCAAATAACAACATCATTTAGGGGTCGTACATGACGTTTCTCGAGCTTCAACATAAACTTCTTGCAGAATTGCACCTGATGGCGGGTAAGGCTGGGGTCGAAAATCCAAAGGAACTGAGCCGTGATGCGCTGGTCTTGGCGATCCTGGCGAAAAATGCCGAGGGTGAGGGTCAATCCCTGGCGCAGGGCTACCTCGAGATTTCTGAGGACGGTTACGGGTTCTTGCAGGACTCTTTGCTGACGCCCGAATCGCGCAGTGTGATCGTCTCGGCGGGTCTGATCAAAGAGTTTCAGTTGCGCACCGGCGATTTTATCGTCGGTACGGCGCGTCCGAGCCGAGAGAACGAACGCTTTAACGCCATGACCAAAATCGAAGCGGTCAATTCGCAAGACCCGACCAACGCGGTATCCCGACCCAAGTTTGACGATTTGACTCCAGAGCATCCAGACACGCAAATCAAGCTCGAGACGCTGCCCGATGTGCTCTCGACCAGGGTGGTGGACTTGCTCGCGCCAATCGGTCGCGGTCAGCGGGGACTGATTGTCGCGCCGCCAAAAGCGGGCAAAACGACTTTACTCAAACGCATTGCCAACGCGATCACCGCCAACGAACCCGACATCAAGGTGATCGTGCTGCTGGTCGATGAACGCCCCGAGGAGGTCACCGATTTCCGCGAGAGCGTGACAGGCGCGGAAGTGATCGCCTCAACTTTCGATGAGCCGCCCGCCAACCATGTGCGCGTCGCCGAATTTGCCCACGAACGGGCGCGGCGCATCGTTGAAGAGGGCGGACATGTGGTGATTTTGCTGGACAGCATCACGCGCCTGGCTCGAGCCAACAATTTGGTTACGCCCGCCACAGGGCGCACGCTGTCGGGCGGTCTGGACTCCAACGCGCTGTACTGGCCCAAGCGCTTCCTCGGCGCTGCCCGCAACATTCGCGGCGGCGGTTCGCTGACCATTCTGGCGACTGCCCTGGTCGAAACCGGCTCGAGGATGGACGACGTGATTTTCGAGGAGTTTAAAGGCACGGGCAACATGGAATTGCACCTTTCCAGACGGCTCGAGGAGCGTCGTATTTTTCCGGCAATTGACATTTTAAAATCGGGCACTCGCCGTGAAGAACTCTTGTTGGGCGACGAAACCCTGCATAAAATGTGGCTGCTGCGAAAAGTCATTTCCGACATGGACCCCGCCGAGGCGATGGAAATGCTGCTTCAACGTCTGGGACGTTCCAAATCGAACAAAGAGTTCCTTTCCACCTTGGCTGCCGGTTAAAAATTTGACTTTAAGCGTCTTTAAAACTTAGAGTTGCCTTGGCTTTCACCTGAACCCAAGCTGAACCCAGGCTGAACTCGAAAGGGAAACTGAACATGTCTCAAGGAATCAAATGAAGGCAATTCAAAAAGCTGTTCTTGCGCTGGTCACAACAGGTTTTTCGTTCGCTCAGGCGGCAAGTTTTCAAGCCCAAACTGGTTTCCACCTCGAGAAGTACCTCTGGGATATCGTTCCCGCCCCAGCTCGCAAAACCGTGACGCTCGAGCGTCCCAAAATAACCAAAGCGGTGGTCTACACCAAAGTTCGGGCTGGCGATACCTTGTCGAGCCTTGCGAACCGTTTTGACATTTCGTCTCGAGCCATCAAACTCGAGAATGCCATGAGCCTGGACCAACTGCGTCCTGGTGCGACCTTAAAAATTCCGATCCTCGAGGAATTAAAGCTTCAAGCTCGAGCCGCAAGCTTACCGCCAGGCGTCGTGCGCCACACGGTTCGTCGCGGTGAGGCGTTCAGTACGATTCACAACCGCTTCGGCGTCAGCGCCGTGGATTTGATCGGCGCGAACCCTGACTTGCGCAGCCTCGATCAGATTCGGGTTGGGCAGGTGCTCCTGATTCCGACCAATGGCGGCGGTGTGCTGCTGGCACTCAAAACCGGTCAGTTGCCGCTCGAGCTTGCCGACCAATACGGCGTGGACGCCCTCAAGATGACCCAAGTCAACACGCTCGATTACCTGATGAACGCCAGCACGGGGGACCGTGTCTTGCTGCCTGGAATCACGCCGCAAAATGCGCTCAAACGCCTCGAGCAGCGTCGCGCCGCCGAACTCGAGATCAGGCGGCAACTGGCGTTCGAGTACGCCAAAGAGCGCGAGATTCTGGCAAAACAGCACATTCGTGAAGCCCGAGCCAAGCTGGCAGAACAGGCGGCGCAAGCCAAGACGCAAGCCAGAATTCTGCTTCGAGCGCAAATCAGCACGCCAGCACGGGTAGAGCGTGCCAAAGTCCAACCCGATTACCATCCAATGCCGTCTTACGGTGGCGGTTACATTTGGCCCCTTCAGGGTTCGATCACCTCGGGCTTTGGGCGGCGAGGTTTGTGGATTGGCTCGAGTAACTTTCACACCGGTTTGGACATTGCCGCAGGTTACGGCGCCCCGATTCGTGCGGCGCACACGGGCACAATCATCGAGGCAGGCTACGGTTATTTTGGTCTCAACATTCGGATTGCGGTCGGCAATGGAATTGTCAACATTTACGGTCACATGAGCCGAATTGCCGTGGGTGCGGGTGCGGTGGTGGCTCGAGGGCAGATCATCGGTTACGAGGGCTGCTCGGGAATTTGCACCGGTCCGCACTTGCATTTTGAAGTGCAGCGATACGGAACACCGATCAATCCTTTGGTTTATTTACCGTAAAGTATGATGATTTCCAGCTTTATTTGTACTCCATGATAAAATCCATAAGGGCAAAGAGGCTTTTTACCAAGCCTCTCGTTTTTTTTTGGGTAACCTAAACGTGCATGAATGAATTCGCCAAGCTCGAGAAAAACCAAAAATTGGTCTTGATCGTAGACGATGACCCCACGGTCCGTGAATCGCTCGAGTTGATGGTGTCCCAAGCGGGTTACCGTGTGCAAACCGCCGCCAGCGGCGTCGAGGGCATCAGCCTTGCCTGGGGCGAAGAAAAGCCTTTTGCGATTATTTTTGACATCATGATGGGTGACATGGACGGTTTTGACATGGCGGCACGCTTGTTTCACGCCGAAAAAACCAAAGGCGTGCCGCTGATCTTGTTGACCACGCCCAGCGGTTTAAAAGACCGTCGCAAGGGGGCGCGAAACAACATGAATTTTATCACCAAGCCGTTTCGCCCGTCGCAATTGCTGGGCTTACTCGAGAATTTTAAGAGTTCAACGATTGAAAGCGCCGCCTAATTTAAATGGTAATGCTGACCTCACGGCGCAACTCGAGCCGTGATTTTTGTTGTCACCCCTAAATTGTATAAACTAAAAGCGTGCTTGACTCCTCTGAACGTTATGAACTTGACACCGTCCGACTTGCGCAAACGCTCGAAGGCTTGCCAGGGTCTTATGCTGGACCCACAAAGGTCTTGCCTGGACCTTACGGCGTGATTGGTTTCGGCGAGGGCGCTTGGGCTGCGGAAGTTTCTCGAGATTGGATTGATGCCTCGATTGTGGCAGGCGGCACGCAATTTGTGCTGCTTGGAGGGCTGGACTTTGGCGAAGCCGACGCGGGCATGATTTTAGCCGAAGCCACAGGCGCCAACCTTTACCGTATGGGCATTGGCACCAAAGCATCTCGAGTCACCCGCGATGAGAAGGGCTTGACCTTAAAATTCAGCGATGCACTCGAGAACCTCGAGCATTTGATTCCGATTTCGCCACTCTCGAGTTACAGCTATTTGCAGGCACTCAGTTATGCCTGTGGTCGTGCCAGCAGTGCCCAAGCCGCCGAACATGTCTTGGAGGATTTGCGAGAACGTTGCAAAACCCAGGTGCATTCAGACACCAATCCCGCCAAAGAGCTGGCTTGGAAACTCTGGACGCGCACACCGATGTTGCTGGCTGGCACGAAATTTCAAAGTCAGATTTGGGCGTGGCAAGTCCTGCTTTCGCGCCTCGGTAAATCCATGAGCATCCCGATAGAACGCAATCCGTTGACCATTATTGCCAGTGGCTTTGAAGCCCGCCACGAAACCGGCGATTCGTTGGTGGCATTGCTGCTCGGCGGCAGCGACGAGGCTTTGGAGTTTATGCAAGAGGTGTTGGAATCTCGAGTTGACGAGGTGATTCAAGTCCCAGCCCCAAACACCGAACTGTACGCGCAACAACTGGGTTTGTGGTACTTCGGAGCGTGGGTCGGTTATTACTTGGCACTGCTGTACGGTATTGACCCAAAAGATTCGGCTGCCTTAAACGAATTGCGGAACAACCAATGAGAGCACTCTGGTCGGTAGCCGTTCTTGGCGTTTTGCTCGGGATTGCGGCAATATACCTCAACCTCAAACCAAGCTCGGGCAGCGCCCCAAATGCCCAGATTTCAGCCTCGAGCCAAGTGGGCGCCTCGGGAATTTACAAACGCGCCAAACCCGCCGTCATGACCGTCAGAACCGACCTGGCACGCCTTGACGACTTGGAAGCCCGAGGGGTCGGCACGGCATTTCACATTGGAAACGGTTATTTTGTCACCAGCGCCCACGTGATCGCAGGTGCGCGGGAAGTGATGCTCGAAGATTCCAACCGTACCCTCGAGAAACCAGATCAAAAAGCCAAAATCGCACAAGTGATTGGCAGTGACACCCTCACCGACATCGCCGTGCTCAAAACCGATGCACCTTCAAGCAAACTCGAGTGGGCGTCAGAACTTCCAGAAATCGGCGCGAGCGTCTACGCCATCGGCAACCCCTTTGGTCGCGCCCCAGGATCATTCTCGAGCGGCATTGTTTCTGGGCAAGAGCGCGTTTTTAGCGCCGAAGGTTTAACGCTGGTGCATTTGCTGCAAACCGATACCGCCATCAACCCAGGCAATTCTGGCGGACCACTCTTGAACGCCCAAGGGCGAGTGGTGGGCATCAACGCCGCCATCATCGGCGGGGCAGGCTCGAGCGCCGGTGTGGGATTCGTCGTGCCGTTCACGGTGGCAAAACGCATT
>CAXTTL010000153.1:0-11669 GCA_964247135.1 uncultured Deinococcales bacterium | reverse complement strand
CAGTCTCCCAGAGTTTGCCATTAAACGCTTTCTTGAAAAACCCTTTGGCTTTCTCGAGGTTAAATTGCGCCAGCGGAATGCTTGGGTCGTACCCGATGAAATTTTCGGGCAGCGCCATCGTGCGGCGTTTGCCTTTGGTCAGTAAAATCTCGCTGATGTGACGGTTGTAATCGTAAGCCGCCGCAAAGCCCTTGCGAACGTTGATGTCACTGAAGAAATTCGCAGGCATTCCCTTTTCGTTCAAGGTGCCACCGCCCAAAATCGCAGGGTCTTTGATGTTTTGATTCATGAAAATCGCCGAGGCGGTCAGGTTGGGTAGGTCATCCATGATCTTGACGCCAGCGATACCCTGAAGCTGCGCCAAACCAGGGCGCGAAACGGTCGCGCCAAGCGTGTCGGCATCACCTTTTTGGAGTGCCAGAATGCGGGTGGCTTCCTCTGGGACAACTTGCAAAATGACATTCTCGAGGTCGGGTTTGCCGCCCCAATAGCCCGCGAAAGCCTTGAAAACATACTGGGTTTGGCTTTTGGAAATCAGTTGATAGGGTCCGGCGCCCATCATGTTGGTGTTCAAAAAGCCGTTGGCTTCCTGCAAATCCTTACCGATCCAGGCTTTCCAATCGCTTGAAGTGCCGCTCCACTCATTGTTGGCAACCGCATACTTTTGACTGATGATGCCCGCCGCCGTGTACGCGACCTTGTACGGCATTGAGGCGTCGGGCAAGCTCAGTTTAAAGACCAGTTGTCCGCTCGAGTTGCAAGAGATCGCGCTCGAGATTTTGTCCCAGGTGATGGATTTATCGCTACTCGCATTTTCGGTTGTGCCAAACATGGTCGTTCCAAGGATCATGCCGCCCCAAGTGTTTGGGTTATTCACAATCACCGCACGGCGGAACGTGTACGCCGCATCGTCACATGTCAGGGTGTCGCCGTTCTGAAACTTGACGTTTTTGCGCAAAGTAAACGTCCAGGTTTTGGCGGCGTTGGAAGCCTTGTACTCGGTCGCCAGCAGCGGCACAAGGGTTTTGATGTCTGCGCCCTTATAACCCAGCAATTGATCGTAAACATTCTCGACCAACTGACTCGAGCCTGTGTCATACGCCTGACTGGGGTCAAGCGTGGCGGGAACATCTTGAATGATTTCGATCAGGGCATTCTTGGGCGTGGCAGCCAGCGCCATGCCCAAACCGATCACCAGCAGCGGAACAACATATTTTTTCATACGACCTCCTTAAAATCACCTGCGTTTTTTCGGGTCGAGCGCATCGCGTAAACCGTCACCCACAAAATTCCAAGACAGAATCGTTAAAACAATAAAAAAACCAGGAATTAATACCCACGGACGATCCGTAAAACTCGAGAAACCACCTTGGGTCACATCGTTTAACAACAACCCCCAACTCGAGTACGGTTCACGGATGCCGCGACCAATAAAAGAAAGTCCAGATTCGGCAAGAATAAAACCAGGAATGGCGAGGGAGGCATTGACAATCAAAAACGAGGCATTGTTGGGCAGCATGTGCCGCCCGATCACTCGAGCCTCCGACGCACCCAGTGCAATCGCGGCTTGGACAAAGTCGGCATCTCGCATCGCCAGAATTTGCCCGCGCATGACCCGCGCCAGACCGCCCCAATTGATAAAACCAAGCATCACCACAATGCCGTAAAACACCAGAATTGGGTCGAGGTTTTGCGGCAGCAGTGCCGTTAGAGCGATCAGCAAAAAAATGTCGGGAATCGCCGCCAGAATTTCGGTAAAGCGCATGATCAGGTTGTCGAGCCAACCACGGTAAAAGCCTGCGATGCCGCCCAGCACAACACCCAAAATGTTGATCACCAGCGTCGAAATAATTCCGATGGTCAGCGAAATTTGCGCCCCGTACCAAATGCGGGTGAACAGATCGCGCCCGTAACCGTCCGTACCAAGCAAAAACACTTTGCGAGGCTGATCGACACCGAACAAATGCAGATCGCCTGGAATCAAACCCAAAAACTTATACGGCTCGAGCGGACGACGCACAAACAAGCGCAACGGATATTTTACGGAACGATCCTCGAGGTAGGTGGTTTGAAACGTCTCTTGGTTGATCGTGCGTTTGCTGGCGTAAACAAACGGCAACTCGAGTTGCCCCGTTTGGGGATCAGAAAAGTACACCCTGGTCGGCGGTTGGTACTTGGTGATGTCCGTGGTGCTGTACTCCGCCATGCCGTAGGGCGCGATGAACGGCGCAAAAATCGCGCCCAAATACAACACGCCCAGAATCAGCGCCCCAAAAATCGCCAACTGGTGTTTTTTGAATTGCGCCCAAACCACCTGCGCCTGAGATTGACCTCGAGCGGCAGGCTCGAGTTTTTGGTTTGAAGGTTTTGCAGCAATGGTCATGGGTTTACCTGTGGTTTGAGAGAGGGTTTTGAGGGCTTGGGAGGGGGCAAGTGCGCGTTCCCTCTCATCCCCGACCCTTCTCTTCAAGGAGAGAAGGGGGGTTCATTGCTCTACACGTTTGGCTCGAGGGGTTTTCCTTCTCCCTGCGGGAGAAGGTGGCGCGTAGCGCCGGATGAGGGCTTCAGGTGAGGTAAAGTACATTTTTTGGTATGAGAAACGAGTTTCTGGATTAAATGGCAGCAAGCTTCTTGACCATAAAATGCACCTAACGGGCATGGTCGCAGCGCTCCTACAGATCACTCAAATCGCACTCGAGGATCGACCACTGCCAAAAGCAAATCTGAAATCAGATTTCCAAAAATCAGCAGCACCAGCGTTAAGGCGATCAAGCCCAGAAAAACGTATAAATCTTGAGAGTTGACGGAGGCGAGCAGTAAGGGTGTAATTCCAGGCCAGTTAAAAACCTGTTCGACAAAACCTGCGCCGCCCACAAGCGCAGGCAAGATGCCGCCGATGTTTGCCACGAAGGGCAGCAGTGCATTGCGCAGGGCGTGCTTGTACACGACCGCACGTTGCGACAAACCTTTGGCTTTGGCGGTGCGCACAAAATCGGCGTCCAGAAACTCGAGCATCTGTCCGCGCATGAACCTCGAGAGTCCTGCCACGCCAATGATGGTCAGGGTCAAAATGGGGGCGACCGAATGCCAGAGCACGTCAAAAATCTGTTTGATCGGTGAAAAGTTTTCGTTGCCCGCCGAGGTCATGCCGCCCAAGGGGAAAATCAAATTACCAGTGGCAAATTTGAATTGCAGCAGCAGGTACACGACGATCAAGCCGAGAAAAAAACTTGGAAAGCCGAGAAAAATATACGAGCCAAAACTGAGGGTTTTATCGCCCAAGCTGTACTGTCGCACCGCACCGTAAACACCGAGCGGAATCGCCAGCAGCCAGAGCAAAATAATGTTTCCCACCACCAGCAGCAAGGAATTGGCGATGCGGGGCGCGATCACTTCGATTACGGGACGGTCAAAATCAAAGGATGTTCCCAAATCCCCGCCGACCAGATTTTTCAACCAGATGACGTACTGCACAGGCACGGGCTTGTCCAAACCAAAATGAGTCTCGAGCCGTGCGATGGTTTCGGGTTTGCTGCGAGGGTCCATGCGGCGCGTGTCGAGGAAATCTCCTGGTGCGGCTTGGACGATAAAAAACGCCAGTGCGGTCGCACCGATAAAAACTGGGATCAGGTTGAGCAGGCGCTTTAAGATGAAGGGCAACATGGTCTACCTCGAGAGAACCGCGTGAGGAGCAAGAAAACCTGCCCCTCGAGCTTGATTTATTGGCTGACCCAGGCGAGTTCGTAATAGTTGAGTCCAGTGATGGAATTCATTACGCCCTGGGGGAATTCGCCGTGCAGACGGGCATTCCAGGCGTTGTGGACGTTGGGCGAGATCAGGTAATCCCAGGCTTGAGCACCCGATTGAACCTCTTGAATCTGGTGGGTGATCTCTTTGCGCTTGGCGGTGTCGAGTTCGGACTTGCCCCTGAAGTACAGGGCGCTGACTTGCGATTCCCAAGGCTCAAGGCATTTGCCTGACTTGTTAAAGGCGTGCAGGTTCGTGCCGCAAGGTTCGACGTTGTTGCCGAGCGGGTATACGATGCTGCCGTTGGCAAGTCCCAGCAAGATGGCGTCAAATTTGCGATCTTCACCCTCTTGTAAAAGCGCCGCCACCAAAGAGTTGAAATCAATCGGTTTGAAATTGACTTTGACCCCAATTTTTTTGGCTTCGTCGGCAAAAATCTTCGCCAGTTGCTCGCGGTTGGTGTTGCCCGCGTTGGTGTTCAGGTCAAACTCGAGCACCTTGCCTGCACGATCCACCAACCAACCATCGGCATTGCGTTTGCTGAAACCAACTTTGGCGAGCAGTCCTTTGGCAGCCTCGAGGTTGTAATCAAATTTTTGCAAATTTGGCGAAACCCAGTCCTTGAATGCCGCGTAGACGCTCGAGTAGGCTGGTGCGCCCAAACCGCCCAGAACGATGTCCACCATTGCCGCACGGTTTGTCAGGTGACTCATTGCACGGCGGAAGTTGACATCCCTGAACAGTTTTTGTTTGAACGGATCAGATTTACGGTTCCAATTAAAAACAATCCATTGGCTCGAGGCGGCGGGTCCAACGTTGGCTCGCAAGACCGCTTTGAGGTTGCCGCCATCGACAGCCCGCTTGACCTGTCCCAAAGCATCGGCGTTTGGTGGGGCGTAAATATCGGTTTGTCCTGCCAAGAATTGCGCCAGGTCGGCGGTCAAATCTTTGACGATCAATTGCACATAACCGTCCAAGTAAGGCAGTCCGTTTCCCGCCGAATCTTTGTTCCATTCGGCAAAGTACGGGTTTTTTTCGACGGTCAAACGCTCACTCGCCTTGTAGGACACGTATTTAAACGGTCCGCTCGAGACAATGTTCTCGGGTTTTTCCGAGAGCGTCCACATCGCTTTGATGCCCGCCGCACCTTTGGCGGCGTAGATGGGCGCAAAAACGTGCGCGGGCCAAGGCGCAAACCCGACCGTCTCGAGGGCGGTGGCGCTGACGGAGGGGAAGCTTATTTTGACGGTATCAGAGTCTACTTTGCTGACGACCACGGGTTTGTCGTTGATAAAAAAGCTGTCAAAAGAATTTGAACCCACATCTTCGTCGGTATGAATTTTGAAGGTGGTCACCCAATCGTCTGCCACAATCGGTTTGCCGTCCGACCATTTCATACCTTTGCGAATGTTGAAGGTCCAGGTCAATTTGTCTTTTGAGACCGTGTACGACTCCGCCATGTAAGGCACTTGATCGAGCGTGACCGGATCGAGAATAAAAAAGCCTCCAGTGGCTGCCACCTGCCCAGGAATATTGCCCGTTTCGGCGGTGGTGAAGGGGTTAAGCGTCTTGTGATCTGACAGGTTCGTCCAGCGCATCACGCCACCCGTTTTGACCTCGGCTGGTTTGCTCGAGGTCCACTTGCCAGACCAGACAAACGGGGCTGCCAGGGCTTGACTTCCCAGAACCAGACCGATTGCCGCGATTAAAGCTTTTTTCATGCGTCCTCCTTTTGGAACAACACTTTTAAGCGCCCTCAAAACTCGAGAACTTGCTGGTTGAAACCGTTTTTGAAAAACGTTTTTAAGTCACCCTTACTCCTCTCGAGAATGGCTTGAAACGATGCAATCTGTTGTGCTCGGTTAAGAATGACTTGAATGTAAAACTACGCTTAGGCTAAATGAAACATGTTTCAACGCAATGACATCTAAAATGCAAGAGTTAATCACTTATTTTGCATTGTTTATCCATAGTTTTGCTTCCAACTCTTGAAACAAAAGAGTCAGAGTAACTTGTCAAACAAGTTTAAGAACTGTAACAAATTGATGACAAGAATTTTAAAACTGACATATTCTTGTTGCCCTTCCCCAACAGGGTGCATGATAATCTGCTTTCAATGCAACCAGTTGGTGAAAGCAGCCCAGAAAAACGTACCTGGCAGACGATTGGGTCTGAAGCTGCCGCCCGTTTGTTGACCAACGCCGACGAAGCCAAATGGCTCACCCCTTTTCTTGGGCGCGAAACCACCATCAAAGCCGCTGCCAGCGAACTCGAGCTACCGATGCTGGGAATGTACCGTGGCGTCAAAAAACTTGAGCAACTTGGATTGCTTCAAGTCAGCCGAATTGAAGCCCGCAAAGGACGCAGCGTGCAACATTACCGCTCGAGCAGCGATGCTTACTTTGTGCCGTACAGCGTCTCGCCCGAAGGTACGCTCGAACGGTTGCTCGAAAACAGTGAGCACGTGTGGCGCAAGGATTTGGTCAGAAGCCTGTCAAGGAGCTTCAGGGAAGCCCAGGAGAACAGTTCGCTCGAGTTGGGTTTGCGCCTGTACCGCTGTGATGACCGCGTGTATTTTGTTCACGCGCTCGGTTCGGGCGAGACTGGCAGCGTGGGTTTGACCCAGAGTTTTTTGGCGCTCGAGGCGCCCGCGATTCGCCACGAATGGGTGATGTTGCGCCTTGGTTTTGCTCGAGCCAAGGAGTTACAGCGGCGCATGGCAGATTTGTTGAACGAGTACAAAAATGATGAGCAAGGTACGGCATATTTGGCTTGCACAACCCTTGCCCCGATGATCTCGAGCCAATGATTTAACGGTATGCTTTGATCCAATCGACCTCGAGCTTAAAGCGTTCGGCGCGTTTGTTGGCAATAATAAATCCAAAGGATTCGATACGACTTTTCTCGAGCGCAAAGCCTTTTAAGCTGTTGCCAAATCGGGTTGGACGGAACTGCGCGAAGGGAATACGAATCTCGAGCCACGCGTCCGCCGTGGTTTGAAACTCAACTTGGTACAAAACGCCCTTGGCACTCGAGGTTCTTAAGTTCATGGCATACATTTTGCCGTCGCCACGAAACTTAACAATGACACCTGAATACTCGCTTAAGTCTTGCTCGCTCGAGTTTGAACGCACCGAAGCAAACCCGCCGTTGTTCTCGAGGCGCACCTGCCCTTCAAAAACCAAGACGCCATTCTCGAGTTTGACGGTACTGCTCGAGATTCCACCCATGACGCCGTCGTTGACCACAAACCAATCGGCTGATTTTTCGGCAAAAGAAAACAACACACGGTCATCGCCTGCCAGTGCCGCGCCAATGGTCAGAATCAAGGCGGTCAAGGAAAGTTTGTGGATCATGCTCGAGATTCTACGGCAGCCATGCGATAATTCCTGTCATGCCAATCACTGAAATCATGTATGACGCTGTCGATCCTCGAGTTCGGATTTTTAGGGCGGGCAGCGAAGTCGATTGCTTTGCAATCATCTCAGATTCGCACGTGATTGTGCTCGACACCTTCACCACCCCCGAAGACGCGCTCGAGATGATGCCGATGCTCAAAGCGAATCTCGAGCATCGGGTTTTGCTGGTCATCAATTCGCATCAGCATTCCGATCACACTTGGGGCAATGCCGTGTTTGCCCAAGATGGAGCGTTTCCAGCGCCGATTCTGGCGCACAAGCATTCCAAGGATTTACTCGAGCATCAACGAACGCAGTTGCTCGAGCGGCAAAAGCTCGAACTGCGACTGGCAAACGTTAAAATCGTGCCGCCAACCGTGTACTTTTCGGAGACTTGCACCATCAACGCCTCGGATTTGACGCTCGAGTTGATGCCCGCTTTTGGGCACACCAACGACCAGATCGTGGTTTGGATTCCTGAGTTGCAAACCTTGCTGGCAACCGATGCGCTCGAGTTTCCTTTTCCGTATGTGGCAAGCTCAGGCAATTTGGCGCAACTCCGAGCCACCATGCTCAAGTTGAGGGCGCTAAAGCCGCGCGTCGTGCTGCCGTGTCACGGTGGGCTTCACGATGCACAATTAATCACCCAGAACCTCGGGTATTTTGCGTATCTCGAGGCAAGTCTTTTGGCGGATGTGGATGCAAGTTTTGAGGCTGCCTTAAAACGCCAGAATTTGGATGTGAACGCCGTGGATGAAATGTACCTCGAGTTTCATGGGTTGAACACTGCTGCCATGAAACAGTTTTTGGCAACTCGAGTTGAATCATCTTGATGATTCCAAACTTCAATTTGTGCGTTGTGTTCGGTGGTGCGCACGGCGCACCCTACGGGTCAATGCTCGAGATTCTGGATTTTGAGGTTTAACGTCCAATCTCGAGCAAAACCAAACCTGCGCCATTCAATTTTAATTCGTAACCCGAAACATTCGAGTCTGTAAGTGTTTTCAAGGTTTTGTTCAGCGTCAACTCATGCACTGCCCCTCGAGCCTTCTCGAGTTTAGTGCCCGTAAAATTGAGTTTGAGTTTTTGCGGTTCACTGTCCAAATTAATCACCACAATCACGGCTTGATCGTTCACATAACGAATGAACGCCATGATGCGTTTGTCGGTGCCGAGCGGCTCGAAGCCACCCACCCGCAAAGCGGTGTTGGCTTGCCGAATGCGAATCATGTTGGCGTAAAAATTCCAAAGTGAACCCTTGGTTTCGCGCTGTGTTTTAACGCTGATGCCCGCGTCTTGCATTGCAAAACCCGTCCACGGTTTGCCGCTCGAGAATCCCGCGCCAAGGCTCGAGTCCCAAGGCATTGGGGTGCGTTTGGCTTCATCGCCGCCCTGAGAACCATTTTTCATGCCAATCTCGTCGCCGTAATACAAGAACGGCGTTCCTGGAAGGGTCAACAATAAATTTGCAGCGACACGGTAACGACCCGCTCCAAAATAGGATGGGCGATCCAAATCGTGGTTGCTGACAAAAATCGCATCGACCGCCTCGGGACCATAGGCTTTGCCAACCCGAGCCAACTCAAAATTGATGGCTTCGTTGCTCGAGCCGTTCACGCTGGCGGCGATGGCTTTTTGCATTGGAAAGTCAAAACCCATTTGCTCGCCCGCGCCGTTTAGAAAGTATTTTGCGACCGTCTCGGTGTCCGTCCAAACCTCGCCGACGATTGCTGCGTCGGGTTTGATGCCGCGCACAAAACCCGAGAAATTGCGCGTCCACTCGAGCGTCGCCGCGCTGTCGGCTTTGTTGTCGTTTTCGCCCTCGACCATGTAACGCATGGCATCAATTCTAAAGCCGTCCACACCGCGATCAAGCCAGAATTTTGCGCCGTCGTTCATGGCGGCGACCACCTCTGGGTTGCGCCAGTTTAAGTCGGGCATTCCCTCCCAGAATGCGCCGTAGTAATAACTCGAGCCTGCTGGGACGGGCGCATCGGTAAACGTCGGACGCGGTGGAACGCTGGTGGGGGCTTGAACCAAATCTGGGTTGTTGATGCTGTCGGTGACAATATGCGTGCTTTGGTTGAAGACAAATTTGACAATGATGTTGTCACTGCCCACCTCGAGTTTGATGTTCGCACCGTCTTTTTTGGCGTTCGCACCGTAATTTTCTGACCACGAACCATTCAAGGCGACCTTGAATTCATAACTTCCTTTGGGCAGCATCACCACCAACTCAAAAATTCCAGGCGAAACCTCGAGCGCACGGGTTTCCTGTCCGTTGGGATTCCAGTCTTTTGCGCCCAGGGCACCCTGGATTGTGCCAGGGAAAATCACTTTCAGGTTGCTCGAGGTTTGTTTGACCGTCGAAAGGTGCCAGGTGTGCTCGGCGGTTCCCCACGGTTTGCCCCAGCCTGGGTCACTGTCGCGCCACTGATACCAATTGCGTTTGGGTGAATTGGGTTTTTGCGACTCCAGAAACCACGGATGTTGACTCGAGGTGTGGTTTGCCACCCAGTCCAGAATCACTTTAAAACCCTTTTCGTGGGCGGCTTTCATGAAGGCGTCAAAATCCTCGAGCGTGCCGTAGTCGGGGTTGACGTTTTTATAATCGGTCACGTCGTAACCGTGATAACTTGGGCTTGGGTTGATCGGCATCAGCCACAGGGCATTGACACCCAAAGCCTTCAGATCGTCCAGCCTGGCGGTTAAACCCTTGAAATCGCCGATGCCGTCGTTGTTGGAATCTTGAAACGAGCGCACGAAAATCTCGTAAAAAACCGCATTTGCGTACCAGGCGTTGCCCGAGGCGGTCGGCGCTCGAGTCGCACTGAAATCTGCGCCCAAAACAAAGACGAAAAACAAGACCGCCAACCCCGAAATGAAGCGCTTCATTTCAGGATTGTACGCCATACAAACCAGGCGTGTATCTCATTCAACTTGAGTAAAAAGCACCCATCACGGTATAATCGCTTATCCGGCGCTTGGCGCAACGTTCGTCAAGTGTCTCTCGGGCAATACCAGGCTCGAGAATGCCGTGCTTCAACCCCCCTCAAAGGAGGGTTTTTCATGCCCCAGACGAGTGTTCCATTCAAAGTTGGCGATCATGTGGTTTACCCCTCACAAGGTGCTGGCAAGATCATTGGCATGGTCGAACGTCCAGTGCTCGGCGTAGCGCAATCGTTTTTCGAGATTGAACTGATGAAAGGCAGCATGAGCGTGCTGGTTCCCGTCGCGCAAGCCGAACGGGTCGGACTGCGGCGCATCACCGTGGCAAAACTCATCCCAGAACTGCTCGAGGGGCTGCGTCCGCCAGATTTGGAACTGCCTGCGGGTTGGACGCCGCGCCACCGCAAAGAACAACTGCTGATTGGTGAGGGTGACATTTTTCAGGTGGCGAAACTGGTCGGCACCTTGCAACGCCGCGACAATGAAAAAGCCCTCTCCGCCACCGAACGCAAAATCATGGACGACGCACGGCACATGGTCACCACCGAAATCGCCATGAGCCTCGAGATCAGCCTTGAAGAGGCAGCCAAAAAAATCAGCACCGCCTTAGAGCATTAAGAGCACCAAAAATATCGTAAGCTTTGACCTCGAGCCTCGAACTCGAGGTTTTTTAAGGGATTTTATGATTGAGATTGACAGCCAAACCCTGTACTCGCCCCGCGTCGTGCGTGAATTGCTGACGCGTCACGGTTTGCGCCCCACCAAATCGCTTGGGCAAAACTTTTTAATCGACGGCAACATCTTGCGTTTTATGGTTGAGGCGGGCGGCGCGACCGCAGGCGCAAACGTTTTTGAAGTCGGTCCTGGTTTGGGCGTACTGACCAAAGCCCTTGCCGAAACGGGCGCAAATGTGATTAGCATCGAAAAAGACGAACGCTTGCAACCCGTGCTCGAGGAAACCCTGGCAGGACTTTCCAACGTTCGCGTGGTTTTTAAAGACGCACTCGAGTTTCCCTGGCATCATGCACCCGAGGGCAGCATTTTGGTCGCCAACCTGCCGTATTACATTTCCACCGCCATCATCTCCAAAATTCTCGAGAGCGGACGTTTCGCCAGCCTGACATTTTTGGTGCAACGCGAGGTTGCCCTGCGCCTGGATGCCAAAGTGAACTCGGACGGTTACGGATTTTTGAGCGCTCTGGTCGCCCTGTACGGCAGCGCCAAACGCCTGCGCGACGTACCCAAAGGCGCGTTCTTCCCAGAACCAGACATCACCTCGAGCATCGCCAGAATTACGGTTGAACCTGGCAAGAAACCCGCGCACGGTGTGGTGAAAATTCTCGAGGCGGTCTTGCACCATCGGCGCAAAACCTTGCGCAACAACCTGAAGCTTGCGGGTTACGACAACGAGCAAATTCGAGCCGCCGTCCAACACGCAAACCTCGAGCCAGAAATTCGAGGGGAAGCCATACCACTCGAGAAACTGGCGTTGCTGGCAGAAATCCTCGAGATACGAGAAGTTTAGTTGTTGTCAAATGACTTAGGCATTAAAATTTGGTCAAATGCCAGAAAGCC
>CAXTTL010000152.1:0-11677 GCA_964247135.1 uncultured Deinococcales bacterium | reverse complement strand
CTTCGATGGCATTGATGCCCAGGTGTTGCAATTCGCGCACCACAGCGCCAACGCGGTCTGTTTCTTTGCGGCGAATAAAGCCAATGCCCGTGATGCGGGTGGGACTCGAGGCGAACGGCGCCACGGCAGCCAAGGTTTGGGCGGTATCGGAGATTTGGCTCATGTCAATTTCGACGCCGCGCAGGTTGGTTGTGCCGATCACTTCGGTTTGCGTTTCGGTTTGGTTGACCGTGCAACCCATCTGCTCGAGCACGCGCACAAAGTTTAAGTCGCCTTGCAGACTGTTTTTTCCAAGTCCTGGCACGACCACGCGCCCAGCGGTGATGGCGGCGGCGGCAAAGAAATAACTGGCGGCGCTGGCGTCAGGTTCGACGGCATAATTGGTGGCAATGTACTCGCCAGGCTTCACAATAAAGCGCTCGAAATTTTGAATCTCGAGATCAACCCCGAACGCCTTCATGGTTTGCGCCGTGACCTCGAGGTACGGTTTGGAGACAAGTTCGCCGTCCACCTCGAGCGTGATGCCGTTTTCAAAATACGGGGCGCTCATCAGCAGGGCGCTGAAAACTTGGCTGGTCAGGTCGCCGCGCATTTTGACTGTGCCGCCGCGCAAGCCGCTGGCTTCAATCCGAATCGGTGGGCAACCCGTGCCATGAATGCTCGAGGCTCGAGCGCCCAAAGTACTTAACGCATCTAAAAGCGGTTGAATCGGGCGTTTTTGCATGGCTGGCACACCATCAAGCTCGAACGTGCCGTGTCCGAGCGCCATCAGTGGCGTTAAGAAACGCGCCGTCGTGCCAGAGTTTCCAATAAAAACTTGAGCAGAATCTCGAGGAATACGACCGTTTGTACCTTTGACGGAAAAAGTGTTTTTTTCTTCATCACTCGAGATTTCAAAACCAAGCTCGAGCAGCGCTTTGGTCATGTAATGCGTGTCATCGGAAAACAATGCGCCCGTCAGCGAGCTAGTGCCGTTCGCCAGTGCCGCTATCGGCAGGGCGCGGTTGGTGTACGACTTGGAACCTGGCGGTGTGACGGTGGCATTGATTGGACGCTCGAGGGGTTGAATCTCGAGTTCGGTTGGGAAAGTTTTGGCGTTGCTCATTGATTTTAGGATACCGTGATCTGTGTTGAGGGTTCGTTGGTCTTGTCTAGGCACACGCAAGACCACCACAAACGCGCAATGACGCTCAAGTTGCGTTGGAGTTGTGAATAAACCTTGATTCGGGTTCAACTCGAGTCAAATGATTTTATGCTTCGGAAGCCACCGTCAAAACCCTGACCATTTTCATTGCTCATGACTGTTCGCCGCCGACCCGCAGAACGAGTTTGCCCTTCGTCGCACGCGCCTCGATGAGGCGGTGCGCCTCGGCTGCCTCAGACAGGGGCAGCACGCGCGTCACGTCCACCCGCACCTGACCGCTCTGGACGTGACCCAAGGCTGCTCGCATGGACTGCCCAACCAACTCAGGATATGTCGCACTGAGGAGTTGCAAGTTGAATCCCAGCACGGACTTGCTCGAGAACCATAATGTCAGCGGTGAGACTGGAACGTCTTCGGCGTCACTCGCGTTACCCATCACCACCAGGCGTCCCAGGGGGCGCAGCAAGTTCAAGCTGCCCTGTCTGGCGGTGCCGCCCACCTGATCGACCACGACATCGACGCCGCGCCCATTTGTGAGCTGCCCTATGCTTGCCTCGAAACCATCCGCAAGAACCACCTCGTCAAAACCCAAAGACCTGGCGTACTCGATCTTGGTGGCGCTTCCGACCGTGCCGATGACCCTGCCAGCCTTCAGCGCACGCGCCATCTGACCGAGCACGCCACCGACGCCACCCGCAGCGGCGTGGACGACCACCGCCTCTCCTGCTCTCAGATGGGCGAGTTCGTGCCAGACCAGGTATGCCGTTGTGGTGTTGGACGGGAACGCCGCCGCCACCTCGAGCGGCAAGCTTTGCGGGAGCGGTACGGTCAACGCAGCGGGCACGGTGACGGTCTGCGCGTAGCCACCCCCGTTCACAATGCTGAGCGCCGCGACCCGCTGACCAACTTCGAACCCGCCGACACCTGTCCCCAGCTCACGCACGTACCCAGACACCTCGATACCAGGCGTGAAGGGCAAGGGCAAATCCGCTATCACACCTTTTCGGAACAAAATCTCGGCGTAGTTCACACCCGCGTATGCGACGTCAATGGTGACCTCGTTTGGACCAGGATGAGGGCTGGGTCTGTCGAGCGCCTGCAAAACCTCAGGTGTGCCAAAACGTGGGATGGATATGGTCTGCATGAAATCTCCTTTTTGGATGACTGGATTGGTTGCCCTCGACGCCTTAAACATTGTGGATATACAACAACACAAGAGCTTCGGTCGAACTTCAGTTCGCCATTTGTGTCCGTCCGACACGCGCCGCGTGATGAGATGAGTATAGGATCGGGAATGACCCGCGTCCAACACTTCTTTGAAATCCAACTGACACTTAAAACCTGCATGATCGTGCTACAAAGAACCTCATGGATCACCGCCTGATGCGTTACTTCGTTGCCGTCGCCGAGGAACTTCACTTCGGGCGGGCTGCAGAGCGACTCCATCTCGCCCAGCAGCCGCTCAGCGCAGCCATCAAGCGATTGGAAGATAGCCTCGGCGTGCGGTTGTTCGAGCGCACCTCGCGCAAGGTCGAGCTGACGGAGGCGGGACAAGTGTATTTAAAAGAAGTTCGGTCAATTTTGCAGCACACGGCGGACGCGGCTGAGGCGGCTCAGCGGACAGCTCGAGGCGAGGTGGGTCAGCTCAGTGTGGGATACGCGTCTGGAACCTTGCACAACGTCTTGCCTCCGACCGTGCGCCGCTTCCGCGAACGCTACCCAGACGTGGAGCTGAAACTGCACGAGCTGAGTTCTCCAGAGGTCGAAGCAGCCCTCAATGAGGGAAACGTGCGGGTGGGTTTGTTATGCCCTCCCGTGAGCAACCCCGCCCTTTCGATGGAGATCGTTCTGCGCGAACCCCTGATCATCGCCTTGCCCAAAGGTCATGCCCTCACCAAGCTGACCCGCGTTCCATTGCGAGCTGCCGCAGACGAACACTTTGTGCTCTACCAACGAGCCATCAAGCCAAGCGTTTACGACGCAATCACAGGTCTATGCCGCTCGGCTGGCTTTTCACCCCGGGTCACGCAGGAAGTGGCGACGGAAGGAGCCGTGGTGGGTCTCGTCGCGGCGGGTATGGGGTTGGCGTTGGTATCCTCGAGTCAGCGCAAGGCTCCCAGCGATGGCATCGAATACCGCTTTTTGGAGGGACCATCGGTCGAGGTCGAACTGGCTGCCGCATGGGCGCGGATGGATTGCGCACCCATAACGACAGCTTTCCTGGGAATGGTTCGTGCTGCGGGAAAGGAACTTACTGCCGCCGAGCACCACCTGTCCAGGGCTTTATAGGACACCGATCACGCTTGGGTTCAATCTCTCAACAGCGAACTTGGCGTCTGGCAGCCTGAACAGTGACACCCCGATAATTCTCTGGGTTTGTTTAAACCGACCTCCGCACCTCAAGTGGTGTGGGGTAAGGAGTGACAAAAGCCCGAAATAAATTACAACTCCGAACCGCGATCATCAACGTCCCAAACGGGATGCACGCGCCTGAACGTCTCGGTCACAATCCGTTCTGCCATTCTTGAGAGAAAGCCAACGGTGGACAGCGCCTGGGTTCTGTGCGAAGCAATGGCGCGAAGTTTTTGCGGCAGGTAATCGCGGACATCGCGGTGATGCGTGGCTGGCACAAAGGTATCCGCCCAGTCGGGGTTCATTAACGTCGGCGAGGCAAAGTAGTAAAGCCGCGTGCCAGTCTCAAGCAAATCGGTATTTTTTAATGCCGCCATCATGATCTGGTGGCTGGCGATGTGGTCTGGGTGACGGTTGCCACCGTCTGGCGCGAAGCCCATCAAGACTTTGGGGCGCAGCGTCTCGAGTTCTCGGGTCACCCTCGCCACGACTTCATCTCTCGGAACGTCTTGTAAACCGCCAACGAACGTGCCTGGGATGCTGGTGACGTACTGTTCACTTCGAGACACGGGGGCGGCATCTGGGTATTCGTAATGCGAGAAGTGCTTGATGCCGAGGTGTTTGACGCTCTGGAGCAATTCTTGAGCGCGAAACTCTGGCAGGTCCTCTGGGAGGCAAAGCTCCAAGGAGCGTCCCGATTTGCCCCTTGTCAGGGTGATGAGGGCGGTCTCTTTGCCGTTGGCGGCATATTCGGCGAAGGTGCCGCCAGTGCCGTAGCATTCGTCGTCGGGGTGCGCCACAATCAGCATCAGGTCTATTGCCATGTTGTGCACGATAACGCATTTTTGATTCTTGCATTGTCAGCCCGAATGCCCGAGCCGAAAATGAAAATTATGGTGGTGAAACTTTTGCGTCTGCAACATCAAAAAATTGCCATTTCACAAACAATTGTGAGTGTTGGGTTAGTCTATGAATCGCCATGAAGCGCCCAAAACCAAACCAAGCGCTCATGCCCGAATTTTCGGCGCCAATGACCCATTTTGCACCGTCAGACAGCGAAAACCTCGAGGTTCGACTGCCCGCCAGTCTGCTCGAGCGTTTTACGGCGCTGCTGATTTCCAGTCCCGCTTTGGATGTGCTCTTGGAGGAATTGCTGGCAGGAATCCACGATGTTTTTGACGTGGATTTTGTGGCGCTCTACGCGCTCGAGGGCATCAAACTCGAGTTGCTCTCGGCATTTGGGCAGGGCGGGGCGCTGGGTATCAAAGCCCGAATTGAGTCGTATGACCGCTCCAACGACGATATTTGGACGGTTTTTGACACCTCTCACGCCTTGTTTATCGATGACCTCGAGTACAGCCCTGGAAATCAGCTTTTCAAACGCATTCCAGCCTCGAGTTTGGCGCTTTTGCCCTTGACCAACGCCGCAGGAACCTTTGGCATTTTGGCGATGGGACGGGTCGGTGAAGTTCGGGCGTTTGGCGCTTCGCGCCGTTACGCCCTGATTGCCACCGCCCGCGTGATGACCATTCCCATCGAGCGTTTATTAACCCGAGAAACCACCCAAACGCCAGAAGCCAGCGCCCTGCTGGCACTCTCGAGGTTGCTCGAGGGGGTGCAAAACGCCAGGGATTTGGAACGCGCGGCGCTCGAGGTGCTCAGACCGTATTTTGCCGGAGCCAGCTTGGGCTTTGCGGTCCTGGAAGATCAGCATTTGCGTTTTGAAGATTTTGAGGGACACGAAGCCATCGCCCAGTCCGCAGATTTAAACGCCTGGCACCAAATTGATGACCAAACCTTGTTAAAAGCGCTGCACTCGAACGACCCAAGCTTTATTGACGATTACGCCGCCACGCAAACGCCGATTCGTCAATGGTTGACGGCGGGCATTCGGGCTGTGGCGGTCATTCCGATTTTGCCATCACACCTGAATTTGATCGCCGGCAACCGCGCCCTGGCGGCGTTGCGCCCAGCCCGTGAACGCCCTTGGAGCGAATTTGAAAAGCATCTTCTGGCAGCCGCAGGTCGCACCATTGCGGTTTCGCTCGAGCGAATTCACACCACCGAGGCGCTGTTTGAGGCTCGAGCCAGGGCAGAATTTTTGGCGGCGCTCTCGGACGCCCTGCAAAGCGCCCAGACCGCCGATGATGTGGCGCAAACCGCCATGCGCCTGCTGGGTCCGACCTTGCACGCCACCAACATTTTTACCCTCAAGCTCGATGAGCAGCGCGGCAAGTTGCAACTGCGGGTCACGGGCGCTTGGGGCGATCTGCCCAAAGGTTACGAGCAGCATTTTGTCAACCGTGGCGTGCAACTCGAGCAGACCCGTTTGACCAAATTGGTGCTCGAATCCAACAACGCGTTTTACGATTCTGGCGGCAGCGCCCAAGTCAGTTTGGGACTCGAACCGATCCGAGATTCTGAGGGCAAGATTGTCGCCATTTTCAGCGTAGGACGCGATGCGAAATTGGGCGATTGGCGCATCACCGAAAAAGATTTGCTGGCTCGAGCCGCCGCGACGGTCGGTTTGGCGCTCGAGCGGGCTGGGGTGCGCGAACGGCTGCATCAAGCCAGGGCGCGAGCCGAACTTTTGGCGGGCTTGTCAGATGCCCTGCAAACCGTTCAGACCGCCGAAGAGGTCGCGGAAACCGCCATGCGCCTGCTGGCGCCAGCTTTAAACGCCAAGAACATTATTATCCTCAAACTCGAGCATCAGGACGGCAGGGTGTTCTTGCAATCGATGGGCATTCACGGCGATTTACCCGAAGCCTACAGCGGGTATTTTCAAAAACCTGGGGTGCCGATCACCAACACCGTTCTGTCCAGACAAATCGTCGAAACCCGCCAAGCCTGGTACGACACCACCTACAACGACACCATCATCGAAGACATGCGCTCGAGGCGCGTCAGCGTCGGCATCGAACCGGTCAAAGCCGAAGACGGTCAGGTGATCGCGCTCTTGTCGGTCGGACGCGAAACCGAAATCGGCGAGTGGCGACCTGGCGAACGCGACCTGATGGCTCGAGCCGCCGCCACAATTGGGCTGGCGCTCGAGCGTGCCAACACCCGAGCCGAACTCGAAGCCCGCAACCGCGCCCTGGAGGAAAAAAGCGCCGAGATGGAAAGTTTTGTTTACAGCGTCTCGCACGACCTGAAAGCCCCAATGGTCAGCCTGGAGGGCATGAGCACCCTGCTCGAGGAAAGCTTAAAAGAGGGCGACACCAGCGAACTCGAGTTTTTTGTCTCGAGGCTTCGCGCCAACGTCAACACCATGACCGCGTTGGTCAACGGTTTATTGGAGCTTTCCAGAATTGGAAGAATCGACGAAACCCTCGATGCCGTCGAGGTCGACAAGGTGATCGCGGTGGTGCTGCAAGAACTCGAAGGCAAAATTGCCGCCAAAAACCTGAGCATCATTCAACCGACGCAGTTTCCGACCCTGACCTTCTCGCCAGAACGCCTGTACCAACTTTTTGCCAACCTGATCGGCAATGCCGTGAAATTCACCAAACCAAACAGCGACATTCAAATCAACTGGGAAAAAACCGACACCGCCCTCGAGTTCAGCGTGGCTGACAACGGACCAGGCATTCCAAACGCCCTGAAAACCAAAGCCCTGGATTTATTCTCGAGGCTTGACCCCAGCGTCGAAGGCACCGGTGTGGGCTTGGCGATGGTCAAACGCATCTTGGAGATTTCCGACGGCAGTTTGCGGCTCGAGGACACGCCTGGGGGCGGGTTGACGGTGGTATTTGGGATCGATTTGGCTCGGGCACAATTTATTCCCAAACTTTAAGCTTAAAATATCCGCATGTGGTCGATTCGCAGAGCCGAAACAAAGGATGCAAGTGCGCTGGCAATCCTCGCCGAAAAAACCTTCAGGGATACTTTTGAGGCTGACAACAGCGGCGCCGACATGGATCAGCACTGCAAAGACACCTACAGCGCCCAAATACAAACCCGAGAGATTCTTGATCCCGAGATGGACACCTTTGTTTGCCAGCATGAACAAGCCTTAATCGCTTACACTCAGCTTTCGTGGCAGGCAGCCCCAAGTTGCGTGCAGGCAAGCAATCCAGTCGAAATCAGGCGCTTTTACGTCGATTCGCCCTGGCACGGTCAGGGCATCGCACAAACCATGATGAAGACTTTACTCGAGCATGTCGCTTCAAAAAATGCCGACCAAATTTGGTTGGGCGTCTGGGAGCACAACCCAAGGGCGCAACGTTTTTACCAGAAAATGGGTTTTCTCGAGGTTGGCGATCATGTGTTTCAACTCGGCAGCGACCCGCAACGCGACCTGATTTTGTCAAGAAAAGTTTAAAACCCATGACCAAAGCGCTGCAAAGTGATAGGCTCGAGTTGATGACCGCCGTCGTATTTGACCTCGAAACCACAGGTTTGTCGCCCACCAGAGACGCGATTCTCGAGATTGGGGCGATGGTCGTGGAGGACGGGGTTTTGACGGGCGAGGTTTTTCACACACTGGTCAACCCAGGGCGCAGCATCCCGTACTTCATCACCCGCATCAACGGCATCCGCGACAGCATGGTGCGCGACGCGCCAAACATTCAAAACGCCCTGCCAGGCTTTCTCGAGTTTATTGCTGGGCGGCAACTGGTCGCGCACAATGCCAGTTTTGACATGGGTTTCATCCGCGAAAATGCGGGGCGTTTAAACCTGATTCCTCCAAAACACGCCATTTGCACCGTCGAACTTTCAAGGCGTGTTTTCCCGCGCGAACGAAGTCACAACCTTGACGCGGTTTGCTCGAGGTTGGGACTTGTCCCCAACGGGCGTCACCGCGCATTGGCGGATGTCGAAGTGACCGCCCAAGCCTTTGTGAAATTTCAAGAATTGATTGCCGCTCGAGTTTAACAACTCCGTAACCCAAACCACCTCGAGCTTGAACGTTTGATGCTAACTTGGGGCATGTTTGGAAAATTCTTTAAGAAACCAAGCGACGACCTCGCCAGCCGCACCCCGCCAGGTCAAGCCCTTACCGAGCGCTTTCCGGTGCTGACCTACGGTCCCAGCCCTCGGGTCGAACCCGAAAACGTGCGGATTCGGGTCTGGGGTTTGGCAACCGAAACCGCGTTTGATTGGAACGAGTTAAACGCCATGCCGCAAACCACGCTGACCAACGACATTCATTGCGTCACGCACTGGTCAAAACTCGATGTCACCTGGACGGGCATCACCGTGCCAGAATTGATGTCTCGAGTGACGCTTCAACCAGTCGCCACGCACGTTTTGATTCACTGTTACGGCGGTTACACCACCAACTTGCCGATCTCAGATTTCAACCGCCCAGAAAACCTTTTCGCCCACACCCTCGAGGGCGCTCCATTGCCGCTCGAGCACGGCGGACCGCTGCGTTTGGTGATTCCGCACCTGTACATTTGGAAGTCTGCGAAATGGGTTTCTGGACTCGAGTTTTTAGACCACGACGAACGCGGTTTTTGGGAACGCAACGGCTATCATGATCGCGGCGACCCCTGGAAGCAAGAACGTTACAGCGACGATTAAATATAAATGGTTCGAGAAATTTAAATCTCGAGCCTCTTCTTTGAACTGACAACACGCCTGACCCTGACACGATTCTGTAGGGTGCGCCTTGCGCACCAACGTTTGGCTGACGGTGCGCACGGCGACCCAAGCCCGCTAGGTGCTGTAGTAAGGGTCAAGACGCGCACCCTACCAGATTTTTAATTTAACCTTGGGAACGAAGCTCGAGCGCGAAAGCCACGTGCGCCTCGTGGCTGGCGCGTTCCGAAACCACGTGGGCTTGCAGTGGACGTCCGACCAGGTACAAATCACCCAGCAAATCCAGGGCTTTGTGCCGCACGACCTCATCGGCGCCTCTGGTTGGCACGCTCGGTCCGGTTTCGTTGTAAACCACGGCGTTGTCGGCTCGAGCGCCCAGTCCGCGACCCGAAGCCCAGAGCCTTTCAATCTCGCGCTCGAAACCGAAGGTTCTGGCGTCGAGCAGCTTGAGCCAATCAGCTTGTTTGCCCGTCCAGGATTGTTCGCCGATGGCGGGGTGGGCGAAACCGACGCTGACGCTGATCTGCATGGGTTCACCGTCTTTGAACGATTCCAGTCCGACGTAACCGCCCCGAATTTCGACGGCGGTGTCGTAAGGGTTAAATGGGTTTGGGGTCGGTTCTGGGGTCAGTTCTGCCAGTGCGAGCGCCCAACCCAGCCCGCTGCCGTCGAGAATCGGGATTTCTGGACCGTCCACCTCGATCACAAAACCGCGCCAATGCCCGAGCACATACAGGGCAGCCAGCAGGTGTTCGACGGTCGAAACCCTGGCGCCGCGATAACCGAGCTTGGTGGCGAGCGTCGTGTCGATCACGCTCTCGGCGACCAGCATGATTTCGGTTTTTTGGGTGCGAATCCGAATCGGTTCGTTGGGAGCTGACAAAAAACGAACTCGAGAGTTGACTCCCGAGTGTATGCCAATGCCTTGAATCCAACTTGAGACGCCTCGACCATTCCAGGGACGGATAGCATTGTTGACCGCAGCGTTCTCCGCGAGTTTTTGCAATGTTGTATTCACGAAGCCTCCCACCCAAGAAATGCCACGGCGCATCGTATCATGCCAGAGGCTGTTTTCGCCTTAAAAACACCATTCAATTCATCCAAAGTCTTACTTTCAAATTATAAAGTGCCCTATTTGGACTCGAGTTCGGTAATTTTGGCGGCGAGGGACTGCAATTTTTCTTTCAAACCGCCAATTTCACGTTGATTTGCCTCGAGCCTGAGCTGGTCACGGATGGGTTGGGCGGGCGAACCTCGGTACGTGCCGCCAGGCGCAAGGTCTTTGGAAATACCCGATTGCGCGGTGACCATCGAATCGCTGCCGACCGTAATATGCCCGACGCTGCCGACCTGTCCCCACATCACCACACGGTCTTCAATGGTCACGCTACCCGCCAGTTGCACCGCCCCAATCAACAGCGAATCGCTACCGACGCTCGAGTTGTGCGCGATGATGCAGGCGGGTCCAATTTTGGTCCTTGCGCCAATCCGAATGGTGGTGATCGTGCCACGGTCGATGACGGTGTGCACCCCAATTTCGACATCGTCTTCGATCAAAACGCCGCCAATTTGCTCTTGGCGAATGTGGCGTTTTTCGCTGGTGCGTTGAAACCCAAAACCGTCCGAGCCGATCACCGCGCCCGATTGCACCAAGACCCGAGCGCCCATTTGAACGTCGTGCAAGACCGTGACATTCGGGTGAATCAGGCAATCTGCGCCCAGGGTTGAACGTTCACCGATATAACTTCCAGCCCCAATCACACTGCCCGTTCCGATAAAAGCATCTCGAGCGATGACCGCATTCGCGCCAACGCAAACGCCCGCCCCGAGCCGCGCCGTCTCGTGAACCACCGCCGAAGGGTGAATTCCAGGGTTGCGCTCGAGGCTGGGGGCAAACGCCCGCAGTAACGAAACCCAGGCGGTTTCGATGTCCGCAACCCGAATCACGGCTCGAGCGCCTGGGATTTTAACCTCGGTGGAAACCACCAGCACCCCAGCCTCTGAGTCGAGCGCGGCTGGTAAATACTGCTCACGCAAAACGCAAGTCAGGTCGTGCTCTGTGGCATCTTTGGGTTCTTTGATCGCTTCAACGCTGGCGTTCTCACCCTCGAGCACACCGCCGAGAAGTTTTGCCAGGGTTGCGCGGGTCCAAGTCAAGGTTCTGTTCACAGGTTCCCCCAGCTTAACTTGAAACCCGCACTCGAGATGCTACTTGACCACGGTGATCTCGAAGGGAATCAGACCAAGCACCGGATCGGCGAATTTTTCCAAGCCAATGATGTCGGTATCATGCCCAAAACCCGATTCGACGAACATGTTCTCGCTCGAGAGGCGGTTCTTGAGTTTCTCGAGCAAATCCTCGAAGGTCAACACACCCTCGAAAATGTCGTTGGAGTCGTTCGGGTCGGCTGGACGCGGGGTTAGCCCACCGCGCACCCGAAGTTTTAACGCGCCCTCGGCTTGAGATTCAGGGATTTTGAACGTCACACGGCGCACCACAGGTGTACCGCGATACGGTTGCAAACGCACGTTCACGCCAACCACATCGCCAGCTTTGGCTTTTTTGACTTCAGGCTCGAGCTTGACAATCCTGGCAAGCGCACACGGTGCAACCTCTAGAACAATTTTGACAGA